>DATKYV010000207.1:0-26581 GCA_035528275.1 Terriglobia bacterium | reverse complement strand
AGTGTGGTCCATTTGTTGCGCCGAGTAAAGGGCAGCCTTGACTCTTGCGATTGCTTCCTGCTTGAAGTCGCCAGTAAGGGACACCAGGTTGTGGGCCTCGACGAGCGGGTAGGGGTATCCCAGGATGTAGTGCTCCTGGGTTGTGGCCGTCAATTCATACATAATTTCCGCGACCTTCTGACAGTCCCTCGCCAGGTTTTGATTCGCGATGCCAGGAATACAATCGTAGATGTTGAGGTCACACACCAGCCAGTCGTAATTCTGTAGCTTCTCAACATAGTCCAGGCGCGCAGTAAGGAAGAGGCCGAAGCCGCGTCCCCCAACGATGTCCTTCTTCGCGTACATGTTGCTTCCACCACCTTGATAGGCCGCTTGGAGCACGTCGTCGCGAGCCTCAAAGTAGCAACACAGCTTTTGTCGCTTCGGGTCTTTTTCGCTAAAGGGGTACTCGGGCTTGAGTTTCGCCTGAAGGTAGTTGTCAATTTTCGAGTACGTGTACGCAAGCTCCGTCTTGATCGGGCTTTGCTTTGTCACGCCCACGACGCGGACATCCTTGGTGTGGAGTAAGTGGCCCAGCTTAACGAGAAAGCGCTGCTTAATGTGTAGGCTTCGGAGGGTTCCGTCGCGAAGTATGAAATCACCCGGAGTCACCGGTGCATTTTGAACGATGTCAAAGACGCAGGCCCACTCCAATATCTCCTGACAAAACCCCAGGAGTGTTGCCGTGCTGCGGATTAGGGGACGTCTTTGCTGTACGGAAACACGTCTTCAGGCTTGGCGTCGAAGAAAGACAGCAGGGCAGAGACGGGTGGCAACCCAAGTAACTCCTCGTAGATATCAGTCAAATCCTTCTCGGCGAGCACAAGCATCTTGCTGCCGTGAAAAGTCTTCCCCAAGAGCACAGGGTCGTCGTTGCTGTTCATCCGCAACTGGTTTCCTTGGTGAAAGCAAACATAGCCTGCTTGGCAAAAACAGAGCGTGATCCCGTTGTAGAAGGTATGGCTGTTACGGCTCCCATCGATCGCGAAGAACCGAGGCTCCCGCGAATCAATTTGAGCGAACGGCATTATTTCAAATATCTGAGGTGTCTCTAAATTGTCCCCAACTCCCACAACTGGGATATGGTAGTCCTTGTTTGTCCTCGTATGGATTTGGGCGGCTACGCCGTCTATCACTTGGTCCGGAATGTTGAATATTTGCATTGATGCTTATCGCCTCGGCAGATACTATCAATTCCTGACTACAAGTTCAAGACAATGTTTTGCCCTATCAGCGGCGCCCCGGTTAGCCGGGACGCCGAAAGAGGCCGGTGGGGAGTCGCCGCGGCGAAGCGCTATCCGTCAGCGGACGGATCAGTCGAGGGGTCGTCGCTTCAATGCGAAACGTTGAATGAGTGCCCAAATCAGAACTTCGCCCCGAAAAGACAACAGGATATTCGCTTTTTCTTCGCCCTGGCGATACCGGCGCCCAAGCCAATGAAAAAACCACTTTCAGAACGATCTTGAACCGTATCGAAGCTTAGTGGGCGCGCCTGCAGCTATCCTCTGAGGTTCTCTTAATCTCAAAACCGTTGACGCTGCGCGGGAAACCTGCCACATTGTTCGATAATGGCTTCCGTGGCCGGAAGGGTGATTTGATGGCTTTCTGCCCGCGGGACAATGAGAGCTAAGGGGGCAATCGGCATGCGAAGCTTACGCGGCTGGGCGATGGGATTGGCGGTCTTTATTCTGCCTGCGACCGGGCAGGCGCAGGACTTTGTTTACAGAGCCTTGGCCAGCTTCCCACCGCAGACGCTGCGGGTGGAGTACTCGAGCCCGCAGAAACTCCGCACCCTTCCCAACTACGCCAATCTTCGCCAGCGTTATGTAGGCCCCCGGCTCAAAGCTCTGGAGGACTCCTTCGCACAGTTAGGAGTCCAGGAAAGCGACATCGACGAACTGGTTCTGGGGTGGCAGCCCGGCGGGGAGAGCATGGACCTGGGGGGCTTTGTGGCGGGTCGGTTCAACTCCCGGACGCTGGCCGAGCGCGCTTCGGCGCGCGGCATTTCGCCGGTAACCGTGCAAGGAATCCCCGCATACTGTCTGGGAACGGGTCCGGCTGCTGCGTGTGTTGTGGTTATAGAAGAAACCACCGCAGTTTTCGGCAGGGCGGAGTTGCTGTCCAAGATGCTCCAGGCTCGAGAGGGAAACGCGCCAAACGTCATGTCCGACACACGATTCATGAAGCTGGTCGGGGAGGCCCAAACCAAGGCCCCAATTTGGGGTGTTGCAGTGCACGGGGCGGTCGTCGACTGGTTCCAGGCTTGGCTGCCCGCGCAACAGAACCTCCAGATGGACTGGACCAGCACCTTTCAGTCAGTGGAAGACTTGGTCTACAGTGTGGACCCGGGCGAAAAGGTTAACCTTGACGTGAAACTCGATTGCTCAACTCCCGAGGCGGCGGGGACCCTTCGTCAGATTATTGACGGTTTGAGGATGTTCCAGCAGCTTGCCTGGCAGAACGCAAATCCGAATCTTCCCAACCCGTTTGAGGCGGTGGAGGTCGGCTTGGCCGACCGCCGCGTCACCATGAGGCTCACCACTACCTACGCAGACCTGCAAAGCGCCGCGGCGATTGGCGGGCGCTAATTCTGCCTCGAATGCCCTTGGAAACCGAATGGCGGGCTGTGCCGGCCCCCTATCTTGAGGTTTGACAGTAGAACCCATCCTCCTCGTCAGGGCTCGACAAGCTACTCGGGAAGGTATGGTTGGAAATCCTCGAGAATGGCCCAGGCCACTGTCAGAGGCCTTTCGTCCCTGCGACCGCCCCGCGCATTGCAGTCTCCCTGAACTTCTTTCCATTGGTCGTGAAGCGCGGTCTGAATCTGTACCAACTCCGTAACTTCGATATCCTCGCCCGGCTTGAAGTTGAGCTCGCAGGCAAAAAGCCGGTCTGGCTTGTGGGGATTGTAGAGGGGGATCCCATACTTCCTGCAGATCAGCGGCCGGTGGGAGTAGATCCGGCATTCACCGCCCTCCAGCGCCGGACAGGCCAAGCGGGTGCCTGGGGGCGGCAGACTACCCCATGCCTCAGGGACATCGGCCTTGGCCAGGAGAGCGGCTCGCTCGGCCATGTACTTCCGCGCCCGCTCCCGCAGGCGGGCTCGGTCCTCCGGAGCCATCTCCCTGACCGCCTTCGATATATAAGGCGGCCTCCAACTCCGTGATCTGAAATAAGTGATGGCAGCAGTCGGTGCAACCCTTCCTGCATTGAATCTTCTGGCCCAAAAGCGCCTTGTTCCGGGCGAATTCGGCCTCCCATTGGGCGGCGATCCTGAGGAGGTGACCGTAGAAGGACATAGAGAGTCCAGGCTAAGGGGGCCCGTCTGCATCATTATACATATACATATGTGAAGCCCGGAACGGCTGCTCGGCGACCCCATCTGGCGCCCCCAGCCGGCACACAGGATATCATGCGGCGGCAAGAGGTTGCCGAGGGCAAGAAACCAAGAGAAAACACGAAATAGCGTCCTTGAAGGGTTGGAGACCGCGGCGAGGGAAAATGACCCCAATATGTTGGGGGCTCCTTAGGGACAGACCCCTCGATTTTGGGAGATTTGCCTATTTCCCCCCTATATTTAGTCGTTCAAATGCTATGATTTCGACTGATACATTCAAAAAAACACTTGACATCCCCTAAATTCGAAGCGTATAAGCCACAATAACGCCCCAATTCCAGGGGCCTTTTCGAAAGGTCGCCAGGACATCACGGTTTTATTGCTAGCGGATGTTCCTAAACACAGGCTGGTAGCATGGCAGAAACCCGAGAAGTTATGGACATAAGGGCAGCGTCGGAATACCTTGGCGTTTCCCGCGAGACACTTTATAAGTACGTTTACGAAGAAAAAATCCCGGCTTTTAAGCTGGGCAACCGCTGGAAATTCAAGAAGACCGTTCTTGACCGCTGGATGGAGAAGCAAAGCACGCATCGCGACGAGCGCGCGGCCCGAAGGGGGCGCGCAAGCGCCAGGTAGGGAGCGTTCCATATGTTTGGGTTTGGAAAATCAAAAGGGCTGGTCGGATTGGACATCGGTTCGAGTTCCGTGAAGGCCGTGGAGCTCAAGAAGAAGGGCTCGGGATACGAGCTGCTGAATGTGGGCCTGGAGAGCTTGGGCCAGGACACGGTTGTGGATGGCCTGATCATGGACTCTTTCTCGGTCTCGACCGCCATCGAGAAGATTTTCCTCGACAACAAGATAAAGACCAAAAACGTCGCCACGGCGGTGTCCGGACACTCGGTCATCGTCAAGAGGGTCACGGTCGTGGCCGGTACACCTGAAGAGGTCGCTGAGGCAATCCCCTACGAAGCGCAGCAGTACATCCCCTTCGATATGTCGGACGTGAACCTCAGCTACGAGGTTTTGGGCCCCGCTGCGGTGGGATCGGGATTCGACGTCATGCTGGTGGCGGTCAAGCGCGACAAGATCCTCAATCACACCAACGTCCTCAGCCAGTCGGGTCGGTCGCCGATGGTGGTGGATATCGACGCTTTTGCGCTGCAGAACGCCTTTGAGGAGAATTACAACCCGTCGCCGGAATTGATGGCGGCGCTGTTAAATATCGGCGCCAGCATCATGAACATCAACATCGTTCGCGGAGGTGTGCCGCTGTTCACCCGCGACGTTTCGGTGGGCGGGAATCAATACACTGACACCTTGCAAAAGGAGCTCGATCTCAGCTTCGAAGATGCGGAGAGGCTCAAGCAGGGAGAAGTATTGCCCAACGTGGATTCGGAGGCGAAGGGGCCTCACATTCGGTCCGTTTCTGAGATCCTGCTTCTGGAAATTCAGAAAACCTTCGACTTCTTCCGGCAGACCACGACCACGGAAAACATCCAGCAGATTTACGTTGCGGGCGGGACGGCGAGGATCGAGGGTTTGGTGGACCTGTTGAAGGAAGAGTTTAATATCCCGGTGGAGGTCATAAATCCGTTTCGTAAGGTGGATTTCAACCCCTCCAAGATCGACCCCAGCTACATTAACGACATCGCTCCCCGCATGAGCGTCGCAGTGGGGTTGGCGCTAAGGAGCTTTGACACGCCATGATCAGGATTAACCTACTGGGAGTAGCCCGGCCCGTCGCGGCCAGGGTCGCGGGCCCGCCGCCCACGGCGGCTAAGCAGGCGATTATCTTCGTCGGCAGCTTGCTTGTTGCTTCGATCATCGTGGGGGCTTTGTGGTTGATATGGACCGCCGAAGTCACCAAGCTGACCAAGGAGCGCGACGACGCGAAGATCGAGCAACAACGACTGGCCCAGATCGGGGCGGAGGTCCAGCGCCTGAACCAGCAGAAGCAACAGCTGGAAAGGCGGAAGAATACGATCACGACACTCCAGAACAGTCGGGTCGGCCCGGCGGACTTCATGACAGCCTTGGGAAACACAGTAAATCGTGTGAATGACCTCTATCTCCTGGCGGTGAATCCCTCCGGAGACCGGATCGCCTTGCGCGGCCAGGCGGGCACGGTGCAAGCGATCGCCAACTTGATTGCCGAATTGAAGCGCTCCGATCGATTTCAGGATGTGCAACTGCGGCAGTATTTTCAGGACGACCAGGACAGCCGCAGAACATTCAAGTTTAACATCGACATGCGTTACAGGTTGCCCCAGGCGCCGGCCCCCGAAATGAAGCCTGCCGCGACCCCTGCCGCTCCCGGGGCGCGAGCGGCGATGTAGGAGAGGAAGCGACCATGGCCAAGGGTTTCAATGATCTTCCTGGGTCCGTCCAGGCGATAATCCTCGCTACGGTGGCGTTGGTGCTGGCCGCCGGCGTCTTTTTCTACGGGATCCCGGGGGTGTTTGATTCGATCTGGGGGCTGAGGGCTAAGCGCGACCAACTCCAGGCGGAGGTGGCGAAGCTGAAGAAAGATAACCAGGAGAAGCAGATATTCGAAAGGCAGCGAGCGGAGTTGCTGATCCAAATCGAGCAGTTGAGAGAGCAACTCGCCACTCTCCGTTCGATTGTCCCGGACGAGCAGGCCACCGACGAATTCGTCAAGATGGTCCACAACACGGTTACCGCAAGCTCCATCTTCATGCGCACCTTCGTCGCCCAGCCCCTGGTTCAACGGGACTTCTACGTCGAAATGCCGTTTACCGTGCGCCTTGACGGAACCTATTATTCCTTATTGAACTTCTTTGACCGTTTGGCGCGCGAGCAACGAATTGTGAGTGTCAACGTGTCGAGTCTCGTGTTGGGCGTCCCTGAAGGGGGCGGGATGGGTAAATACACGGTCCAGTCCAGTGAGACTGTGGGGGCGAACTGCACTGTGGTCACGTATTTCAACCGCCCCCAGCCTCCGCCGCAGCAAGGAAGGCCGGGGCAACAAAAGAAATAGGGCAGGATTACAGACATGGTCATGAAAAGGCTGATCCGCGCAGGCATGAGAGCATCGTGGAGTTTCGTGGTCGCCGCAAGTCTGGCGACAGGCTGTTGGGTGTTGCCGGTCCGAGCCGCTTCGGCCCCGGGGGTTGGAGTCCAGGCGGCCACAGGGGCCAAGAAGGCCCCGGCAGCCAAGAAAACTCAAGCACCTGCTCCGCTTCCCACCCGGTTGGCGATTGAGGGGCGCAGAGATCCCTTCAAGCTTCCGCCTCCGCCGGGCAAGGGAGGCTCGCAGGAAGGGGACGGAATTACAGGACCCCTCCCACCGGGCAAGCGCGGTTTGGTAATCAATCGGCTCAGACTTGAAGGGATTGTCCGTCTGGACGCGACAAATGAGATGATCGCGGTCGTGGATACGAATGCAAATCGGGCCTATTTCCTTCGGGAGAATGACGCGGTCTATAACGGCGTCGTAACTAAGATTACCCCTGACTCGGTCTATTTCCGAGAGAACGTCCTTGACCAGCAAGGTCGGGCGCAAACCCGCGAAGTGGTCAAGAGACTGAGCCAGCGCCCTGGAGAAGGAAGATGAGACGAAAAGCTGTCCTTTCACTCACGGTAATTTGCTTGATTCTCGGGATGGTGGGGGTCGCCGCCGGCGGCGAGGTTCCCGCACCGACCCGAGCGTCCCTGAAGGCGGTTATGCTTGCCGGACCACCCTCGGGCGGCGAAGTCCTCCTCCGCATTGAGGGCGACTACTCTTACCGGACCGTTCAGGCTACCGACAGCGCCGTGTGGGTCGACTTGCAGGGTGCACAAGCGGGCGACCTGCCGAAAACGGGCCATTGGACTGGGGGCTTGGTCGACGGATACCGCGTCCTGCAGTATACGGATGCGAACGGTCAGTCCGTCGTTCGCGTGCAGCTCGACGCGAGCCACGGCGGCCCCGTGACTGCGAAGCGGGACGCGGAAGGCCTGCACATTTTCTTCGCACCAGTAAGCCCGGGTTTGAGCCGATCTGTGGCAACTGTCGCTCCAACGGCTCCTGCTCCTGCCAAACCCACGGAAGCCCCCAGCGAGCCTGCCCCACAAGCTGCTCCTGCAGGGCCGGGGACTGTGCTGGGCGTAACGATCGTGACCGGTAAGGCGGGGGAAACCCTGGTGGACATTGAGACAAGCCACAAGCTCCCCTACACCGTCTTTCAACTGGACGATCCGCCGCGCCTTGTTGTTGACTTCGAAGGGGCGGAGAGGGCGACAGACAAGAAGATCTACGAAGCTGAATCTGCGGTTCTGAAAGGAGTGCGTGTAGGTCAATTTCGGGAGAGCAACCCGGCAGTTGTTCGCGTCGTGGCAGATCTCATTGGCAAACCGCGCTACGATGTTCACGCCGTTGCGGGGGGAGTGCGCGTTGAACTGAAGGGGAAGGGATCGGAAAACCAGGTCAAGGCCCCCCAACCGGCGGCAACACCCCCTGCCAAGCCCCAAGAAGAGAAGCGGATTGAAAGGGTGGCTGTGGATCAGGGGAAGGAGACGGCGGCTGAGCCAGCCGAGCAGACCCCCGCTCCCAAACCGGAAAAGGCGCCTAGCGTGGTGACTACGACCACGACGCAGACCGTAGCCGCGACGCCCACCAGCATCGACCTTCAGAACACCCTGCCCGCTGCTGCGGGGTCGCAGGAGGTAGCGGCGGCTCCCAAGAAGTCGGAAACCAACGAGGATTCGCCCGAAGCCCTCCAAGCTGCGCGCGCTGCCATGACCCTGGTAGGAAGGTCGGGTGTTTTCTCCGCCGCGCCCCAGGGGCAAGGTGGGGTAGCTGAAGAAGCGCCAGCTCAATACACCGGGGAACCTATCTCCCTGAACTTGAAAGACGTTGACCTGAAAGACTTCTTCCGCCTGATTCACGAAATCAGCGGGCTAAACATCATCGTGGACCCCAACGTGACGGGGAATGTTACGTTGGTGTTGGATGCTGTGCCCTGGGACCAAGCCCTGGATATCGTACTCAAGAACAATCGCCTGGGGCGAACGTTGGAGGGTAACGTCCTGCGGATTGCGCGGATGGAGACACTGACCGCAGAACAGGAAGCGACAGTCAAGCTGGCGGCGGCCCGCGAGGAAGCTCAACCGCTGGTCACGGTGTTCCGTCCTGTGAACTACGCCAAGGCCTCGACGATCGCCACCATGCTGAAATCCTGGGTGGGTGGAGGCGCGCTCAGCAAGCGCGGCAACATCCTCGTCGACGAGAGGGCCAACACCCTGATCATCTCCGACATTCAGACCCAGATTCCCATAATTGAGTCGATTATCACGCGGCTCGACAAGAAGGCAAAACAAGTGCAGATTGAGGCTCGCATCGTTCTGGCGACCTCGGCTTTCTCGCGCGACCTGGCAACGGCTCTTTCTGCGGCTTACGCAAACCCCGCCGGTACGACGACGACTGCCGCGGGAACGGGGGACGGGTCGATGGGGAGCGCTTCAGGGAACGTCGGCTTCTCGCCTTCAGTCGAAGTCAACACCCCGTCGGTGGGTGGCTTCGGAGTCTTTGCCATATCGAACGCCGGAGCGCGCTATGCCATCAACGCGGCCATCGCCGCGGCGGAGACGCACAGCCAGGCTAAAACGCTCTCCCGTCCTTCCATCGTGACGCAGAACAACGTGCCGGGGACGGTGCAGCAAGGAACCCAAATCCCCATTCAGACGACCATCAACAACACCATCAGCATCCAGTACGTGAACGCGACGCTGACCCTGCGAGTAACGCCCCAAGTCACGGAAGATGGATACATCTTCCTGGATATCAACGTCACAAACGCCAGGCCCGGGCTGGTGCTGACGGGGGCGGGCCCGAGCATCGACACCCAGCAGGCTACGACGCAGGTTCTGGTCCCCGACGGCGGGACGGTGGTGTTCGGTGGAGTGACCGTTTCCGCGCGGCGGAAGAACTCTTCGCGAGTTCCCTTGCTTGGCAGCATTCCAATCATCGGGAACCTGTTTAAGAGCAGCGGCGTTTCAGACTCCGAACAGGAGCTGCTGTTCTTCGTTTCGCCCAAGGTCCTGCCGGGGTAAGATTGGCCTGAGACCTCGGCCAATAGGTTCGTTGGAAGGAGGAGACGGGAGTCTCCTCCTTTTTGTTTCTCTTCATGAATTCTCCCGTCGGAATCGACCCCATCGCGCCCCGCCAGGAGAGGCTGCGCGCGCTTCTTGAGCGCCGCCGGTGGTCCTTCCTGCTAGTCTCCAACCCCACGAACGTTTTTTACCTCACGGGCTTTCGGGGCAGTGCGGGGGTTGCGGTGATCGGCCTTCGTGAGGGTCTATTGTGGGTGGACCCTCGTTACACGCTTCAGGCGCGAGAGGAAGCGCGGGGCGTGGAGGTCTTGGAAGAAAGGGGCGGGCTTCTCAAGGCGGCCGTCGCATGGCTTAAAAAGAAGAGAGCCCAGAGAGTGGCTTTTGAAGACACTCACCTGACGTGTGCAGAGTACCCCAACCTGAAGCAGGGACTGCCGGGTCGAGGGAGGCTGATTTCCGCCGGGACCTTGATTGAAGACTTGCGGTACGTCAAGGACGAGGTGGAAGTCCAATGCATCCGTGAGGCATGTCGCCTGACGGCGAAGGTTTTCAAGGAAGTGCTGAGGCAGACGCGGCCCGGGGTGCGGGAATCCGATCTCGCGGCCGAAATCGAATATCGGATGAGACGGAAAGGGGCTGAGGGCCGGGCGTTCGAAACCATTGTGGCTTCGGGGCCCCGGAGCGCATTCCCCCATGCTCGTCCTTCCGCCAAGTTGTTGAGAAAAAATGAGTTGGTTATCTTTGACCTCGGTGCTAGACTTAGCGGCTACGTCGCGGATATGACGCGGACTGTCTACCTGGGCAGTCCTCCGAGGCGTATTCGAGGCCTGTACGATGCCGTGCGCCGCTCCCAATTGCGGGCTGTCGAAAGTCTTCGGGCGCATGCCCTGGCGGGCGACGTAGACGCTGCTGCCCGCGGTGAGCTTGCGCGCCGCGGGTTGGCGCGATACTTTACGCACAGCACCGGCCACGGAGTAGGCCTCGACATCCACGAAAGGCCCCGGCTGGGTCGCGGTGAAAGATCGTCCTTGAAGCCTGGCTGCGTGGTCACGGCGGAGCCCGGGATCTACATCGAGGGACTGGGCGGCATTCGTATCGAGGACACGGTTCTGGTTGGCGCCGGCGGCCCGGAAATCCTCACCCTTGTTTCGAAAGACGCTTGGTTCACTGACTAGCGACTTGGGAGATGACCTAAATGCCTGGTAAGAATCCACGGCGAGGGAAAGAGGGTTCCGAGAGCGCTTGGAACCTCAGGGAAATCCGGGAGCTCATCGATGTCCTCATCGACCGGGAAATCACCGAGTTCGAGATGGAAAAAGGTGGGGTGAGGGTTCACATCAAGCGGGGGAAAACGGTCGAGCCAGCACCGGGGCCGGCTGCTCCTCCGGTCGGGTTTCCCGGCCCCACACCGGCTTACTCTCCCTCGCCACCTCCTCCCCCCAGCGTCGAGTCGTCTGCCCCGGTCCCGGCTCCTGTGGAGGCGCCCACACCGGAGTCCACGGAAGGGCTATACATCATCAAGTCGCCGATTGTGGGGACCTATTATGAAGGCCCCGCTCCCAACGCCCCGCCCTTTGTGAGCCTCGGCGATGTAGTCCAGGTGGGCCAGGTGCTTTGCATCATCGAAGCCATGAAACTCATGAACGAGATCGAGTCCGAAGTGGCCGGTGAAATCGTGCGGGTTTACGTCGAAAACGGGCAGCCCGTGGAATATGGGGAATCGCTGTTTGCCATCAGACCTTCTCATAAGAAGTGATCGGGGGACTGGTCTCGAGCATTAGCGGTGCGCGCTCCGGCTGAAACGCCCACGAGGGAATGGGGATGAGCGCGCCCCGGCAACTGGGACGCCGATGTTCAACAAGATTCTGATTGCCAACCGCGGCGAGATTGCCTTGCGCATCATCTGCGCCTGCAAGGAGCTGGGCATTCAAACCGTCGCCGTGTACTCGGAGGCGGATCGCTATTCGCTCCACGTGCGGTTCGCCGATGAGGCCGTTTGCATCGGCCCGCCCAGAAGCTCGGAAAGTTATTTGAATGTGGCCAGCATCATTTCCGCGGCCGAAATCACCGGGGCTGAAGCGGTTCATCCCGGGTATGGCTTCCTGGCCGAGAGCGCGTATTTTGCCGAGGTTTGCGAGACTTCTCAGCTCACCTTTATCGGTCCGCGGCCGGAGGCTATTCGGCTGATGGGAGACAAGAGCCAGGCCCGGCGGAAGATGGCCGATTTGGGCCTGTCAATCCTTCCGGGCTCGGAGGGAGTGATTCAATCCGAGGCGGATTGCCGAAAGTTTGCCGAGGAGATCGGCTACCCTGTCATCATCAAGGCGGCGGCCGGTGGGGGCGGACGGGGCATGCGAATCGTTGATTCCGCTGACGAGCTGCCGCATGCCCTTCATACGGCGCAGAACGAAGCGGCCGCGGCCTTTGGGACGCCCGACGTCTACCTGGAGAAATACATCGCCAAGCCGCGCCACATTGAGTTTCAAGTGTTCGGCGACCATCACGGGAAAGTGGTTCACCTCGGCGAGCGCGAGTGCACGATTCAGCGGCGCCACCAAAAACTGCTGGAAGAGTCCCCGTCAACTCAGATCGACGCCGCGACCCGGCAGACCGTCGGGCACCAGGTGGTCCAGGCTCTCCAAAATATCGGTTACACGAACGCCGGGACCGTCGAATTTCTCATGGACGAGGAGAGAAACCTCTACTTTCTGGAGATGAATACGCGCATCCAGGTGGAGCATCCGGTGACCGAGTTGGTGACCGGCCTGGATTTGGTGAAACTTCAGATCCAGATTGCGGCAGGCGAAAAGCTGCCCCTGGAAGGAGAGACTATCGGCCTGCGAGGTCACGCCATCGAGTGCCGCATCTGCGCGGAAAACCCCGAAACTTTTGCACCCTCGGCCGGAAAAGTGACCAGCTTTCACGTCCCCGGCGGCACCGGGGTGCGCGTGGATACGGCCGCGTACAGTGAGTCAGTCATACCCCCTTATTACGATTCCTTGATCGCCAAGATCATCGTGCATGGAAAAGACCGGACGGAAGCTATCAGCCGTATGGCCCGAGCACTCGAAATGTTCATCATCGAGGGCATCTCCACTTCCATCCGCGTTCATGAGAAGATCATGGCGGACCCGGACTTCCGCGCCGGCAACTTCGATACGGGATTTCTCCGGCGGTTTTCTCCGAACGGCGCGAACTCGAAATGAGACCCAGGCGCGCCTTCGGCCTATGAGCATCACGATTCCACGGCTCTATGCTATCCTCGATGCGGCCCAGTTGGGGGACCGCCAGCCGGTTACCGTCGGTGAGATTCTCCTCCACGCGGGGGTCCGGTTGATTCAGTATCGGGATAAAAGCAGTTCGTCCCGCGAACTCTTTGCAGCCGGTCGCAGCGTTGCCGATCGGGCGAGAGAGGCGGGGGCGATTTTCATTGTTAACGATCGGGCCGACATCGCCCGCGCCCTGGATGCCGACGGCGTCCATGTGGGGCAAGAGGACCTTCGCGTCGAATCGGCGAGGCTTCTTCTCCCGGCCGGGAAGTGGGTGGGCTGCTCGACTCATACGCTGGCGGAGGTGCGGGAAGCGGACCGGAGCTCCGCTGACTACATCGCCTTTGGCCCCGTGTTCCCCACGCGGAGCAAGGCCGCACCCGACCCTGTAGTTGGGCTCCAGGGCTTGGGTGAGGCGCGGAAGGCAACCGGGAAGCCGTTGGTCGCCATCGGAGGAATCACGCTCCAGAATGCCCAAGCCGTGATCGAGGCCGGGGCGGATTCTGTGGCCGTGATAGGTGATCTCCTCCAAGCTCCGGACATCGGGGCGCGCACCCGAGAATTCCTGGTCGCGTTGTGTCAATAAGATTCGCCTGAGATTCTGAATCGTCGCTTGCCGCTTGGAACTCCAACCTCCGGGCCGCAAGCCCGGATCGTTACCTGAATGGCCACAGCGACAAGGTCCAATTCCACCTCGCCGGCTGCTCCCGTCGAACTGGTCAAACGTCTTCGCCTTCTCGATTGCACCACGATTGTCATGGGCTCGATGATCGGCTCGGGCATTTTCATTGTGTCCGCCGACGTCGCCCGCCAGACAGGTTCCCCCGGTCTGTTCATGCTTGCCTGGGTCATCAGCGGTGTGATGACCGTCTCGGCGGCGATCACCTACGGAGAGCTGGCCGCCATGATGCCCCGGGCCGGCGGGCAATACGTTTACCTACGCGAGGCTTTTGGCCCGCTGTTCGGTTTCCTCTACGGATGGACCCTCTTCCTGGTCATTCAAACCGGGACCATCGCGGCGGTCGGCGTAGCCTTCGGCAAATTTTTTGGCGTCTTCGTTCCCTGGGTTTCCGGCGAGAACTTTCTGGTGAATTTCGGCACGGTGGGCCTCTTTGGCCGTGCCACAGCGCTGACGCTATCGTCCGAGCAACTGATCGGAATCCTTGCCATCGCACTTCTCAGCGTGGTAAACGTCTTCGGCATCCGGACGGGAGCCTTCGTTCAGAACATCTTCACTGTATTGAAGACCGGAGCGTTGCTGGGTCTGGTAGGGCTGGGTTTGTGGTGGATTTCTCGTCCCGCCAGTGTGGCGGTGCCAAGCCAGGGGACTCTGCAGGGAGCGGGATGGAATGTTGCGACGCTGACCGTCGTCTCGGTGGCGCTGGTCGGCCCGTTGTTCTCTTCCGACGCATGGAACAACGTCACCTTCACCGGCGCCGAGGTGGTCAACGCCAAGCGCAATCTGCCCCTGGCTTTGTTCCTCGGCACAACCGCGGTTTGCGCGCTTTACGTGGCCTGTAACTGGGTCTACTTGCGGGCGCTGCCTTTTTATGGGTCGCCGGAGGGCGCGGGCGTTCTCGACCGGGGGATTCAGTACGCCGCCGGAGATCGCGTGGGAACGGCGGCCATGCAGGCCATGCTGGGGACCGCGGGGTCTGGGCTGATGGCGGCCGCCATCATGATCTCGACCTTCGGCTGCCTGAACGGGCTGATCCTTGCCGGGGCGCGCGTCTATTACGCCATGGCGAAGGACGGGGTCTTCTTCCCCTCCGTTGCGCGCGTCAATCCGAAGTACCACACCCCGGCGGTGTCTCTGCTGGTCCAGGCACTGTGGGCCGGATTGCTGACGCTCTCTGGCACCTACGGCGAACTGCTCGACTATGTGATTTTCGCCGTCGTTCTTTTTTACATTTTAACGATTGCCGCGGTTTTCCAGCTCCGTCGGACTCGCCCGGAGGCTCCGCGGCCTTATCGCGCCTGGGGCTACCCGGCTTTGCCGGTGTTGTACATTGCTTTCGCCCTGTTCGTCGAGTGGGCGCTCATCACACACAAGGCAATGCGGTGTGTTGCCGGGCTGTCGATCGTGCTAGCCGGAATACCGGCTTATTATCTCTACACGTGGTGGCACAGACGAAGGGCCGCGCCCCAAGTTGAGTAAGGCATTCACTTGGAATACGGGGATACCAAGGAACGTTCGCCGGGACGCGCGCCAAGGGGCATCCAAGGCGCTAGGCTCCGAGAAGCCTGACTTCCCATTACGCGGAGTGGATGGGGCTTCCAGAAACGGTGTTAGGGGGTAGGATGGCTGGACTTTGGGTGAAAAAGAGTCTTGAGCAACTGCGACAAGAAGCGCAGGAGTCCGAGCACAGCCTGCGGCGCGCGTTGGGGCCGGTGGCGCTGGTCTCATTGGGCATCGGCGCCATTGTGGGCGCGGGGATTTTCGTTCTCAGCGGAATAGCGGCGCAGCATACCGGACCCGCGCTGGTGCTATCGGTGATCCTCTCGGGGGTCGGCTGCGCTTTCGCCGGCCTCTGCTACGCGGAATTCGCAGCGATGATTCCCGTAGCCGGCAGCGCCTACACCTATTCCTACGCTTCGGTAGGTGAATTCCTGGCATGGATCATCGGCTGGGACCTGATCCTCGAATATGCCGTGGGGGCGACGACAGTTTCCATCGGCTGGTCGGGCTATCTCATCTCATTCCTCCAGAGAACCCTTCATTTGCCCTTTCCCGCGGAATTGAGCGCCAGCCCCTGGGAGACCCTCACGCTGGCCGATGGGACAGTCATCCACCCTTACTTTAATCTGCCGGCGGCCTTCATCATCGCGGTCGTCACCTCACTGCTGGTGATCGGCATCCGCGAGTCGGCGAGGTTCAACAACGTGATTGTGTTCGTCAAAGTCTTGGTGGTTGTGTTGTTCATTGTGGTGGGGGCTTTCTATGTGAATCGTGGGAACTGGGTGCCGTTCCTGCCCCCTAATCAAGGCGAATTCGGAGAATTCGGCATCAGCGGAGTGTTGCGCGGGGCGGGGATCATTTTCTTCGCCTACATCGGCTTTGACGCCGTCTCGACCGCCGCCCAGGAGGCCCGCAATCCCGAACGCGACATGCCGATTGGGATTCTGGGGTCACTGGCGATCTGCACGGTGCTCTATATCGCCGTCGTATTGGTGCTGACCGGAATCATTCACTTCTCCCAGCTCAACGTCGCGGACCCTCTGGCTGTGGCGATCGATTCCACACCTGCCCGATCGTGGCTTTCTCCTCTGGTCAAGCTCGGAGCGCTGCTGGGAACTACCGCGGTGATCCTGGTGATGTTACTGGGGCAAACGAGGGTGTTTTATTCGATGGCCAACGATGGATTGCTGCCCAAGGTTTTCAGCGAAATCCACCCGCGATTTCGGACGCCCTACAAGAGTACGCTGCTCACGGGAGCCTGCGTGGCTTTGGCTGGAGGGTTAATGCCCCTCAGGGTCGTCGGAGAGTTGGTCAGTATCGGGACACTTCTGGCTTTTGTCATCGTCAGCGGGTCGGTAGTGGCAATGCGAAGAATGCGCCCCGGCGTCCCACGGCCTTTTCGCACGCCGATGGTATGGTTTGTGGGCCCCATGGGAATGCTCGTTTGCCTGGCCCAGATGATCGCCTTACCCGGCGACACTTGGCTTCGCCTGTTCATCTGGATGTTGATCGGGCTCATGATCTACTTTTTCTATGGTCGGCGGCACAGTCTCCTGCAGAAGAAAGCGGCGAGCGAGGCGGGGACGCTTCCTCAAGGTCCGCAGAGCTCGTGAGGGGTCCATGCCAGCCGAATCCCGTATCAACGGGCTCACTTACCAACCTCATGGATAGTCGACGGCTGGTCTCCACCGCCTTCACGGCTGGCGGAAAATGCCGCCCGCTGGTATGCTCACCCTCGTGCTGAGAACCCTACTGCAGGAATACCGCACGCGGCGGATGGCGCGGTTTGCTTTCTGGGTGGCGGCCTACGGCGTGGCACTCTGGATTCTCGACCATTTCGGCAGCGGCACGGCCGGGTCTCTTTGGGCCCTCTTCTGGATTTCCCTGATTCCTATCGCGACGTACTACTTGGTCCGTTTGGTGCGATTCATTCGGGACCGAATGCTCTGGCGCCTGCGGCGGCGTTTGATCATCACGTACCTGTTCATCGCCGTCGTGCCTATTTTCCTCATCCTGCTGATGGTCGGTCTTAAGGATTTTCTGAGCAGCGGGCAATTCGCGGCCTTTCTGGTTGCCTGGAAGCTGCGCGACCATTCCGAGAAACTCCAGGAGCTGAACCGCGTGGTGGCGCGTGTGGCACTGATGGAAAGCCACTCGCAGCCCGAAGCCTTGCTGAACCGCGTGCAGGACTTCTGCGCGCCCGACCTTGCCAAGCAAGTGGGCAGCTTTCCCGACCTGGAGGTGACACTCCGCCTGGGCGGGCTTAGCCGCGCATTTCGCGGCGGCGGCAAACCCCAGCCGGAGCCGGTTGCGATTCCCCCGTGGCTCGACCGCGACGAGTTTGCGGGGATTGTTTTAGACCGGGGCCAGCTTGCTTTACGGGCATTAAGCCGCGTTCGGACTTCGGCAGGAGATCTCACGGTTATCCATAGCCAGCCCATAACGCCGGAGCTTCTGGACTATGTAGGAGCGGGCATTGGGCCGGTGAGCGTCCTGATTACCACGGAGGTCAAGACGGGTACCAGCGAGGGAGCGGCAAGTTCTTCATCCGGCTTCCGGCTCCAGACCCCGGAGACCGAGTATGTTCAGTCGGGCACGATCCGCTCGAAGTCGGTGCGCCTTCCCGACCCGACGACCCCCATTGATATCACTGTGGTCGGGACTTCGACGCTGGAGCCGACCGTATGGGGCGGCGAGGCGCAGACGACTGTCCAGCAGCCGGTCTTCATCTTCGTCACCTCACGCATCTCAACACTGAACCGCGAGATGATCGCCCCGCTGGGCCGATTCTCGCGTGCCTACCTGATTGTTTTTCTGGCCATCGCTCTGATCTTTTTGGTGATCGAGCTGGTGGCTCTGGTCATCGGTGTTCGCATGACCCGGTCGATCACCCGGACCGTTGACAATCTCTATGACGCGACGGAGCGCGTGAAGGCCGGAGACCTCACCTACCGTATCAACTTGCCAGCCCGCGATCAATTGAGCGCGCTGGGTGAAGCCTTTGATAGTATGACGACGTCCGTGCAAGGGCTTCTTCGCGAGTCCGAGGAGAAGTCCCGTCTTCAAAGCGAACTGGAGATCGCCAAAGAAGTCCAGAACCAGTTGTTCCCGCGGACGGTGCCGAGAGTTCCGGGCCTGGAAGTGTACGGAGTCTGCAAACCCGCTCGCGTGGTGAGCGGGGACTATTACGACTTTCTGGATTTGGGTGAAAACCGATTAGGGCTGGTCCTGGGGGATGTGGCCGGGAAGGGAATCTCCGCCGCCCTGTTGATGGCCGCCATCCAGTCGTCGCTGCGCGCGCAGACCAGCAACGGCTTCTTGCCAGGCCGAGACGGCGCCGGAAGGTGCATCTCCACCTCGGAAATCGTCAGTCGCCTCAACCGGCAGCTCTATGACAGCACTTCGATCGAGACATACGCCACCTTCTTTTGCTCGGTCTACGACGGCAACACTCGCAAGTTGACTTACACAAACGCCGGTCACCTGCCTCCCGTCGTGTTCCGAGGCAGTGAGATGAAGCGCTTGGAGAAAGGCGGGACGGTTGTGGGGTTGTTCAGTCCGGTGACCTACGAGGAAGGTGAAATCGAGCTCGAGCCGGGTGACTTGCTTCTGGCCTTTACCGACGGTCTTACCGAGCCCGAGAATGTCTATGATGAGGAGTTTGGCGAAGAGCGCCTCCTCAAGGTGGCGCAGCGGGCGCTCCTGTCGCCGCCGAGAGTTCTGGTGGAGGAGATCTATCGGAGCGTCAACGATTGGACGGGCAGTCCGGAGTTGCAGGATGACATGACGCTGCTTGTCGCCAAGGCGGTGGATTAGGCGCGACGCATGGATGGCCAATTGCCAAGCCGGTCTTCTACAGGTATGATCAGATAAGCGATGTATTATCAAGGAGTTGGAGCTTGTCCCTACGGAATCGAGTTGCCCTAGTGACGGGAGCTTCGCGCGGCATCGGCAAAGAGATTGCCTTGACCTTGGGCCGGGCGGGGGCGCGGGTGGCTGTGACTTACCGGACTAATAAAGTGGGGGCGCAGAAGGTTGTGAACGAATTCAAGTCATTTGGGACGGACGGCTTGGCACTGGCTTCTGACGTCACCGATCCGGTCCGTGCCAAGGAGATGACGGACGCCGTCCTGCGCCACTTCGGCCGGCTCGACATTCTGGTGAACAATGTCGGCGATTTCGAGTGGAAAACCGTCGTCGAATCGACGGAAGAAGAATGGAATAGGATCGTGGCCTCTAACCTGTACAGCGTTTTCTATGTTTCCAAGAATGTGCTGCCGACGATGCGCCGCCAGCGCTGGGGCCGGATTATCAATCTCGGTGCAGTGGGAGCTGAGCGGGCGTTTGGCCAAGCGAAGATTTCCGCCTATTCCGCAGCCAAAGCCGGCATGGTGGCGCTCAGCCGGTCGCTGGCGCTGGAAGAAGCCCGTTATGGAATTACGGTCAACGTCGTGACCCCGCCCATTATCGACAACAAGGAGATTACTCTCGAGCAAGCCCAGCGGATGACGGACGCGAGGTTTCCCATCGGCCGCCCTGCCACCGCTGAGGACGTGGCCGAAGCCGTGAAATTCTTCGCCTCGGAAGAGGCGGTTTTCATTACCGGGCAAGTCCTCAACGTCACCGGGGGATGGATGCTGTGATCTACAAGGCTTCCACCCATCGCGCTGCTTCGAGCCGCACTTCATCTCCTGCCTTGCGGCGCCGCGCGGCTCGGAGCGGAACCTACGTCCGCGCTCTTGCCGTCGGCGTCTTGCTGATCTCCCTTCTCACCGTTGGCGCTGTGGGGTTTCATCTCATCGAGGGCTGGCCCTACTTCAAGGCTCTCTATACGACGCTGATGACGGTCTCCACGATCGGGGCCGAGCCTGAAAACCAGCTTTCCGAAACAGGCCAGCTTTTCAACATTGTTTTGATTTTCTTGGGTGTGTGCGTGGTGGGATTCGCCATGGC
This sequence comes from Terriglobia bacterium, assembly GCA_035528275.1. Lineage (GTDB taxonomy): Bacteria > Acidobacteriota > Terriglobia > UBA7540 > UBA7540 > DATKYV01. The sequence continues at coordinate 6,753 of DATKYV010000207.1, read as the reverse complement.
CACTCTGACCCACGTGGTGATAGAATCGGAATTAGGGTTGTTTTTCGGGCGCCGGCGTATGGAAAAAGAGATTTCCAAATTGAAAGACCACATCATCATCTGCGGAGCAGGTCGGGTGGGCCGTCGGGTGGCGACCGAAGTCGCGGCCCGGGATATTCCATTGGTCATCATCGAGCAGGACCAAGTGAAGGCGCGATGGGCCCTGGAGCAGAACTTCCCGGTCATCATCGGCGATGCTACCAGCGAGGCGGTGCTGCGCCAGGCCCGAATCGAATACGCTCGCGGCCTGGCGAGCGCGGTGACCTCGGATGCGCAAAACGTGTACATCATCCTCACGGCGCGTGGCGTCGCTCCCGAACTGCCGATCATCGCGCGCGCCAGTGAGGACGGCGCGGAAGCGAAGATGCTCCGCGCCGGCGCGACGACGGTGATTTCGCCTTACGGCTACGCCGGCCACCGCATGGCGCAGACACTGATGCGGCCCCACGTGCAGCGGTTTCTCGACCTGGCGCTTTCCTCGCTGAGTGACGGCGACCTGGACCTCCAGATCGAGGAAGTGCGGATCACCGAAGACTCGGAGCTGGCCGGCTCCAATCTGCGCGAGGCGGACATGCGGAAAAACCTCGGTGTGATCGTCCTGGCCATCCGAGGCAAAGACGGGCTTCTGAATTTCAATCCCCGACCCGACCATACCATCTCTCCCGGCGACTTCCTGATTGCCATGGGCGATTCTAAAAAGTTGAAGAAACTGGAAGCGATGGCGGGGATTTAGCCGATGAAGATTCTCACCGCCGCTGAAATGCAGCGCATCGATCGCCTGACCACCGAGCGCTGCGGCGTACCCAGCCTGACTTTGATGGAGAACGCGGGCCGCGGCGTGGTGGAGTTTCTGGAGGAGCGTTACTTGCCGCTCGAGTCCCAGAAGATCGCCATCCTCTGCGGGCCCGGAAACAACGGCGGCGATGGAATGGTGGTGGCGCGCTTGCTCCGGGAACGCGGGCTGGAGCCGCAAGTTCTGCTGCTGGCCGACCCCAAGCGCTTGAAGGGCGACGCCGCCGCGATGTTCGAGCGACTCTTGGCGGCCGGACCCGCCGAGATAGCGGCCGATCTCGAGGCGTGGCGGCGGCTGGTCCCCGAACTCGCCGCCACGACGCTGCTCGTTGACGCGATTCTGGGCACCGGCCTTACGAAACCGCTCGAGGGATTTTTGCGGGAAGTCGTCCGCGACATCAACGGCAAATTCACCCGTGCACGCGTTGTGGCGGTCGATCTCCCTACCGGAATTTCTGCCGACAGCGGCGAGCTGATTGGCGAGTGCTTGCGCGCCGATGGTTCCGTAACTTTCACGGCCCCCAAAGCAGCGCATGTCTTTCCGCCTGCCTGCGAACGCGTGGGGAAGTGGGAGGTCAAGCAAATCGGAACGCCGCCGGAGGTGATGGAAAACGATCCGGAATTGAATCTAAACCTGACCCGCCCCGAGGAGCTGCGCTGGTTGGCCGAGCCTCGAAAGTCGGAAGCTCATAAGGGGGACTTTGGGCACGTCCTGGTGCTCGCCGGGTCTGTAGGGAAGACCGGCGCAGCGGCAATGGCCGCCAAGGCCGCGCTGCGCGCCGGCGCGGGTCTGGTCACCGTCGCCACTGCGAGGAGTGCCCTCCCGGTGATTGCCTCGTTGGGGATGGAGTACATGACGGAGTCCCTGCCGGAAACCGAAGCGGGGAGCATTTCGCTTCGCGCCCTGGATCACGGGAGGCTCGATGGCTTGGTGAAAGGGAAGTCAGTGCTCGCCGTTGGCCCGGGGGTTGGAAACATCGCGGAGACTGCGGAGTTGGTGAGAACGGTGGTGAATCGCTACGATATCCCGGTGGTGCTCGACGCCGACGGCCTGAACGCGTTCGGCGGCTGCATGGACACGTTTCGATCAGACGGACGTGTTCGCATTATGACACCGCACCCGGGCGAAATGGCTCGACTGACGGGGAAGAGCACGGCGGAATTGCTCGCGCGTCGGATTGACGCGGCACGCGAGTTCGCTCAGAAGCACAGGGTCCATTTGGTGCTAAAGGGTTACAGGACGCTGACTGCCGCGCCCGACGGCCAGGTTTGGGTCAATCCCACGGGCAATCCCGGCATGGCCACAGGCGGAACCGGGGATGTCTTGACGGGGCTGGTCGCCGGGCTCTTGGCACAATACCCTGATCGCCCGGCAACCATGGTGGTGGTGGCGGCTGTATATTTACACGGAATGGCGGGTGACCTTGCGGTATCGGAAAAGGGCCAGACGTCATTGATAGCAGGAGACTTATTGGAAACACTTCCGCTGGCCTTTCGCTCTCTTGAAGGCCGCCTCCAGTGAAATACACCTGCGCTGGGCATCGACCGGGCATTCCAGACGCCGGAATCTCTTTGGGACCGACTAGGCTTTTTGATATCGTGACGCACTCCCCGGAGGAGACGCTTGAGTTCGGGCGCAATCTCGCCGGGGAAGTTCTCCCACCCTGTTTGGTGCTGCTGCATGGCGAACTGGGGAGTGGCAAGACTACGCTGACCAAGGGGATCGTTGCGGGTCTGGGGGCGGCGGGGGAAGAAGAGGTAACCAGCCCCTCGTTCACCCTGGTCCACGAGTACGGGCGGGAGAACAAGGTCTACCACGTGGACCTCTATCGGATCGAGGATGCCCACGATCTCGCGACCCTTGGCCTTGATGACTTGCTGGGCCAGCAGGCCACGGTGCTCGTTGAATGGGGAGAGAAGCTCGGAGATAATGCGATGGCGCCTCGGGTCGATATTCATCTTGAGCACATGGGGAATGATGAGCGTCGGATCATTGTGGAGCGTCTGGAGACATAAACCCGGGCAGCCATCGAAGCCCCTGCTTGGGCTGTTGGCCGTTTTCGTGGCCGCCTCATGCGGAGGCGTGCCGAAAACGCACTTTTACACGCTTCAGCTCCCGCCGCCGCCGGCCACAAGCGACGCGAAGACCGGCTACGTTCTCGGAGTGGAGCGCTTTCACGCCTCGGAAGCCCTGCGCGACGACCGGATTATTTACTATGAGACCCCCACGCAGTTGAACTACTACGAATATCACCGCTGGGTTTCTGACCCGGCGGGGATGCTGGAGGAACTTGTGGCCCGAAAGCTCGACCGGGCTGGTGTATTCGCCGAGGTGCGGCGGCTTTCCTCCGGAATGGGCGCGGATTTTATCCTGCGCGGCCGGGTACTGAACTTCGAGGAAGTCGATGACGAGGTCGGTGTTCACGGGCGTGTGGCGCTGGAGTTGAATCTGGTTCGCGCCAGCGACGGAGCGACCGTGTGGTCGGACACGCGCCTTGTCGAGCGTCCGGCGGAGGGCACAGGGGTGCCCGGCGTGGTGAAGGCTTTGAACGCGTCGAGCGAGCAGTTGATGAACGAATCCCTTGCCGGCTTGATTGCTCAGGTCGAATCCGAATTCGCACGGAGTTCAGGGCAGTCTCATTCTCAATAATCGGAAAGGACATGAGGATGGCCGAAACAGGTGGGCCCACCCGCTGGGCTCTGATCGTAGGTTCGTCGAGCGGCTTCGGTGAGGCGGTTTCGAAAGCTCTGGCTCGCCAAGGACTGAATATCTTCGGCGTGCACTTTGACCGGCGCGCCAACATGGATCACGTCAACCAGGTCATCGAAGCCCTGAAGGCCGAAGGCTGCGACGTGCTTTTTTTCAACATCAACGCGGGCGACGCCGTCAAGCGCGCCGACGCGCTCAACCAGATGCAGGAGCACTGGAAGAAGCTGGGCGGCGAGCACTTCGTGAAGGTCTATCTTCACTCGATTGCCTTCGGGTCGCTGAAAGCCTACGTGGGTTCGAACAGCGACGAAGAGGTGACGCAGGCGCAGATGGAGATGACCGTCGACGTCATGGGGAACAACCTGGTTTACTGGGTGCAGGAACTGATGCGCCGCAAGATGCTCGGTCCCGGCAGCCGCATTTACGCCATGACCAGCGCGGGCGGCCACAGCGTCATCCCCAGCTACGGAGCTGTATCGGCGGCCAAGGCGGTCCTCGAATCGCATATTCGGCAGTTGGCTTTCGAGCTGATGCCCCACGGCATCACGGCCAATGCCATCCAGGCGGGCGTTACTGTGACCCCGGGCTCGGCAAAAATCCCGGGCATCGACAAGCTGGCGGAGTTCGCCAAGATGCGCAATCCCGGCGGGCGCCTCACCACGCCCGAAGACGTGGCTTCGGCCATCGCCGCCCTGATGAGCGACAAGACTCACTGGATCACGGGCAACGTGATCCGCGTGGACGGTGGCGAGGATATTGTGACTTAGTCTGCTGCCGGTTTCAGCCCCGGCGTTCCCTCAATTCCTCTTCCAGCCGCCGCTTCCATGAGTCCGGGAGGGCTTTGAGGTTTTTGGCGCGCTCGAAATCCTCCCGCGTAATAGTGTGCTTGGTGGCGATGCTCGCGAATTCCGCCACGGTCATTCGAGGCCCGTCCGGACAATCCACTTTTCGCACCGCGTCCCCGGCCATGAGAATTCCTTCGCGAAGCACGCGGAGATAGAATCCGTTCCGGCCGCTGTGTTTGAACATCTTGGGAAATTCCGGCATGCGCATCACGAGACCCAGTTTGTAGCAGGGCAGGCGCGGCTGCGTGACCACGAACCGCGCCGTGCCGATTTCCAGCTCGTCGCCGATCGAGATGTCGGTGTCCGGCAGGTCGTCGAGGGTGAGATTTTCACCCAGGCTCCCCGACCCCAGGTCGTCGCGCCCGAGTGCCCGTCGCCAGAAATTAACATTCGGCCACGAATAGGCGTAAACGGCCTTGTTGAGGCCGCCGTGGACGGAGAGGTCGGCTTGTGCGTCTCCCTCCAGGTTCAGCTTCCCGACCTTAACCGGGCCGTCGACGGGTTTCTTGAATATTCCCGTCCTGATTTGCCGGTTTCCCTCCCTGACGACCCGAGGCATGGAGATATTGACGGAAAGAAGTCTCATAGGTTGCGGATTGCCACTCGGTAATTGAGCGGAGTAAGCCGCTATGGGATCTTCCGCGCTTCCTCGAGCACCTTGGAGATCGGTGCCCGGACGCGATAGTCCACCGCCTGGTGGATCCAGCGGACAGTACCGGTCCTGTCGATTAGCACGAGCGTCGGCGTATTGATGGGTCGTTCTCCTGGATCGTGGTCGGGGTTGCGCGTCCCGTAGATTTCCATGACCTCCCGTCTGGCGTCGGAAAGAATAGGAAAAGGAGCTTTCAGCTTGTCCCGGACTTCGCGGCACCGCTCCACGGGGTCCACGCTCACCCCCACAACTTGAACGTCAAGGGCTTTCAACTCCTCCTGGTGCTTGACGAACTCGCCGAGTTCGGTCATGCAGTACGGTCACCAGTGGCCGCGATAGAAATCGATCAGAACGTTGTGCCCGGCATAGTCCGAAATCCGAACCGTTTGGCCGTCCGCCGAGGGCAGGGCAAAGCCCGGCGCCTTGTCGCCCACCTTGACTTTCAAGGGAAGTATCTCAGCGCTCGAAATTCCAGCCAGCATTGCGACGGCGAGGATGCAGAAACCCGCCAGCCTCATCGCCGCTTCTGGGCGGAATAAACGCCCAGGATTTTGGTTCATTGATGGTCTCCCTCTACCAATTTCGTTCCAACCCTCGCTCCGCCCCGAGGGAGAGGCAAGTATGCCATTGGATGATCGAGGAGGTCGAAGGATTCGGCGCGGGCGGGTGACGGGGGCGGACTTTTGACGCATCCGAGCGAATCTGCTACGATGGTGACTGACTTTCCGAACTCCCCACTGGGCGGGGAGTTAAGCGATTTATCCAATGAGCGTCAAGAAGCTCCTGCTCGCCAAACCGCGGGGATTCTGTGCCGGTGTGGAGCGCGCCATTGATGTTGTCAACTTGGCGCTCGAGCTCTGCGGGCCTCCCGTTTACGTCCGGAAAGAGATCGTTCACAACAAACACGTCATTGAGACCTTGGCCGCAAAGGGCGCGATTTTTGTCGAGGAGCTTGATGAGGTCCCCGAGGGCGAACTGGTCATCTTCAGCGCCCATGGCATTGCGCCCGAGGTAAGGACCATGGCGGCCGCCAAGCGTTTGCAAGTGGTTGACGCCACCTGCCCGCTGGTGACCAAGGTTCACCTGGAAGCGATCCGCTTCGCGCGCGAGGGGCTCTCCATCATCCTGGTGGGACATGCGGGCCACGATGAAATCATCGGGACAATGGGCGAGGTGCCGGACCATATCCAGCTTGTGGGCAGCGTTGAAGAGGCGGAGAAGGTCCAGGTGCCGAATCCCGAACGCATTGCGGTCACCACGCAGACCACTCTGGGAGTCGACGATACTCGGGAAATTATCGACGTTCTGAGGCGGCGTTTTCCCAAACTCGCTACCCCCTCCAGCGACGATATCTGCTACGCCACCCAGAACCGGCAGACGGCTGTCAAGTTGCTGGCCAAGGATGCGGACCTCGTCCTGGTGATTGGATCCGACAACAGTTCAAACACCCGGCGGCTTCGCGAGGTCGCGGAGATGTCCGGGACTCAGGCCTACCTCATCGAGGACGCTTCAAAGATCGACCCCGCGTGGCTCGAAGGGGCCCACTCGGTGGCCATCACCGCCGGCGCTTCCGCGCCCGAGCATCTGGTCCAGGAAGTTGTGGACTATTTCAAGAAGCTCGGAGTTGAGGATGTGACGGAAGTGGAAGCCGTCGAAGAAAGAGTGACCTTCATGCCTCCGCCCGAGCTTGCCCACGCCACGGCCAAGCGCCGCCT
>DATKYV010000206.1:0-10362 GCA_035528275.1 Terriglobia bacterium | reverse complement strand
TGGGGAAGGTCCAGTCAGGATTGCGCGCCGGCATGCGCTTTCTGAGGCAACGCCTACGCGCCGTGTTGGGAACATGGTCTGCCGAAATCTAGAAGACCTCCACGAGCTGTTCGTTCTCGGAACGCTCGATGGGGGAGACGGGCGGGAAATCGCCGAGCACGTTTCGCGCGGCTGCCCGAACTGCATCTATCAGTTGCGGGAAGCGACGCTTACCTTGTATCTCCTGGCCCAGACCGCCAAGCCCGCCCGGCTGAAACCCAAACAGAGATCCCACCTCCTGCATGGGCTGAAGAAGAAATAGCGGGCATCGCGAGAGCGCGTCGACACGAGTAGCGCGGACCTCAAGCGCGAGGTCTGCGCTAAATGCTCCAACCCACGAATGAACACGGTAGGCACGCGGCCGGGCATTCGCAGATGCCGACCTCCCGGCTTCGCCGGCCCAGGTTCCGGTCGGCGCTACTTCTGATCGCTCGACGCGCGCACTTTCTAGACCAATTCCGTCTGGCCGGGCATGGCGACGGGCGGCACGGTTAGCGAGACGTTCCAGTCGATCTTGGGTGGCGTCAGATCCTCCTTGGATTCCATCGCCTGTTCCCAGGTGACGTCTTTGCCCGTGTAGGCGGCCATGCGCCCCAGGATTGCCGTCATGGTGCTTTCGGTCACGTTCTTAAGCTCGTTGTACGGTTTCCCGGCGCGGATACTTTCAATCAGGTCGGTGTGTTCCTGGACGTAGGATTTGTTGTCCTTTCCTGGAAAGCGCCAGGGGTTCTCGCCCGTGATGACGAATGTCCTGTACGGAATGATCTGGGCAAAGCCTTTCGTCCCGGCAAACGCTTCGGATACGTTGTTGGCGCAATTGGCCATCTGCCGGCACATGCTCATCACGTGGCAATCGTTCGGGTATTCGAAGTCGACGCAGAAGTGGTCGTAGATGTGGCCGTAGAGGGGTTCGGTTCGAACTTGCCGGCCGCCCACCGCCACGGCGCGGAGCGGGTGCGCGCCCAGCGCCCAGTTGACGGCGTCCAGGTTGTGGACGTGCTGCTCGACGATATGGTCGCCGCACAGCCAGGTGAAGTAGTACCAGTTGCGAAGCTGCCACTCCATGTCGCCCCACCCGGGCTGGCGCTCGTAGGACCACAGTGGGCCGGTGTTGTAGTAGCAACGCGCCGCGACGAGGTCGCCGATCTGCCCATCGTGCAGCCGCTTCATGAATTCCATGTGCGCCGCGCTGTGGCGGTACATCGTTCCCGCACCGATAGCCAGCCCCTTGGCGTTGGCTTCTTCGTAGACTTCCAGGCAGGTGCGGATGCCCGGCGCGTCAACGGCCACGGGCTTTTCCGTGAAGATGTGTTTGCCTGCGGCCACGGCGGCCTTCAGGTGCTGGGGACGGAATCCCGGCGGGGTGGCCAGGATCACGTAGTTGATGTCGCTGGCGAGCACTCTCTCGTAAGCGTCGAAGCCCACGAAGCAGCGCTCGTCCGGCACGTCCATCTTGTCGGCGACTTCCTTCATCAAGGTCTCGCGGCTCTTGTCCAGGTGATCCTTGAACGTATCACCCATGGCCACCAGCTTGACGTTGGGCGCGGAACTTACGGCGTCCACAGCGGCGCCCGTACCGCGGCCGCCGCAGCCGACCAGTCCCACTTTGATCACGTCGCTGCCCGCAGGATGGACGGCGGACACCCATCCCAGGTGGGCGGCGACGGTTCCTCCCACCACCGCGGTCGACTTCTTCAGGAAATCTCTGCGCGATGATGCCAATTTCTCATCCGACTTGCTCATTCTGAACACCTCCAAGAAAGTCAAAGAACTGTGAAGATCGGCAGACGGAGCGCTGCTCTCCCTTCAGGCTCGAAGGGAGTGAAGCTTCTTCGGCGCCCGCAGTCTACCGCGAAAGGCTTGGGTCTACGAAACCGTCGATCAAACCAGCTCGGTCTTGCCCGGCATGGCCACGGGCGGAACAGGAAGCGACATGTCCCAGGCAAGGTTGGCTGGGACGAGTTCCTCTTTGGAGTTCAGAGCCTGTTCCCAGGTGACTTCCTTGCCCGTGTAGGCCGACATGCGTCCCATGATGGCCGTGAGCGTTCCCTCGATCACGCCCTCGAGCTCGTTGTAGGGTTTCCCGGCCCGGATGCTGGCAATCAGATCGGTGTGCTCCTGGACATAGGGCGTGTTATCTTTTTCCTTTTCGCTGACGTACGGCACGCCCTCTCTCGGCCGAGCACTGAACCTCCACGGCTTCGCCCCGGTGATGGTATAGCGGTTGACCTGGCAGAACCCTTTGGTGCCCACCAGTGCTTCCGACACGCTGTTGGCGCAATTGGGAATCTGCCGGCACATGCTCATCATGTGGACGCCGTTCTCGTATTCGTAATCGATGGTGAAGTGGTCGAAGATGTTGCCGTACTCCGGCGCGGTGCGGACCTGCCGGCCACCCAGACCCACGGCGCGCACTGGGTGGGCATGCATTGCCCAGTTGACAACGTCCAGGTTGTGGACGTGCTGCTCGACGATGTGATCGCCGCACAGCCATGTGAAGTAGTACCAGTCGCGTAACTGCCATTCGAGATCGCTCCAGCCCTCCTCGCGCGGATAGACCCAGATCGGCCCCTGGTTCCAGTAGGCGCGTGCCGCCACGATCTCCCCGATGGCGCCGTCGTGGACGCGCTTCAGGGTCTCAAGATAAGGGGTCTGGTGATGCCGTTGCGTTCCCACGCCGATTCCAATTCCCTTGCTTTTCGATTCCTCGAGAACTTCGTAGCAGGTGCGGATGCCCGGACCGTCGACGGCCACGGGTTTTTCGCAGAAGATATTCTTGCCGGCGGCCACCGCAGCTTTCAGGTGCAGGGGACGAAATCCCGGCGGCGTGGCGAGGATGACGTAGTTGATGTCACTCGCCAGCACCTTTTCGTAGGCATCGAGCCCTATGAAGCAGTGATCTTCGGAAATGTCGATCTTGTCCCCGAATTCCTTTTTGAGGAACGCAAGGCTTTCGTCCAAATGATCCTTGAAGACGTCCCCCATGGCCACTAACTTGACGTTGGGTGCGGCCTTGAGGGCGTCGTCGGCGGCGCCGGTTCCACGGGCCCCACAGCCAATCAGCCCCACACGAATCTCGTCGCTGCCGGCGGCGTACGCGCCGGGAATCACGCTCCAGCTCGCCGCGACCGCGCCTCCAACCACCGCCGTGGAAGTTTTCAGGAAATCGCGCCGCGAGGTGCGACCGGTCTTGAAGTCTTTAGATTTGCGCATTTTCTTCTCCTCCTACAATGGCAGAAGCAAACCAGGACAGAAGCAATTTGCTCCTCAATCGGGGTTTTTGCAAGTATTGTGTGACGCCTCGGCGGGCAGAATGACTCCCTTCTTGTCACATTCCTCCGTTCGGCGTCACTTTCGAGCGGAGTCCTTTGAGATTCTCCTGCTCCTCGAGCGGCCGGACCACTCGAACACCGACATGGAGTGCGTCGGTAAGCCACCAGATGCTTTGCGGGCGCTGCGGGTCCTGCTGGTTCCAGTCTCTGGTTGACGTCGCTCGCGCCGCACACCGCAGGGCCACCGGATCATCGTCCCAGGACCCACCCCGCACCACGTGGGGGTAATGTTCCGCATCCGGGACCAAAACCGGTTCCACCGTCGGAATCAGCGGTTTGAATTTCTTGTAGAAGTTCTTGTCGTAGAGATCGAGGCACCATTCCGCGACGTTGCCGTGCATATCATGCAGCCCCCAGGCGTTGGGCTTCTTCAAGCCGACGCGGCGAGGTATATACTCGGAGTTGGCCTCGAACCAGGCGTATTCGCTCAACGTCCTTGGCGTCCGCCCGAAACTGAACGCCGTCGTGGAGCCCGCGCGACAGGCGTATTCCCATTCCGCCTCCGTGGGAAGGCGATAGGTCTTGCCCGTTTTGGCTGAAAGCCAGCGGCAAAACTCCATGGCGGCATGGTGAGAAATGCTGATGATCGGATGGCCCTTCCGCCCGTAGCCAAACGTGGGGTCGGAATAGGGAGACGTTGGGCGAGTGATGGCGTCGGCGTCCGCGGGCCCCGCCTGCTGAGTCCCTGGAGATGAGCCTTTACCGGCGCCCATGAGGATGTCTTTGTCGTAGGCGTAAAGGTCGAACATCTCCCAGGTCATTTCGGTCTTACCCATCCAGAATGGCCGAATCGTAACCTCGTGCTGGGGCTCTTCGTCCGCGGAGTGGCCTCGCTCGTTCGCCGGGCTTCCCATCTTGAACGTGCCGCCAGCGATGGGGACCATTTCAAAACTCGCCTTGCCGCCAGCGAGCGATTCGACATAAGGCTTCACCGGCACGGGCACGGCAGCCGGCGTCGGCCCAGGTCTGGAAGCCGGGGCAGCCAAGCCCCAGAGCATGATTCCGAAGCAAAGCAGGAAACCTATGGCGGGGAACAAGAATCGCTTCAAAGAGGCGCTCCGTTAGCGACTGGTATGCTTTCGGCCCGGTTTTGATAGGATGCGAGACGGAATGCGGTCTTGCCACGCAAGGTTGAGGATGACTTTGAGGCGGTTCTGCGTTGCCGCGATCGTGCTGGGTGCGGCGGCGACGTCCGTCCTTGCTCGTAAACCGGCATTAATCCGCTATGAGTTCTCGCAAGCCCACATGGGCACTCTTTTCAGGATTGTCCTCTACGCGCCCGACGCGGTCACCGCTTCAACCGCCTCCAACGCGGCCTTCGACCGCATCGCGCAACTCGATGATACCATGAGCGATTACCGTCCCAGCAGTGAATTGCGGTCGCTCTGCCGCGCCGCGGGGGGGCCGCCGGTTAAGGTCAGTGAAGACTTGTATCGCATCCTCGCCGCATCTCAGGAGCTCGCCAGGCGCACGGACGGAGCATTCGATATCACAATTGGCCCCGTCGTGCAACTCTGGCGAAGAGCGCACCGCCGGCATGAGTTGCCGGACGCCCAGCGGCTGGCCCGTGCGCGGATGCTTGTCGGCTGTGAAAAGCTACGGGTCGATCCGGAAAAAAAGACAGCACAACTCTCGAAGAAAGGCATGCTCCTCGACTTGGGCGGCATCGCCAAGGGCTATGCGGCCGACCAGGCGCTGGACGTATTGAAACAGCACGGGATTCAGAGCGCGCTCGTCGCCGCCAGTGGCGATATTGCCGTGAGCGCGCCGCCGCCGGGCAGGGCGGGATGGCGGATCGGTATCGCGCCCCTCGAGTCTCCCGAGAAGCCGCCTTCGCGATACCTTTCGCTCCATGACGCCGCCGTTTCCACCTCGGGGGACGTGGAGCAACATGTCGAAATCGGCGGGAAACGCTACTCGCACATCGTTGATCCTCGGACGGGTATGGCACTGACGGGCCGCCGCAGCGTCACCGTCATTGCTCCCAACGCCACGACCTCCGACAGCCTGGCGACGGCCATCAGCGTTCTTGGGCCAGAGCGCGGTTTGAAACTCGCCGAGTCGATCGACGGTGTGGCCGTGCTCTTCGTTGAGGCGACCGGCGAAGGCCCGCGCGTCTATGAGCAGAGACTCTCCGCCTACTCGGTTGCCGATGACGCCGAAAAGTGACTCTTTCCTCGTCCACGCCCCGCACGAGGGAATCCTGCGGCGCCTGCCGCGATGCAAATCAACTTCTTGCGCGCGCGGTTCTGGGCCAATAATCTTGACTTCACCCCTGCGGTGTGGAATAAGCGGGCGGGCTTGGCTGGTTGAAAACTGTGGTGTGAAACGCTCAGAGTGATCGCGCGGGAGCCGCCCCTCCCGCGGGGGAAACTCGAGGAGGCGCTTGACGGAAACGACCGAGAAACCTCATCTGCGGCGCGAACTCGGGCTGGTGCAATCGACGGCGCTCTCCATCACCGACATGATCGGGATTGGGCCGTTCATCACCATCCCTTTGTTTCTCGCCACCATGGGCGGGCCTCAGGCGATGCTGGGTTGGATCCTGGGGGCGGCGCTGGCCTTCTGTGACGGCCTGGTGTGGGCCGAGCTGGGCGCGGCGATGCCCAAGGCCGGCGGCAGCTACAACTACTTGCGCGAAGCCTTCGGCCCGCGCACCGTGGGCCGCTGGTTTTCCTTTCTCGTCGTGTGGCAGATCATCTTTTCCGCGCCCCTTTCGGTGGCCAGCGGGTCGATCGGTTTCGCCAGCTACTTTCACTACCTGGTCCCTTCGATCTCTCCCTGGGGAATTCGCGTCTTCGCCGCGCTCATCCCCCTGGTCATGATCCTGGTGCTCTATCGGCGGATTCGCACCGTGGGGAACCTTTCGATTGTTCTCCTGGTCGGCGTGCTGATCGGCTGCTTCTGGATTATCGGTTCGGGTCTGCCGCAGCTCAGCGCGGAACGGATTTTTGATTTCCCTCCCAACGCCTTTCGCCTCGATTGGTCCTTCTGTGCCGGCCTGGGCGCCGCGACGCTCTTCGCCATGTACGACTATTTCGGTTACTACAACGTCTGCTATCTGGCCGAGGAGATTCGCGATCCCGGACGCGTTATCCCGCGCGCCATGCTGTTTTCCATCGTCGCGGTGGCGACGCTCTACATCCTGATGAACGCTTCCATCTTGAGCGTCGTTCCCTGGCGCGAGGCGCAGCACAGCAAGTTCATCGCTTCGACTTACATCGAAAAGCTTCACGGGGTCGGGGCGGGGAACCTGATGACCTTGCTGATGCTTTGGATTGCCTTCTCCTCGGTGTTCTCCGTCCTCCTCGGCTACACGCGAATTCCTTACGCGGCTGCTGCCGACAACAATTTCTTCAGTGTTTTCGCGCGCTTGCATCCCAAAGGAGAGTTTCCTTACGTCTCGCTGATTACCCTGGGCCTCATCGCCTCCGCCTTCAGCCTCTTGAAACTGCCCGAAGTCATCGGTGGCCTGGTCGCCATCCGCGTTATGAACCAATACCTGCCGCAGGCCATCGGGTTCTTCGTGCTGCGCTTTCGGAAGCCCGATATGCCTCGCCCGTTTCGAATGTGGCTCTACCCGCTGCCCGGCATCGCCATTGTGCTCGGCTGGCTCTACATCCTGGGGACGTCGAATCGTCGGTCACTGCTTTTTGGCGTGGCGGTGTTTGCCGTCGGCTCCATCGCTTTTTTCATCCGCGCGCGCCTGCGGCGTGAGTGGCCCTTCGAAAGAGAGTAGGCAGAAAGCAGAAGGCGGAAGGCAGAGAGCAGGGCATCCACCCACTCAAACCATGGGAAGGTGAGGGTTTCGAGTGTTCACTCTGTCTTTCGATTGAGGATGAACATGCCCTCGTTGTGAGTGATAAGAAAGTCGTCGTTCTGGGGCTGAGGAGAGAAGCCGGCGCGGTCGCCTTCGATCGATTCCTCGAGCAGCTTACGCGCTTCCTGGTAGCGCTTGTGTTTCGGCTCCAGGCCGGCGCGCAGCATCCATTGGTTGAACGAGCGTTGGCGGCGTTTAAGCGACTGGCGGGAGATTTCGAGCCCCAGGGTATCGAACATCTCAAGAAACGTTGTCAGGCGCAGCGATTCGGCGTGAGAAGGATCGCGGATTTTCTCAATCCTGTTGTGCAGCTCAAACTTCACGTCGCTTTCGGGGCCTAACGCGTCGATGACAACGACTCGCCCCTCGGGCTTCGTCACCCGGACCATCTCCTTGAGCACCACCACGGGTTTGGGCATGTGGTGAAGAGAACACTGACAGAAGGCGAGGTCGAAAGAGCCGTCGGCGTAAGGGAGTTGTTCGGCGTCGCCACAATCGAAGCAAGCATTAGTGATTTGCCGGTCGAGCTGAAACGCGCGGGCCTGGCGCAGCATCTCTTCGGTCAGATCAATTCCCCGAGCGAAACGAACGCGCGATGCCAGCGCCAGGACAAAGGTTCCCGGCCCGCACGCCAGGTCCAGGACGAGGTCGGTGGGTTGCGGTTTGACGAAGGCCAGCTTTTCCGCGACAACCTCCGGCGTGTCGCGCACCGCGTACTTGGAGAACGCGTCGACGGTTTTCGCGAACTGCTTTCGCACGGCTTCCTTGTGCCTTTTCGACATGCCGGGCAGAGTAGCATCGCGCCGACCATCCAGGCAAGGACCCGCGCCGACCCGAACTGAAATGGAGACCGGCCAGGCCAAGGCGGAGCTTCGAAGCCCGCCTCACACAGTAGGGCGATTTGTCGCCGCCGGTTTCAGGCCGCCTGTTCCCACACTTGTCCGCCGGTACCATTCGCACCTCACTTGGTATAGAATGCGCGTTCTTTCTGAGACGCAAAGCGCGAGAAGGAATTTGCACGTGCCGCATCCAGTGACAACAAAGGATCCGGGGATCCACTCGCCGGAAAAAATCCTCGAGCCTCGCTGTGTCCTCGTTCCCGAGGGCGAATTCCTGATGGGTTGTGAAGAAGGCCGCGATGAGGAGCGACCCGTCCATGGCGTTTGGGTTGAGGCCTTTGAGATGGCGGTCTTTCAGGTGCGGAAATGTGATTTCGGTGTGTTCATGCGGGCGACTGGACACAGCGCCCCACCGACGTGGGCTGATGCGGATTTCAACCATCCCCTCCAGCCTGTCGTGGCGGTCAATTGGATTGAAGCCGTGAAGTATTGCGACTGGCTTAGCGCCGCGACCGGCCGCAATTATCGCCTGCCGACGGAAGCCGAGTGGGAGCGCGCGGCGCGCGGTGGTCGCGAAGGATTTCTCTATCCGTGGGGCAACGAGGAACCGCAGTTCCGCGCAGAATACCTGCGCCGATGGGGCGGGGAAGTCAAGGGGCCGCTGCCCGTGGGCGAGGGCGAACCCAACACCTTCGGGATCTTTGATCTTTGCGAGAACGTTCACGAATGGTGCGCCGATTGGTTTGACCGGGACCATTATGCCCAGTCTCCGGCGCGCAATCCGCGAGGGCCGGAGAGCGGCGAGCGGCGCGCCTCGCGCGGCGGCTCGTGGCGGCATCACGTCAAGGTGAGCCGTTGCGCGGCTCGCTCGAGCATTCCTCCGATTTTTCAATACGCGGATTACGGCTTTCGCGTGGTCCGCGATGTTTGTGGAAGCTAAAATCATTTCAGGAAGGCGTCCATGCCGGAACTTCGCTACAACGTCATCACTCGCGATTGGGTCATCATCGCCACGGAGCGCGCCAAGCGGCCCGACCAGTTCGTGAAGAAGCGGGAGGAGACGAAGGCCATTCCCTCCTTCGTCGCCAACTGCCCGTTCTGTCCCGGCAACGAGAAGATGACGCCGCCGGAGACCTACGTGGTGCCCGACACCAAAACCTGGCAGCTCCGTGTAACGCCCAACAAGTTCGCCGCCCTATCCCCCGAGGGTGAGCGGCGTCGCTCGATCCAGGGAATCCGCAGAACGGTCACGGGTGTGGGCATCCACGAGGTGATTGTCGAAACGCCCGACCACAGCAAGACCACGGCGCTGCTGAGCGATCGGGAGGTGGAGATCATCATCGAGGCTTACCTCCACCGTTTCAAGGCGGCCTCCTCCGACCCGCGTGTCGAGCAGGTGACGATCTTCAAGAATCACGGTGACGCGGCCGGGACTTCGCTCGAGCATCCGCACTCCCAGCTCATCGCCACGCCGGTCATCACCACCCAGCTCCGTGACCGGCTGATCGGCGCGCTCCATCATTTCGACGAGTTTGGAGAATGCATTTTCTGCCGCGTGCTGGAACAGGAACTGGAGGACGGAGCGCGCATCGTTCTCGAGACCCCGCACTTCGTATCGCTCATTCCCTTTGCCGCGCTCACGCCGTTTTCGATGCTCATCATGCCCAGGCGCCACATGGCGTGTTTCGACGAGATGAATGACGCTGAGGCGGCCGACCTTGCTCACAACCTGCGGGTAACGCTCGCTAGGCTCTATCATGGCCTCGAAAACCCGGACTTCAACTATGTGATCCGCACCGCGCCCCCTGAAGAACGCGGCGTGAAGTACTACCACTGGTACGTGAGCATCATCCCGCGACTTACCAAAATGGCCGGGTTCGAACTCGGCTCCGGGATGTTCATCAATGTTTCGCTGCCCGAGGAGAGCGCCGCCTTCCTGCGCGGCGTCAAAACAGACAAGGCGTAGAATGACGGCTCTCGGGCATGGACCCACCACGCACCCTCGCAAGAGAGGAAGGGAAAAATGAAACGAAGAGAGTTCTTGACTCGGCTGACCGGGGGCGCCGTGGCGGCGGGCCTGGCGGGAAGCGCAGGTGGGCTTGGGGCTGCCGCGAACCTTGCCCCTCAGCCCGAAGCAGGCGCCAAGCTCGCGCGTCTCGCGGTCTCCACCTGGAGTCTTCATAACTATTTCGAATCGACTCGCGAGAAGGAATTCAATCTCTCGGGAAGAATGCTGGAACTTCTGGAACTCCCCGAATTGATCGCCGACCGCTACAAGGTTCACCACCTGGAAGCCTGCGCCCCGCACTTCGCATCGACGGAGCCGTCTTAC
>DATKYV010000205.1:0-8346 GCA_035528275.1 Terriglobia bacterium | reverse complement strand
GAGTCGCTGGAGATTACCTGGCTCAGCGGCACGGTCGACAAGCTCACCAACGTTCCCATCAACCAGATCATCACCGTGAAGGAAGGCGCGGGGATCGTTCCCGGCTCATTCCCCAAGATCCCCACCAAGTGATCCGTCCCGCGTCGGTCTGGTCTTCTCACCCACCCTGGTTTTGCCCCCGGCTCCCGCCCGGATAAACCCTACATCCCATACGCAGATGCCCAATGTCGGTGATAAACTGCTGCCGCATTGATTTCCCCGAGGAGGTGTTTATGACCCGCGAGACTTCATCCGACAAGATCGACCGGCGGGATTTTCTGAACCGTACCGCAAAGATCGCTGCGGGCACGGCGTTGAGCGCCACGGCGCTCTCTTACAACCGCATCCTGGGCGCCAACGACCGCATCTCGCTGGGCCACATCGGCGTGGGGAACCGCGGGCGAGGGCTCGAGTGGATCGCCTCGCATCTGAAAGACAAATTCAACGTGGAAGTGACCGCTGTCTGCGACCTGTGGAAGGTGAACCGCGAAAGGGCCGTGGAACAGAACACCAAGTATTACGGAAAGGCACCGCGAGAGCTGAAAACTCCGGAGGAATTGCTGGCTCTGAAGGACGTGGACGCGGTCTACATTTCCACTCCCGAACACTCCCACTCTCCCCTTCTGAAAATGGCGGTCGAGGCCGGCAAGGACGTCTACGTGGAAAAGCCCATGGGAAACGTCCTGGCAGAAGCCAAGGCGGCGCGGGACGCCGTGCGCGCCAGCAAGCACATCGTCGAGGTGGGCACGCAGCACCGCAGCGAGCCTTACCAGATCGCGGTGCGCGATACCATCAAGACCGGGGTGCTGGGCGACGTCAGCAAAGTGGAGATTGTCTGGAACTATCACGGCCCCCGCTGGCGCGGCCGACCGGAAGTCAAACAGATCCGGCAGGAAGATACCAACTGGAAAGAGTGGCTGATGACCAAGCCCGCCCGGCCGTTCGATCCCCAGCTCTATTTCGAGTACCGGCTCTACAAGGATTTTTCCAGCGGCATCGTCGACCAGTGGATGAGCCACGCCATCGACCTGGTCCACTTCTTCCTCGATGACCCCGCACCGCGCTCCGTGGTGGCCAACGGCGGCGTCTTCGCCTGGCACGACGGGCGCGAGAATCCCGACACCTTCCAGGCGCTCTTCGACTATCCCAAGGAATTCATGGTCAGCTACTCAACCAGCTTCGGCAACGATTCGGAGAGCTTCAGCCGCATCATGGGAAAGAAAGGCACGCTGGTCAACCTCGGCGGCGAGGGCAGCCCGCGATGGAAATGGGTGGAGGAGAAAGGTGTCCACGAAGACGATGCGGATGCTTACGAAAAGCGCGCGTGGAAGTACATCACGCTGCCCGGCGACGATGCAGTCCCGCCAACGGGCATCAGCGACAACGACCTCTCCCACATGACCAACTGGTTCGAATGCCTGCGCAGCCGCAAGCAGCCGAATGCCACGGTGGAAAACGGCTTCCAGCACTCCGTCGCCTGCATCATGGCCGCCCGCGCCTACTGGGAGGGCAAGAAAATCTACTGGGATCCGAAGACGGAAACGATCCTCGACCACCCGCCGGCCGCGTAGCCGATGGTCAAGGGCGGCGCATACATCCCGGGCCTGCCGGGATGTATGCGATTCGCCGGCGGCTATTTTCGAAACACGACGAGGTCTTCAAGATAAACCCAAGCTCCTTTGGAGCCGGGATACGGCTCGCCCTTCACCACCAGGCGCAGCGTGTGCGGGCCGGGCGGGAGGTCGAACTTGCCCCAAAAACCCTCACCGCCTCGGTCGCCGTCGTCGTTGTAAGCGTCCGCAGTGGCCATGAGTTCCCCGTCGAGGTAGACATCGGCCAGCCCACCGTCGGGCCTGAGCGTCACCACGACCATCGCCCCGGTTCCCTCGAAAGAGACGCCGGCTTCCGCGCTCGCCGCCTTTGCGCGCCTCACTTGACGACGCTCGCCCGTCTTCTCCCATGCCCCCTTCCACGTCCAACGCGAATCGTCCGGCGCGATGCGTTCCACCACCGTGCCCGGCGCGAATTGCTCGAGCGGCATGGTTTCGGGCTGCTGAACGGGAATCCCCAGCGTCGATTCGCCGATCGTTCCGCCCTCCAGCGTTACCACATGCTTGGCGCGCTCGATGGTACTCGCGACGATTGAGTTGAAGGAGTAATTCGTGTAGGAAAACTTCTCGTCAGCGATCCCCGCCAGCGGCGCAGTCCACTTGACCGGAATCCCCTTATAGCCGAGCATGACGCCCAGAATGCCCGCGGCCGAGGAGGGATTGCAGTCGCTGTCCTGCCCGGCGCGCATGGAGACTTCCATCGTCTTCTCGAAATCGCCGCCGCCGTAAAGCAAGCCGAGCGCGATGTAGGCGCCGTTCAGACTGGCGTCGATGTTGAAAGGTTTGAGCGCGCCGTCGGGGCAGGGATCGTCCTTGTCCCACTTGTCCTCAGTCAACTGCCAGGTCTTCTTCCAGTCGGGATTCTCCGCCGACCACTGCAAAACGTCTCGAATCGTCTGCGCGTAGCGGCTGCCGGCAGGCAGGGCGGCCAATCCCGCCTCAACCACCTTGCGCGGATCGCTTTCAAAATAGGCGGCCGAGTACATGGCGCTGACAAACACCCCGCCGTAAACCCCGTCGCCGTAGTTCATCACGTGGCCCACGCGGCCGGCGTAGCCCTGCGTGGCCCGCGGCATGCCCGGACACATCAGGCCGATGAAGTCGGATTCGATCTGAAAGTCGATGTCGTTGGCGTGCAGGTTGTGGCTGGGGTCGCCGGACATCGGTGCTTTCACTCCGCGCTTTAGCAACCGCCGCGCCGCCAGGTTCGCATGCCAGAGCCGATATTTCGAATCCCGGAACGCCTCGCCGTACTGCTCGGTGGTGGCGTCGAGGCCCGCGCGGTCCATGACGTCGGCAAACGTCATCTCCACGTAGAGGTCGTCCTGGTCGAGCGCGCCCTTCAGCTCCTCCGGCTTCCACTCCCGCGGACCTTCCATGATTTCCTGGCGGTGACGGAACTCCGTCGGCGCGCCGTAGGTGACCCCGATCATCTGCCCGGCCCAGCCTCCCCGCACCTTGTCTGCAAGATTTTCGAGCGATATGGTCCGCGTCGCCGGGGATGGGTGCTTGGTTTCCGGCTGGCAGCCGGTTAAAAGAGAAAGAGAAGGGATAGCGAGGAGAAAGCAAAACCTAACGAACGAATTCGAAAGTTGCTTGGGCATGTCAGCCTCCTTCGCATTGGTCAAATACGGAAGCTCTGATAGCGGACGGGCTCACGTCACAACGCCGGGATCTCCAAGACTTGGCAGTCTCCCTCAGTTTTGGAACAACTTCAAGCCCCTTCTCACCGTGGGTTGCGGTTCTTTGCGAATGAACGGCGCCGCACACTTCCTCCGTTTAGCCAAACCTCTCAAAATTAGCCGGAAAAGCGTCTCGGGGGATCATACTTTTTCGCCGGCGACCCGTCTAAGCATACAAGACGCGGCTGGAATGGTGATTCTCAAAGACACCAGGACGTCCGGTGGGGACGTCATCCGGCATGCAAAGCAGGAGGGAAGGGAAAATCATCACGGAAGGAAACTTCCTACCCCCCATCTTCGTATGTAGAGCTAGTAGGAATTTTCGAAAGGGAGGACGGCCATGAGACTTCGACTGGAAGAGACCCCGGTAATTGACAACCTGCGGAAGTACCCGGTGGGGACGGTCGAGAAGCTGCGTGGCCTGTTGACCGCCGGAGCCGAGGCGCGTCCCGACCCGCGTCGCAAGAACTTCTATGATGTGGAGAACGGCTCCGAGATGTTCTACATCCACATCGCTCCGAGCGGCAAAGTCCTCCTGCTGGCGAAATGGCCGAGGCAGCGCGCCGAGGCCCACGCGGCCGGCACGGCCTTCGCCGCCCAACCCTACTTAACCTGCAGCGGGTAATCGCCCGCAACCGACGGCGCGGGTGGGGCTATAATGGCGCCAACCGCCATGCCTCCCTCGCGCGATCCCGGCCCGCTCCTCGAACTCCAAACGGAAATCGAATCGTTCCTCAAATCACTCCAGCATCCCGTGCTGGTGGAAGACGGCGCGGAAGTACTGGACCTGACGGCGGCGAACTGGCGGGTGTCGATTGATTTCGGCAAGTTGATGTTCGAGGCCTGGAATCCCGTGCGCTCCTTCGCCCGCCGCGTGGAGGAGTTAGCCTACCGGGACCGCGGCCAGATGGGTCTGTTCGTGCGCAAGCCCGGAGGTCGCGGGACGGGGACTCTGGAGTTGCGCGAACTGAAGCGCCAGGGCCGGGAGGACCGCCGCCAGTCGCGTCCGCGCTTTAGCCGGGAGCTTCTGGCGATGCTCCAGGGCGAATACCCGGGCTGGCGGTTCGAACGCGTCAGCCAGCGCTCGGACCGCGAGCACTCCTTCTCCGCCTGGTACACGCGCGGGCTGGCGCGCCGCGGCACCACGGGCTGGGCGTTCCTGGGATTGAGCGAAGGCGAACCCGCCGCTGCCGCCGACGCCGCGCTCGCTTTCGGCCTCATCTGGCTGGACTGGCTGCGCGGGAATTCCGGCCGGGTTACGCTCGGCGGGCTCAAGTTATTTCTTCCCCCCAAAGCCGTCGAGGTCACCGCTCACCGCGCCGCGCACCTCAATCACCGCGCGCTGCAAGTTGAGATTGTCGAATGGAAGCCCGAGGCGAAGCGCCCCATCGCCATCGACCTGAAGGATTTCGGAAACGTTGAGACCCGCCTTGTCCCCCTGCGTCGCCGCGAAGAGATCGTGAAACGCCACCAATCCCTGGTGCAAGACCTGCTGGGCGATGACGCAGGGCGCGTCGACGTCGTCCCCGACGCCTCAGGCGACGCTCTTTCGCTTCGCGTTCTGGGCCTGGAAATTGCGCGCATCGAAGGCCGCCTTGCGCCGCGCGTTTACTTTGGCCTGGAGGGGAGCGTTCGGAGGTTCGAGGAAGAAACGCGGGAAGAGTTCCGGCACTTCCTTGACCGCGTCCTCGAGACCCGGCGCGCCGGAAGCAGTGAGACGTCGCACGATTACTATCGTCTGCAGGCCGAGCGCTGGCTGGAGAGCATGCTGGTGCGCGATCCGATCAAGATCGACCCGGCGTTTCATCCCGACCACATTTATCCCCAAGTGCCCGCCTTCTCCGGCACCGACCGCGGGGTTATCGACATCCTGGGGGCGACGCGGCAAGGACGCCTGGCGGTCATCGAACTGAAGCTCCAGGAAGAAATCAACCTGCCGCTGCAAGGGCTCGATTACTGGCTACGCGTCAAATGGCTGCACGAGGCCGGCGATCTTCAGAAGTTCGGATATTTTCCGGGCGCCGGTCTGGCTCCCGCGGCGCCGGCGCTTTACCTGGTCTGCCCCGCCTTCCGATTTCATTCCACCATCGACCGGGTGATTCGCTACTTCCACCCTTCGATCGAGATCGTTCAAGTGGGACTCAACGAAAGCTGGCGCGAGGGCGTGAAGGTCCTGTTCCGCCGCGCCCTGCGCAGCGGTCGTTGAGGGGCGAGGGTCCGGGCGGCGCCTCCCGGCCGCCGCCTGCGGCCGGGGAAGAATCCCACGCCCTTCGGTCCTCCGAGCCAGTGCAAAATTCCCTTGGAACAGGCGGCCGCTTTTGGTGTAGGATTCAGCGATGAAAGCCGCCCCGCGATAGGATCAAAGGCTGGACTATGAGGCTGAGGTTCTGGGGAGTCCGAGGATCTACTCCCACCCCGCAAATGGAAACCATGCGCTTCGGGGGAAATACTCCCTGCCTGGCCATCCGTTCTGACGGTGGAGGCCTCCTGATTGTGGATTGCGGCAGCGGCATGCGCATGCTGGGAAAAGCCCTGATGAAGGAATTCGGCAATCGGCCCATCCGCGGCCAGGTTCTGCTGAGTCATTACCACTGGGACCATATTCAGGGCCTGCCGTTCTTCGCGCCCCTCTACGAAGAGAAGAATCAGTTTCATTTCTATTCCTACAGCCTGCCCGGGCCGTCGCTCGAGGAGGCCCTGCAAGGTCAGATGACCGACCCGTACTTTCCCGTCAGCATGAATGAGATGCATTCGATTCGAACTTTCACGGAGATCCAGCAGGGCCCGTTCCAGCTTGAAGACTTCATTATTGAGGCCCGCCTCTTGAATCACCCCCAGGGCTGTCTCTCTTTTCGAATCGAGCATAATGGCAAGGCCATCCACTACGCCACCGACAACGAACCGGGCGATCCGGAAAGCGACAAGGCGGTTCGCGAGCTGGCGCGAGACGCGGACCTGCTGATCTACGACAGCCAGTACACCAAAGAGCAATTGCGCCACGAAAAAGTCGGTTGGGGGCACAGTACCTGGGAAGAAGGCGTGGCCATCTGCGAAGAAATGGGAGTGAAGGAACTCATTCTCTTTCACCACGACCCGGACAGCGACGATGCCACGGTCGAACTCCTGGAAAGAACCGTGCGCGCCCGGTTCCCCAACTCTCGCGCCGCGTTTGAAGGGATGGAGATCGTCCTGTAGCGTCGGCCCTCAGGCCGGCACCAGGGCCGGCGGTCGTCCCACGGCACTTTCCCGGCGCATCAAAAAATCTTTTCAGAATCCAGCAGCAAGGTGACCGGGCCGTCGTTCACCAGTTCCACGTCCATCATGGCCTGAAATCTTCCTGTCTCAACGGTCAGGCCCAGGGCGCGCAGAGACGCGACGAAATCTTCGTAAAGCGCGCGAGCGGTTTCGGGCGGGGCGGCGCGGTCGAAGCTCGGCCGCCGGCCCTTGCGGCAGTCGCCGTAGAGAGTGAACTGGGAGACGCAGAGCGCGCCGCCACCCGCCTCCAGCAGCGAGCGATTCATCCTTCCCTGCTCGTCGTCGAAGATCCGAAGGTTGGCGATCTTTTCCGCCAGGGCCTTCCCGATCTCCACCGTGTCGCCGTCGGCGATGCCCAGAAGGATCAGCAACCCGCGCTCCACGCGGCCCACGACTTCCCCATCCACCCGAACTTCCGCGCGACTGACGCGCTGCACGACGGCTCGCATGGCTTGTCTGTTCACCTACCGAAACGCGCCTTCTTGTGAATCACTTCGGACCTGCTCTTACTTGGTCTTCGGCCCAATCCAGAGAACCCAGTCCTCTTGGTCCGGCGTTTCAAGGGTCTGCGTCGCTTCCGTGACCTCAAGCTCGCCCGCCCATGTCCCCTCGCGCGGATTGAACCAGCGGGCGACAAGCGGGCCCACAAGACTTTCGCTGCGCACAGCGATCTTTCCACCAACCGGCATATAGAGCAGCGCCCACTTGCCGTCCTCAGCTCTGGCCGCGGCGACAAAGCGGCTCGGGTCCGCGGCGTCCGGTTGTGCGACCACAATATCCTGCGCCGGACGCAGCCGCCACCACTCGAGCGAATCAAAGAGGGCTTTCATATGCTTCAGGCTCGTGCTGCCCGGATACTTCATTGCTTCATACCAGGGCGGTGCGACACCGCTTCCCAGGTGGCTCATGGGCTCTTGCGGTCTCAGCTCCCAACTCCAGATGCCATGCGCGCCGTACGAGACGCCTGCCGGTGGCGAAACGAGGAGGCTCCAGTAAACGGCGCGGCGGACGGCGTGAGCGTCAAACGGCTTCCGGTGCGTATAGCCCTTGTGGCCCTCGTAGTTGGGTTCCAGATTGATGAAAGGAAGGTGAGGTTCGGTTTTCCAATCGCGGCTCGGCGGGCCGTCGGTGAGCCAGCGCATGGCCTCGTCGCTGTCGCCGTGACCGCTCTGATAGCCGTTGAAGCTGAACCAGGGCTCGTGACGGAATTCATCCGCCACCCACTGTTGTCCCCCGGGGTGCATCGTGGCAAGCCGCTCCGGCGCGTCTCCAAACACCGCTCGGCCGATTTTCTTCCAGCGCTCGGCTTTTTCGCCGCGATAGTCGCTGTCGCCCGCCAGAATCCAGATGACGTGGTGCGCGCCGTAGCGCGCCACCATGTAGCGGGCGAGGACGATGATCTGGTCATCCGGGAGCGCGGTGCCGGGGTTCAACGCCAGGGTCAGCTTGTGCTCGATGGCCCAGATCAAAACGGGCGCCGCCACCAGCCCGTGCTCATTCAGCGCGTCGATCCGTTCGTCCATCCATTGGAAGAAGACTGGATCGATCCATATCTTTTCCATCCCGAAAAAAGCGACGCGCAAGTCTGCGTTTCCTCCAGCAGAGCGCCACTGTGTGGCGACGAATTGGATGGCGGTGAAGCCTTTGCCGCCCCGGTCTTCGAGGTAACGCTCCCAGCTCTCGGCGTCAGACTTCAGCGCGCCGTTCCAGGCGGTATCCGAGAGCCAGAGGAATGGCGTGCCGTCGGCGTGGACAAGATA
>DATKYV010000204.1:0-8080 GCA_035528275.1 Terriglobia bacterium | reverse complement strand
GAAGGCAGAAGGCAGAAGGCTTAATTCCTCTTGACGGTTTGTCGGCTTGAAGCGGTGAGGGTGGGCGAAAGAGCAATCCAAAATCCAAAATCAAAAATCCAAAATTGGCCAATCTTCAATCATCAATCGGCAATTCAGAGGGGCACGGGAGTTGTCTCGAGGATTTCCTGGAGGATGCCTTCCGCCTGCTCGCCTTTCTTGAGAGTAGAGATGTAGCGTGAGCTTACGATACATCGGTGGGAAAAGACCGGCAGGACGAGCCGCTTGAAATCATCGGGAATGGTGTAATTGCGGCCCTCCAGGATGGCCAGCGCCTGCGCCGCCCGGTAGAGGGACATGGAGCCGCGGGGGCTGATCCCCAGGCTCAAGTATTCGTGCTGACGGGTCTTTTCGACGATGCCCAGCGTGTAGTTCATCAGTTGGTCGTCCACCGCCACCTGCCGCACGGCCTGCTGGATTTCCACCACTTCCTCGGCCGACATCACGGGCTCTATTCTCTGCAAAGGTTCGGAATCGGCGAAGTTCCGCAGGATTTCCTTTTCGCTCACCGCGTCGGGGTAGCCCATTTTGAGTCGCATCAGGAAGCGGTCGAGCTGGGATTCGGGCAGAGGGTACGTTCCGTGATGCTCGATGGGATTCTGCGTCGCCATTACCATGAAGGGCTGAGGGAGGGGGTAGGTTCGGTTATCCACCGTTACCTGGTATTCGTTCATGGCCTCGAGCAGGGCGCTCTGAGTCTTGGGCGTCGTGCGGTTGATCTCGTCCGCCAGGACGATGTTGGCGAAGATGGGCCCCGGCCGGAACTCGAAACGCTGGCTCTGCTGGCGGAAGACGCTGACGCCGATGACGTCCGTGGGCAGCATGTCGGAGGTGAACTGAATGCGATGGAAGGCGCAATTGAACGAGCGCGCCAGGGAATGCGCCAGGGTGGTCTTGCCAACGCCGGGGACGTCTTCGATGAGCAGGTGGCCGCGGGCGAAAAGCGCCACCAGCGCCAATTGAATCGCCTCGTTTTTCCCGCGAATGACCGTTTGAATGGAATGCTGGAGCCGCGCAAGGGCCTCGGTGGAGACGGGCGCCCGGTTGTTGACGTCGGTGTGCTTCATCCTCGGAGCGTTCGCCTCAGGCTCCCCAGTCTCCCTAGACCGGCGGAGGGAAATCTGCTATCTTGAGAATCGCTGCGGGCGGTTAACTCAGCGGTAGAGTGCTATCCTCACACGGTAGAAGTCACAGGTTCGAATCCTGTACCGCCCACCATCAAAATGCCTTCAAGCGCCGTGCGCCGCCCTGGTTCTTCGGATTTCTACGGTTGCGTTACCCGGCTAGTGTAGCGGAAAACGTGGCGGGTGTTCAACATTCTTCGGATTGCGCGGGTCTGAACTAACTCTCCCGACGCGGCAGAAGGTGGGATTCGCTAAGCGAGGATTCCATCTCCAGCTGCGTCTGAGGCCTCAGACATCCAAAAGCGATGCCCGCGCCGCGCGCGTTACCACCACTTGGGAAGCCTCACTTCGATAACACGACGTGCCTCCGCACATAGGGGCTCGACACGGGTCTTAATAAAACTCAGGTGGATGCTGTTGCTTGGGTCTATATGGTTTGTTCCAAGATTGTTCTGCAAGAATTCTATCGCTTTCACTTTCCTGTTAAGGCGGGGATGGCTCACAGCATCGCGAAGATACTCCATCTCCGCGGGCGGTGTATATTGGCCGTTAGTTATTTGCTTCTCGCATTCAAGCACTTGGTAATAGCTCCTTATCTTTTCAATATCCGTTGCGGATGCCTCTGCGGAATTGTACCAAGCGAGCTGACGCACTTCATCGTCGCAAAGTCTTGCGACCATGTCCGACGGTGGCAAAGGAATTGGTCTAGTGATAACTGCATTCGCTTTCATCGAACTCCCGCCCATCATCACCACGGAATCAGATTCAATAGGCCGGACGTGGGCAGGACCTAGCTGCAACGGAACTCCGGAGCCAAAATGGACAAGCTCCATCAACCGGACAATCTTTCGGTGGGCTTGGGCGATAAGTTCGGCATACTCCGCATCCTCGCGGTGCTCGATGGTGACTGCTAGGCCCACAAGCATATCACCCTCAAAGTACGTTGCGATGCCTGCCGCTTCGTAGGTCTCCTTAGACAAAAACGCAATACAGCTTCTTGCGTCAAACTTTACGAGTGACTTCATAGCATTTCCTTATAGCCTTTGTAAGCGGAGCGGACCAGAACCAATTCAACATAGGAATGCCAGCACGTTTCCTGTCTACACGGCTGCAGGTTCGTTTTGGATATTCCAGCGAAAAGGCCAAGATTCAGACTATGTCGCGTGCACGCTCTCTTCCTGTCATGGTGGCCGTGGGGCGGAGCCCCCCCACCAGAAATCTGATCACCCACGGGGCACCGTTGGCACCAAGGAAAGGCCCTGGAACAAAAGAGGTGTTCCGTACACTCGGCTACCAGGTGAGCCCGCCGGAGGGAGGAGGCCAGGGGCCCAGCATCTGCCGCTGTTGGACCACCTGCCCGAGATGATAGCTGTTGTGCGACGCAATCGTGTGGAGCATCTCCAGCCGCGTCTTCTCTCCACGCTTCGACAGGAGGTCCGCCCCGCCAGTCCGCCGAGTCAGTTCATCAAGCCCTTTTCCGAAGCGGCCTACCGCCTGTTTCCAATCCTTGGAACCCGCCGGCATCGCACCGCCGGGCCAACTCCCCGAGGCATGCCTTGGAACCGCAGGCTTTTCTCCATCAAGCCACTTCACGGCCCACTCCTGCCAGTAGATCATGTGGTTCAAGATTTGAAAGATGGAGTGCGGCGCGCCGTTGGGCCGCGCGCCGGCAAGCTTCCAGTCCAATCCCTCCAGAGCCTTCGTGGCCTCAACGTGGGCACCCTTCCCGCACAAGGCATGGCCCACCGTTTTCTCGAGAATCTTGAGTTCAGCGCCCACAGGTTTTCTCCTTTCCTGGTGCAGGGGGCAAGCGCTTTCCTCCGCCCAGTTGGAAGTTTCGATTTAGCGGGCCGGCGAGCGAAACCTAACGGAAGATGCTTCACGGTGTCCCCAAACGCTCGTCTGCCCTATACCAACCCCGCGTCACCGGAAAGTTGTGCACACGGAGTTCGCCTGGCCGATCCTCCCAAGCGGGACACGCCAGGCTGCGGCGGTTTCGGAAAGTCCGCCATCGCCCCGGCGCGCCTATTTGATCTTGAACACGAAGGATTTTCCAAGCTTCCGTTTCAGCTTCTGGGCTTGGCGGAGGGCGACCATCACATAGAGGCTGCTCAGGGCCGCGAAGTCGGGACCGAAAAGGTCCGGCCGCTTGCTACGGTTCTTCACGGCCTGGGTTGTTACCCGCTGCCCCTTGAATCTCTCGCTGATCACTTTCGGCGCCTTGAGAGAGACAACGTTCAGGTTGTAGCCGCCTCGGGTGTTCGGAGCGACCACCAGATAGTGATCGGAAGTCTCAAATACATGATACGTTTTTCTTTCCCCCTCAGCCTGGCCCACATACTGGATGTCCTTGAACAACTGGGAAGTCTTCACTTTGGAACCCTCCTCATGTTGGGCTGCAAGATTCGTTTTCTATGCTTTGCACGTATTCGGCGAACGCCGCACAGCGATGCAAACGGGGAGCGCCACTGCCCGGCCGCTTAGCGCGCCCGGAAGTGAAGCGTGAAGCTTGCTTTGGTGGAATCCGGGCGACCGTCGCACATGGCGGGCGTGAACACCCATTGCTGAACCACGCTCAGCGCTTCCGAGTTCAGATCGGGCCGCTCGGAATACTGCACCACCGCATCGTGGACCTTTCCATCCTTTCCGATGATTCCTCGCAACACGATATCGGTATCTCCGCCGCCGCGGCCCGCCGGGGCGGGAGTTTCTATAACTTTACTTCGCTGATCTGAACCACTGGCTGGGTGTTCGTGTAGTTCGGAACGTCGCCAAAGATCGCCTGGGTATGGGGTCCCAAGGAGATTTGAAACGCCCCCACCGACTCGAACAGGAGATGGCCCATGGCCAGATAAGTTGGAGGCGACCCGGGAGTTGGGCCTCCGATCCCCTGCTCCACAGCAACACCCTTGATGGCTGGTCCACCCATCTGCTGAACCATGGGGATATGTTTTTCGCAATAGTACGTGATGTCAAAGGTCTTGCCTTCGCCATTCGGATACATAACGCTGACCTTGATCATCCCGTGGACCTCCTCCTGAAGTATCGTCGCCAAGTATCGCACGGGGAAAGCGGGTTCCGCTTCCTTTATGTATGAATACTCAGCGTGGCGCTTTTCGGTCTCGGCGAAGATTCGATATCAGCCGGCGTCCGACTATCGCATTGCGCGGATCTTCTTGAAAAGTTTCTTGAAGGTGCGAGCGGCTTCGGCGCTGCGGGCCGGGGCAGAGCGGTCTTTCTTGTAAGCTTTGATGAAATCGCTCGATCCTCCCCAGGTCGTCTGGAGCACGCCGAGCATCCGTGGGGCAACCGTCTTATCGGCGTGCGTCCGGACGGAACGGATCAAATCCAACTGGCCAAGCGCCACTTTGGTCTCGCGCCACGGAGCGTAAAGCACGCGGAATCCCTCGACGGCGAAATAGGCGGCGGTGGGAGGTGAAGACTCGTAGTGCCAGTCACACATCACGATATCACGGGGGATAAGGTGGATGGCCGCGGCCGTGCCGTTTTCGCTCGCTTCCCACTCCCCGAGGCCGGTGACGGCGCCGTCGAGCAAGCGGTCGCTCCACATCCACATCTCGCGGTGAGTGGCCATCAGGTGATCGTGCAGGGTTCGCACTTCCTGCGCGAAGAGTTCGGCACTGTCGCGCGCCCGGCAGCGGGGGCAATCCGGGTCGGCGAGAATAAACACCTCGTCCATGCCCACGTGGACCGCGTCGGCCTTGCAAGCGTCGGCGAGTTCGTCCATCAGGTCGAAAACGATCTTGTGGACGTCCGAATGGAGAGGGCAGTAGCTTCGACAGTAAATGCCCTTGTTATTCGGATACTTGCCCGGCGTTTCATCGAGCTCGGGGTGCGACCGCAGCAGGCCGGCGGTTTTCTCTTTCCAGGACTGATGCCCCAGCAGGTTGATAAGCGGAATCAAGCGCACTCCGGCGGCGCGGCACGCCGCCGCGATCGCTTCGACGTCCGCCTTGGAAAGCGCGTTCTCGTCGACGACCTCGGGGTGGCTGGAGTATTGATAGCCGTAACCGAATTCCATTACCAGAACGTTGACACCCTCTTTAGGGAGCGCCTTGCGAATGAAGTCGACCGTCATGGAGACTTCTTCCGGTTTCGGTGCCCCCAGGTAGAGCCCGCGGACCGGAAGCGGCCAGTCCTTCGCGCTCGCGGCAACCCCCGCTGTTAATAGGCACGCCGCCGCTATGATTGCTGCACGGATCCAATAACCCTTCATCGCAACACCTCGGTTTGAATCAGCTCGTCGAACCGAGCCGGATGTGAACATTAGGGGCGGGAATGATATACGCAGGTAACGCCTTTCTCAAGTTTTGACGCCGATGGAGAAGGGAGATATTGACTTCCATTCCGGCGACCAATCGCGAGGGTCTGTCACGCGCCGTACCCCTTGACGCGGCCCGTGTGTTAGTATCAGAAGCTCCGCCCTGTCCCTCCGAATCCCTCGCGATGAGGTTACCATGCTGAAGATTGGGATTGTGGGGCTCGCGCAGGTGGGCAAGACAACGCTCTTTCGCATTCTGACCCACGCGCACGGCAGCGGCTTGGGGTCGGGGAGACCCGAGGCGCACCTCGGCGTGGTGCACGTTCCTGACCCGCGGCTTGACCGGCTGGTGGAGATGCACCCCGGCCGGAAAGCGGTCCATGCCAGCGTGGAGTATGTGGATACACCGGGAAGCATCATCGATCTTGCGCGGTCGGGAACGCAGATGACGAATTTGCGCGAGATGGATGCCCTGGCGCATGTCGTGCGCGTGTTCGAAGATGAGGCGCTGCCGCCCGCCGGCGGCTGCGTCAATCCTCAGCGCGATATCGAAAGCGTGGAGTTGGAGCTCATTCTCTCGGACCTGGCGGTGATAGAAAAACGCCTGGAGAGGTTGGAGCGGGACTTGCAGAAGCAGAAGAATCCCGCACTTGAAAAGGAGCATCACCTCCTGCTGAATCTCAAGGCGACGCTCGAGAAGCAGACGCCTCTGAGGGAAGTGACCCTGAGCGCCGAAGAAGAGGGCATCATTCGCGGCTTTACGTTTCTTTCTTTGAAGCCCATGCTTTACGTTTTAAATCTCGGTGAAGAGGACGTGGCCAAAGCCAACGCCGCCGAGCAGTTCGCCGCCCAGGCGGGCCTCAAGCAGCGGCCGCGGACGGCGGTGACGGCGGTCTGCGGGAAAATCGAAGCCGAGTTGGCTGAACTCAGCGACGCGGATGCTTCAGAGTTCCTGGCCAGTTACGGATTGAAGGAGTCGGCCGTCACGCGGTTGATTCACTCCGGTTACGAGCTCCTGGGGGTTATTTCTTTCTTTACCATCGGTGACAATGAATGCCGAGCGTGGACCTTGCGCGCCGGAGGCACCACCTGGGATGCCGCGGGCGAAGTGCACAGCGACTTCCAGAAGAAGTTCATCAAGGCGGAAGTCATCCGATTCGAAGATCTGGTGGCGGCGGGCAGTCTGGCCGAAGCTCGCAATCAAGGCGTCCTGAAGCTCGAAGGCAAGAACTACGTCGTCCAGGACGGCGAGGTGCTCTACATCCGGCACTCATAGCAAAGGGAAAGCTTTCAGCCATCAGCCCACAGCTATCCGCAAAAAGGAACGGGCACTCGCCACCTCAACCTGCCGGATGCCGAAAGTTGATCGCTGACTGCTAAACGCCAGCGCTTTCATCTATGTCCCCTCTTTGGATCAGCCTCCTTCTGGGTGTGGTGACGGGCCTCGCCAACATTTTCGGTGGGGCGATTGTCTCCGCGCGGCCCTGGAGCCGGACGTTTCTCGCCTACTTCATCGCTCTCGGCTCCGGGTTCATGCTGGCGACGGCAATCACCGAAATGGTGCCGGAGAGCTTGCGCCTGGCGCCCCTCGCCGCCCCCATCCTGATCCTGATGGGCTATTTCATCGTCCATTTCTTCGAACACTCGTGGCCGGCGCATTTCCACTTCGGCGAGGAGACCCACGCGGACGAGTTCCTGAACAGGTCGGTTGCCTACACGGCGCTGGGCGGGCTGACCATCCACACCTTTTTCGACGGGGTCTCGATTGCCTCCGGCTTCCTCATTTCGCCCTGGCTGGGCACGGTGATTTTCGGCGCGGTCATCCTGCACAACATTCCCGAAGGATTTACGATTGCTTCGATCATGACGGCGGCGGGGAAGAGTCGCCGGGCGGGTCTGTGGGCGGCGACGGCGCTGGGCATTTCGCGGATTCTGGGGATCCTGGCCATGGTGCTTGCCGAGCGCTTCGTGAACTAC
Organism: Terriglobia bacterium; assembly: GCA_035528275.1. Taxonomy (GTDB): domain Bacteria; phylum Acidobacteriota; class Terriglobia; order UBA7540; family UBA7540; genus DATKYV01. Next base: position 658 of record DATKYV010000204.1, on the reverse strand, counting down.
GGGCTCGCGCTCTCCGCCGGCGTTACGCTTTACGTTGCGGCGTCGGACCTGATCCCGGAAGTCAACAAAACGCCGGGGGCCAAGATTGCGCTGACCGTCGCCGCCGGCGTGGCGATGGTAATCGTGCTGCGCATGTTGTTCTTCCCGTCCCTCGCCCATTGAATTCAAATCGCGCCTGGTCGTATGGTCGAGTGCGTGAAACAAGAAGGCGTTGAGAGTTAAGAGTTGAGAGTTGAAGGTCGAAAACTCGACCTTGCCCATCGCGCAGAACGGCACCTGATTTTCAAATTCCGGGTACTGGCAACTGACAACTGGCAACTGACAACAGACAACAGACGACCGACAACTGACTGCATCTCCCATGTATTCCGCAAAAGTCCTCGACCACTTTCACAATCCGCGCAATGTCGGCGAAATTCCCAACGCCACTGCGGTCGTGGAAATGACCAATCCCGTCTGCGGTGACTTGATGAAGCTGTGGGCCGTCGTCGAGAAGGGGAGAATTCTCGACGTGAAGTTCAAGACTCAAGGTTGCGTTCCCGCCGTCGCCTGTGGTTCCTGGCTCACGGAAGCGATTCATGGGAAGCCGCTCACCGAAATCAGCGGCATTACCGCAGAGCAAATCGACAAAGGATTGGATGGACTGCCTTCTGCCTCA
>DATKYV010000203.1:0-28714 GCA_035528275.1 Terriglobia bacterium | reverse complement strand
AAAAGCCAGCTTGGACCACTGAACAGGTCAGGGCGATCATCGGCTCAGCCCCTGAGCGATATCGAGCCTTGTTCGCGTGTGCGGCCTTGACGGGAGCGCGATTAGGCGAGTTGCTTGCTTTGCAGTGGAAGCACATCGACTTCGATGGGAAGAAGCTGCGAATCGAGCAAAGCCTGTGGCACGGCCAGCTAGTGACCCCCAAGACCGAAGGCAGTTTCCGAACGGTGCTTTTTGGAAAAGCCTTGGCGGAGGCTCTGACGAACCACATTCAGAACTCCCAGCACATCGGGCCAGAGGACTTCGTGTTCTCAAAGCCCGATGGCTCGACACCAGACCCCGACGTGCTAAGACGGGACGTGCTCTACCCGGTGTTGGACCGCCTCGGCATCCCGCGCGCCTCGCGTTCGGCGGGATTTCACAGATTCCGGCATTCGGTCGGGAGCTTCATCAACGCGGAGACCGGCAATTTGAAACTGGCTCAGAAGTTATTGGGCCATTCCAACCTCAGCACGACTGCTGACATCTACACCCACACAACGCAAGAGTCGGAGCGTGAAGCTGCTCTCGCCGTGGAGCGGGCGATCTACGGCGATCTGTTCTCAAATGTTCTCAATTCCGAGAACAAGAACAAGAAGGCAGCGATCCAATAGGAAAGGTGGCTATGGCGGCTCAACCCGTAACTGAAAGCAAGAAGGGCGCTTCCCGGTATTCCCGAAAAGCGCCCATGGTTGCGGGGGCCGGATTTGAACCGGCGACCTTTGGGTTATGAGCCCAACGAGCTACCTGACTGCTCCACCCCGCGGATTGATTATACCGGGACCCAGACCATTTCACAACGCCTTTTCTTTCCACTTGCTTTCTACGTTACGCTCAGGGGACAGGAGTTCTCAGGTCTGGGGAATTCCCGTTCGCCTTCTTTTCCGTTTCAAGCGAGGCTGTGCTAACATGCACGGTTTTGGAAACCTACCGGAACGGGATAGGGGAAAGTGTCAGCTCGACCTGCTCACCCGGAAAGAAAAAACCTCGCGGTAAACCGGCAGGCGCCCCATTTTTACCACCTGCAGGAGAAGTTCGAAACGGGAATCGAATTGACCGGCACCGAAGTGAAATCGATTCGCGAGGGGCAGGCGAATCTGAAGGACAGCTACGCGGTGGTGAGGAAGGGTGAGGTCTGGCTTGTCGCCTGCCACATCAGCCCCTACAGCGCCGGGAGCTACTTCAATCACCAACCGCTGCGCGAGCGGCGGCTGTTGCTGCGACGCCGGGAGATTGACAAGCTGAGCGGCCGTACTCAGGAAAAGGGCCTGACGTTGATTCCCACGCGGCTCTATTTGAAGAAGAACCTCATCAAATGTGAGATTGCACTGGCGAAAGGCAAGAAAGTCTATGACCGGCGCGAGACCGAGCGCCGCCGGACCATCGATCGAGAAGCGAAACAGGATATTCAGGAACATCGCAGACGCCAGAGGTGAGTTTCGGCGGGGATCTAATCGAGGAGTAGTGACAATCCGTTGAAAATCGACTTTTCACACGAGCCTCTCGTCCAACTTCCCAGCTCGGTGGTTGTGGTTTACGGCTTCGAAGGAGCGGCGGCCGCCACCGGAACCGCGCAGCGTCTTCCGGCCGAAACACGAGCGCTGCTCGATGAATTGCAGACCAGCGGTGAACTCACCGGAAAATCGTATGAGTGCACGCTCGTCCACCGGCCAGCGGGGCTTGCGGCTCGCAAGCTGCTCGTGGTGGGAGCGGGGAAGAAGGAAAAGTCTGGCGATGCGCATTTGCGCCGACTCGTGGGAACGGCGGTGCGCTACGTTCGAGGACGAGGCATCCACGACTTGGCGTGGGTGCTCGACAGCGGGGAAGTCCCTCCGGGAGCGGTTCAGGCCATCGCGGAGGGAGCCATCGCGGGCGACTACGACGCGGACTGCTACCGTACGGAACGGGAAAGTGAGCGGCGAATCGACCGGCTGGAGCTCGCGACCGGCGGTGGAAGCTCGGATGAGGCGGCCGTGGCAGCGCTGGAAAGAGGGCGCGTAATCGCCGAGGCGCAGAACTTCAGTCGCGACCTTGTGAATGAACCCTCCAACCGCATGACCCCGACATCCCTGGCGCTGCGCGCCCAGCAGATGGCGGGGCACTTCGGATTGGACTGCCGCGTCCTGGGGCCGGAGGAGATCCGCGACCTCAAAATGGGGGCGTTTTGGGCGGTCGCCCAGGGAAGCGACGAGCCGGCCAAGCTGATTGTGCTCAACTACGCGCATCCGGACGCCGCCCACGCGGAACTGATCGGCTTGGTCGGAAAAGGCATCACCTTCGATACCGGCGGAATCTCCATCAAGCCCAGCGAAAACATGCACGAAATGAAGACGGACATGGCAGGCGGAGCGATGATGCTGGGGGTGATGCAGGCGATTGCCCAGCTCAAGCCGGTGGCGCGCGTTGTGGCATTGGTCCCCGCCACTGAGAACATGCCGAGCGGCAAGGCCTACAAGCCCGGAGATGTGATCACATCTTTGTCCGGAAAGACCATTGAGATCCTGAATACCGACGCCGAGGGGCGGCTGGTGCTCGCCGACGCGCTGACCTACGCTCGCCAGTTGGGCTGCTCGGTGCTGATCGACGCCGCCACCCTCACCGGCGCCATCATGATCGCCCTGGGAAATATCACCACCGGCGTCTTCGGCTGGAGCAAGGAATGGGTGGAACGCGTCCTAGGCAGTGCTGCCGCGGTCGGCGAGAAGATGTGGCATATGCCGGTGGACGAGGACTACCGCGACCTCTACAAGAGCTCCATCGCCGACTTGGCGAACACGGGGGGACGATACGGCGGCGCCATCACCGCCGCCATGTTCGTCGGCGAGTTCGCCGGCGACACTCCCTGGGTCCATCTGGACATCGCCGGGACTCGGTGGTCGAATGACGAGAAGCCTTATCTGGCCAAGGGCCCGACGGGCGCGGGGGTGCGGACGCTCGTCCACCTGCTTTCCAACCTGCCGGCGTAGTCCCGGCGGCTCGAAGCGGAAAGGCTGGGGATGCATTCCGTCAAGCTCAACTGGCGAGACCGCGTGTTGCTGATCAACAGTGTGCTCTTCTGCGTGGCGGGAGGGGCTCTTCTGCTTCGCACGTTCCTGGGGCAGGCCCCGCTCGCGGCGGGTTTGCTGGGGACGGGCTTGCTGGTTTTTGGCGGGTATCGGTTGCTGCTGGCAAGAAGGGAGATGCGAAGACGTGCCGCTGGCAATGGCCACGGATAGCACGCTGGTTCTGGACCCCATAGGGATCTTCCTCGCCGTCCTGTTTGGCGCCCTGATGGGGGGTCTGCTCGTCTGGATGTTCCGCGTTCCGGCTCCCATCGCCCTCGAGGTGGCGCACGCGAGGCGCAGCGTGAGCGGCATCAAGAGGATTATGGTGCCCACGCGAGGCGCCGAGCACGACGAGCGTGCCGTGGAGCTTGCCTGCCGCCTGGGCCAGGAGCAGAAGTCGCAAATCGTTCTCACCTACGTCCTGGAAATTCCACTGACCCTCTCCCTCAACACACCCTTGCCGCAGGAAGAGGAAAAAGCACAGAAAGCCATGCAACGAAGCACGGAGATTGTGGAGTTGCACAATCTGGAAGCCATCCCGCGCGTGGAGCGCGACCGCCAGGCGGGGCGGGGGATATTGCGGACCGCGCAGGACCTGGGAGTGGATCTGGTGGTCATCGGCATGAACCCGGCGCGCAGCCACTTTGCGGACCCGCTGGGGCGGACCACAGAGACCCTGCTGCGCAATGCCAACTTCGAAGTGATAGTGGACAAACACCCCGCGCCTCCCGCTCCCGCCCGATGACGGCCGGGGCGGAGGTTTGCACCGCCCGTTAATCCTGGTTTGCCTCGGAAGGTCGGAGCGGCTATGATTCTTCTCTTGGCAGTCAACGCAAACTTCTGCGAGAGTGCGGCGCCCGCAGTGCATCCCAGTTACCCGAAAGGTTCGAGTGAACAGGCCCTATGAAGATTATTGTTATCGGCTATGGTCGGCTTGGGTCTCAGTTCGTTAAGAAGATCGATGTTCAGGCCCATGATGTAGTGGTCATGGACAAGGAACGGAGCATCTTCGACCGTTCGGACCTTCCCAAGTCCATCAAGGTCTTTCTGGGGAATGCCATTGACATTGACCTCCTGCGCGAGGCCGGTGCCGACAATGCGGATGTGATTTTGGCGCTGACCCGGGATGAAAACACCAATTTGATGATCGCGCAGATCGCCCGCGTGGTGTTCAACGCTCGCAAGGTGATTGCCGTGGTCTACGACCCGCAGCGGGAGGCCAGCTTCCATGAAGCGGGCATTGAAACCTTGGCGATCACCGTGGCGGGCGCCGACCTGCTGGCGACGCGGCTGGTGGGTGCCACGCAAGAAGGAACGGAAGCCTCCGCCCCGCTGCCCCGCGCCAGCGCGCGGGTGCCGTTGCGTCCATTGGAGGCTCAGGACGGGTCCTTTTACGTCATCATGGTGGGCGGGGGCCTGGTGGGATTCTACCTGGCGCGCGCCTTGCTCAAGAACGGGCACGAGGTCACGATCATCGAACGCAGCCCCGAAATCTACGACTTGGTTTCGCAGCAGATTGATTGCCCGGTCGTGCTGGGCGATGGCTCGACGGTCGCGGTGCTGGAACGTGCCGGCGCCAGCCGCGCCAATGTGCTGTGCGCGGTGACCAACCATGACCAGGACAACCTCATTGCCTGTCAGGTGGCGAAATACCGCTTTGGCATTTCCAAGACCATTGCGCGGGTCAAGAACCCCAAGAACGAAATGGTGATGCGACGCCTGGGTGTGGATACCACCGTCAGCTCCACTGCTATCATGACCAGCGTCATCGAAAACGAGCTTCCTACCACACCCGTGCGCACCATCGCCAAGCTCGGATCCGGAGGGGCGTCCATTGTGGAGTACCGGCTCAATACCGTCTCGCCGGCGCTGGGAAAGCACGCCGCAGAACTCGCCCTGCCGCCGGCGTGCGGCCTTATTAGCGTCCTTCGAGGAGGTGCAATGCTCCCCCCCACCAGCACTACGGTCCTTGAAAACGGGGACCGGGTTGTCGCCCTTGTTCCCCAAGAGCACGACGATGCCGTGCGCACCATTCTGATCGGATAAGTCAGCAATCAGGGCTTCGACGGGTCGATGCTCGACTTTGGAACGCCCTATCCCTTTGTGAAATAGCCCTTTAACAAAATTGTCTCACTGTTCTCACTGTTCGCCATGGTCTCATCCTGCCTGAGATAGGATGGGTTGCGTTGGCTCGAAAAGGCGACCGACTTTGTTTCGCCTGAGCTGACTTCGGACCAAACCGTTTCTGATTGTCGGAGGGACACTGATGAGAGGTGGATGGGAGTTACAAGCGAGCCCCGCTCTATCCGGATGGCGCCAAGCGATTAGATGCTCGCGGACCTCGAACTTCGAGAAATCGCGAAAACAAAGCCGCTATGTTGTTGAAAGCACAGGGTGAGCTCCAACAAAAGCTGTGAATTCGACCTCATCCGGGGAAGAAATGAGCCTGCGCGTCGAACTGAACTGGGGCAGGGACGAGGGATGTGGGCTACATGCGCTCGGGGATTTCGATTCCCAGGAGGTCCAGAGCGCGGGTAAGCGATTCGTTCACCAAGTGGACGAGGAACAGGAGGAAGTTCTGCCGGGCGGGGTCGGTCTCGCTGAGGATATGGTGTTGATGGTAGAAATTGTTGAAAGCTTGCGCCAGGCGGAAGGCGTATTTCGCCATCGCCGCCGGCTCGGAGCTGGATATGGCCTGTTCGGCGACCATCTCGAGTTGTGCCGCCAGCAGAATGAGCTCCCAGAAATCCTGACTATCGTCGCCCCCCAGGAAGTTCTTCAGCCGTTCCTCGTCGATCGATTCTCCGAGACGCCAGGCATCAAAGGCCGCGCGGGATTCCTGGAATTTGCGGAAGATATTGCGCGCCCGCACGACGCTGTACTGCAGGTAAGGTCCCGTCTCGCCTTCGAAGGCCAAAGCCTCCTTGAAATCGAAAGCGATGATGACTCGCCGGGAAAACTTCAGAAGGAAATAGCGCAGCGCCCCCACGGCGATCATGCGCGCGCAGGTCTGCTGCTCGCCGGCGTCTTCGGTCATGCGGCGGGCGCGCACTTCCTGGAGGGCCTTATCCACCAGCTGGTCGATGAGGTCGTCGGCTTTGATCCCCAATCCTTTGCGGCCCGAGACTTCGATGTAGGGGCGCTCGCGGTCTTCGGCGCTCAGTTCCACGCCCATCTCTTGGGCGCAGCCGGGCGACAGGCCCACGACTTCGTAAGCGAAATGATGCAGGTTTTCGGCCTGCTCGCGAAAACCCAGGGCACGGAAGGCAGCAGCGACGATGTTCTGAAGGTAGGATTGCCGCGTGTCGATGACTGCGTAGGCCACGCTGGCGCGGCCGAAGGCGGGGGACCCAGGTTCTCCCTCGATGGCGGTTCGCCAGACCCGATGACCGTCCGGGTAACTGTAGAACTGCTTGTACGCGAAATCCTTGCCCAGCAGGCCAAACTTCCAGAGGTGGTAAGCGATGTCCTTGCCGACGTAGGTCACCGTGCCGTTCGAGCGCACCAGAATTTTGACGTCCTCGGCGCCGGCCTCCTGGTCGGATCCCGCGCCGCCCGAATCGTCGACACTCATCACCCAGCAGCCGCGATTTTTCCCCGCGTCCTCGTAGCGTACGGCGCCGCTCTGTTTGAGGATTTCGAACGCATACTTCCAGAAGTCGAGTCGCAGGATTTCGCTCTCCTCGACGAGCAGGTCGTAGCGGACGTTGATGCGGCGCATGGTTTCCAGGTGCTTGAGCACGATGGCGGTCGAGACACGCTCGGCGATTTGGGCCCATGCGCCCGCCCCTTCCTCGATGGCTTTCAGCGCCTCCGAGCGCCACGCGGAGGCAGCCGGGTTCTCTTCGTAGTGCTGGAAAATGCGGGCGTACAGGTCCCAGCAGTAATAGTCGAAGCGAACGCTCGTATCCCCAATCAGCCTTTCGACCTCTTCGACGTTTTTCTTTTCCAGGTGGATGAATCCCACCACCACGTCGGCCACCTGCACGCCGGTGTTGTCGATGTAATTCTGAATTTCGACCGAATATCCGCGGAAGCGGAGCAAGCGCGCGAAAGAATCGCCCAGGACGGCATTGCGCAGATGGCCGATGTGCGCGGCTTTGTTGGGATTGATGCTGGTGTGCTCGACGAGAATATTGCCGCCCGCAGCCGCGGGTTGCGGCGGGAAGGAGCGCAGTTGGTAAAGTTCCGAGGCAAATCGCGCCCGGTCGAGATGAAAGTTGAGATACCCGGCGCCGGCGATGCTGACGCGGTCAACGCCCTCCAAGGGCAGAAGGCGCGGCGCCAGTTGTTCGGCGATCTTGCGCGGCGGCTGCCGAAGCTGCTTGGCGAGCTCGAAGCAGGAAACCACCGAAAGCTCGCCCATCTCCACCTTGGGCGGGAAACTCAGAACGGGTTCGCTGGTCTTGATCCCAAAGGCCTCGTCAACCGCCTCAACGAATCGCGCGCGGATCATCTGCTGGATATCAAGATACAAGAAGGCTCTCCAGACCTCGGCCAGGGAAGGGCTGATCCCATCGCCCGCACCGGCCGGCTGCGGGATGAACCGGTTTCACCGGCGCGCGCCTCCACGAGTATCTGCAACGCGCCGACGGTAAACGGTGGATTATAGCAGATGGACGGCAATGGGCTTTGGGAGAAGACGCCGGCGCATCAACTCTGAGAAAGGTCGGGGCGCAGCGGACGTTTGTCGCGGTCGGCCAGGGCCACCTTGTACTGTTCGAGAAGATCGAACTCCTCCGCCGAAGAAAGGACGGCCTTCTGTTCGGCCTCCCAGTCGCGCTTGACACTGTGCAGGACGGGCAGCCTGCGTCCCCGGCGATACCACGCATAGTAAATGAAGCAGCCGGCCACCCAGAGCGGTCCCGCCACCCGCGCGATTTCATGCGTATAGATAACCACCAGCAGGACGCTGGCAATCGCCAGAGCCCCCAACACGCCGAGGATCGGGAGTTCCACTTTGCCCCGCTTGGTCTGAAGAGGGATATTCAGCGGGATCTTGTAGGGGCGCGGCGTGTAAGGATCGGTGAATCGCAGCCTGACGAGAGAGACCATCACCAGTGTATAGCCCAGCGTGGCGCCGAAGGCGTAGAGATTGGCCAGCGTATCGATGGCGTTTTCGGTGAACGAGGCGATGACGACCTGGATCGCGCCAATCGACGAAAAGATGATGATGGTTCGCACGGGAGTCCGGCGGACGGGGTCAACCTTTTCGAACCAACTGCTGATGAACTCGAAGCGGCTCATGGAGAAGGCCAGGCGCGAAACGCTCATCACTCCGGAGTTGGCGGAAATCAACAGCACCAGAGACGCCAGCGCGGCCGTGAACCCTTCCGCCACTTTCCCGATCCAGGGCAGGTGACCTGCAATAAGCGCCACCGACTTGCCCACGTTATTCGGGTCCTGGAAGACTTCCCAGCGGACGACGCCCAGGGTCAGGGTGGAGAGGAAAACGGCAAAGAAAAAGACGGTGAAGATCAGTCCGATGGAGGTCCGTGGCACAATCGTGGCCGGGCGTCGGGTTTCCTGGGCGGCCTGGGAAATCGACTCCAGCCCGACGAAGGAGATGATGGCGAGCGAAGCCCCGTAAAGAAACCGTTTGGGCTCAAAGTTGGCCCAAGCGGCTGTCCACTGCTCGGAGACCAGTTGGGGATGCCACACCAGCAGGAATCCCAGGATGATGATTCCGCATTCGGTAATAATCACGCCGACGCCGATAATCTCGTTCAGCAAGCTGGCTTCGCGCATTCCCCGCACGTTGAGCAACACCAGTACGCCGATGACAATCAGCGTCTGGATCATCAGGCCCACGTGAACGTGGGGGAAAGGTCCGATGGAAACCGCCCAATCGGAGATGGCGGGAAAGAAATGATCCATGTAGGTGGAGCAGAAATAGGAGAACAGCGCGATGTCGATGGTGTAGTCGAGCAACAGGGCGGAGCCCGAGATCAATCCCCAAAAATCTCCCAGCCCGCGCAGGGCGAAATACTGCCCCCCGCCCGCCACCGGATAAGTGGCGGCGAGTTCCGTATAGGCAAGGCCGATGAGGATGTAGACCGTCCCGGCCAGGGCAAAGGCCAGGGGAGCGGCGCCCTGGGTGATGGCGAAGACGAGACCGAGGGCCACGAAGGTGTCCGCGCCGACGTCGGCGAAGCCCCACATGTAGGAACCCCACACCGTCACGTCGCGGCGCAGCTCGTTTTCCGGGGTTGGAGTGGCTGGAGTTGATTCCGTCATGCTTGGAGGCCGCCCGGGAGCGCCCGAGATGCATTTGCCGTTGGGCCGGGCGGAAGCGCTCGACCCCGGTGTTCGGCGGCACGGCCTGAAGGCTTGAAATGATAATGCATCCCGGCAGGGAAAAGAACCGGAAATTTCGAACGGCGGGAATTGTCCGAATCTTTGCGCCCCTGAAATGCGTGTTGATTGAAGATCCTTCTTGAATTAGCTTCTTGTTTTGCGAGAAGGAGGGAATCTATGACAGAGACACAGTTGCTGCGGAAACGCGGCAGGAAGTGCGGGCAGTTTCTTGCGCTCATCGCGGTCGCCGGCGCGGTCGTGCTGGTGGCGATTGGTGCGCGCAGCCGGTTCTACGCTCAATCATCATCCTTGGGATTATTTGAGGAGCACAAAGATGTGGGAGAGGCGCCGCGCGCCGGCTCCGCCGAGTACGATCAGTCACGCGCTGAGTATCGGGTGCGGGGCGGCGGTGCCAACATGTGGGACAACGTCGACGCCTTCCATTATCTCTATAAGCGAATGTCCGGCGATATGACGCTCACCGCCGGCGTGCGTCTGCTCGGGCAGGGAACACAACAACACCGCAAAGCCGGTTGGGTCATCCGCCAGAGTCTCGATCCGGACTCGGCTTACGTCTCCGCGGTCGTTCACGGCGATGGGCTCACCTCCATGCAATACCGCGTTGAAAAGGGCGAGACGACGCAGGAGATCCGCTCAGCGCTGAGCAATCCGCGGACCCTCCGCCTCGAACGGCGTGGCGACACGTTCACGTTGCGCGCCGCGATGGAGGGCGGAGAATTCCAGGGGTCGGAACCGGTTACGGTGGAATTGAAGGACCCGGTCTATGTCGGGCTGGTGGTCTGCTCGCACGACGTCGGCGAATTGGAAAGAGCGGTGTTCACAAAGGTATCGATCACCGCTTCGGCGCCCGAAGTGGAGGAGGACTCGGATGTCGAGAGCAAGCTGGAGATCATCTCGCCCGACGGCAAGGACCGGAGGATCGTCTACCAGGCGGCCCGGCACTTCGAAGCGCCCAACTGGTCGCGGGACGGGAAATTCCTGATCTTCAACAGCGATGGGAGGATCTATAGGCTGCCCGTGGAGGGCGGCGAGCCCGAGGTCCTGGACACCGGTTTCGCGATTCGGTGCAACAACGACCACGGATTCTCGCCGGACGGATCGCTGCTGGCGCTCAGCCACTCGCCGGAGAACGGTTCGCTGGTCTACGTTATGCCCATGGCGGGAGGCAGGCCGCGCCGGGTGGTGGACCGCGCCCCCGCTTACTGGCACGGCTGGTCTCCGGACGGGAAGACCCTGGCCTACGTCGCGGAGCGAAACAGCAACTTCGATATTTACACCGTCCCGGTCGAAGGTGGGGCGGAGACGCGCCTCACTGACGCGCCGGGATTGGATGACGGCCCCGATTACACTCCCGATGGCAAGTACATCTATTTCAATTCGGAGCGCACCGGCTCTATGAAGATCTGGCGCATGAAGCCGAATGGCGGCGCGCAAGAGCAGGTTACCCGTCAGCCGACGGGTTATGCCGATTGGTTTCCGCATCCCTCGCCGGACGGGAAGTGGTTGGTTTTCCTCTCCTACGACGAGTCGGTGAAAGGTCATCCGCCGAACAAGCACGTAAAGCTCAGAATCATGCCGCTTGCCGGCGGCAAGCCCCGAATCCTGACGGCGCTTTTCGGTGGTCAGGGGACGATCAATGTCCCCTCGTGGTCCCCGGACAGCAAGCACCTGGCGTTCGTGAGTTACCGATTACTCGGGGAATGAAACGGAAACGGACGCGGCGGGTTTTGTAGCGTCCACCTTTAGGTGGACAATGCCAGATGCCGACCTGAAGGTCGGCGCTACGTCAGGCGACCTTGACTTTCGCCCTTTATTCGGCTATCGTGTCAACAGATTAATGAACGAGTCGGGCCCGTTGAAGCTCGTAAGTCCAGCCGCTTACTCTTCCCAACAAGGCTGTTGTGTGGAATAGTTGGAGGTGCGCCGAGCGAATCGGCATCTATGAAGGGCAGTGTCAAGATTGGCAGGGGCGTCGAAGAACTCTTCGGAACGTTTGACGAAAACCTGAAGCTGCTGGAGAAATCCCTCCAGGTTTCCACCCACCTCAACGACCAAACGCTGGAGATTGAAGGCGCGGAGCACGACGTCCAGCGCGCCCGCCGCGTGGTGGAGGAATACACGGAACTGGTGGAGCGCGGCACGCGGTTCGAAAACGCCGACGTGCAGGCCTTTCTGCGCATCCTCGGGGAAGACCCGGACGCCACGCTCAAGGGACTGGCGGAGGCCGGGCGTCCGCGGACGTTCGGGAAGAAGAGCGTTGCGCCGAAAAGTCTGAACCAGCGCCGCTACGTGGACGCCATCGAAAAGCACGACATGGTTTTCGGCATCGGGCCTTCCGGAACGGGGAAGACTTACCTCGCCGTGGCCATGGCCGTCGACGCGCTGCTCACCAAGGAAGTGAGCCGCATCATCCTGGCGCGGCCGGCGGTGGAGGCCGGAGAGCGGCTGGGCTACCTGCCGGGGACGCTGCAGGAAAAGGTGAATCCCTATTTGCGCCCGCTTTACGACGCGCTCTACGACGTGCTGGACCCGGATCGCGTGGAGCGATACCTCGAAAAAAGCATTATCGAAATCGCCCCCATCGCCTTCATGCGCGGCCGCACGCTGAACGACGCGTTCGTGATTCTCGACGAGGCGCAGAACACCACCAGCGAGCAGATGAAGATGTTCCTCACCCGTCTGGGCTTCAACTCCAAGGCGGTGGTGACGGGAGACATTACGCAAATCGATTTGCCCAACGACCGGCGCTGCGGCCTGATGGAGGCGATGGAAGTGGTTGGCAAAGTCCACGGCATCAGCTTCGTGTACTTCACCGAGCGCGATGTGGTCCGGCACAGCCTGGTGCAGCGCATCATCCGCGCCTACGAGGAGTTCGACCACGCAAAGGCCGCGGAGGCGAGCCGGAAGAATTCCTGAGCCGCCGCGCGGGATTTGTGGCGGCCTGACGCCCCTTGATCTTGAACCGCCAGAAAGCTGTGCCTGTGGATCTGCCGGCGGCGCGCGCCTTTGCCCGCCGCCTCAGCCGGCTTCTGCGATTGGGGAAAAGAGAATTCAACGTTGGCATCGTCAATGACCGCGAAATCAGAAGGTTGAATTCCACCTTCCGCGGCAAGCCGCGGGCGACGGACGTGCTTTCGTTTCCCTGGTCCCAAGGCGCGGAGGGCAGGGCACGGTCCTCGGCCGGCTCGGAGTTCAAGGGCTTCCTGGGTGACGTGGTGATATCCGCCCCCACGGCGCGGCGCAACGCCCGGGCGGAAGGTCATTCGACGCGAATCGAAATCTGCCGGCTGATTCTCCATGGCGTCCTGCACTTGTTGGGATACGATCACGAGCCTGATCGAGGGGAGATGTCGACGCTGGAGCTGTCGCTGCGCAGGCGGTTGGCAATCGAAGCCCCGCCGGGCAAGGGGAAGAAAGCGCGCGGACGCGTAGTGAGCCATTCTCATGTAGAGGCGGCTTCATGCCGCCAAGTGGCGAGATGAACTCGCCTCTACAAGCGGCAAACTGGCCCACTATCCGCGGCCGGGGTCGCGGGCATCCGGGCCGGCGCGATGATAGAATGAAGGGTGAGTAAGGGGCTCTTCTTCTGATGGACCACGTCTCGTTGCTGATGGCAATCTGGATTCTGGTTCTTGGCGCACTGCTCGTGTGCAGTTCCGTCGCCTCGTACCTGCGCCTGCTCATGCGTCGGCTGACGCCGGTGGCGGCGCTGAGACTCTTCCAGCCGGGCACCGGGCGGCGCATTCGAGCGGACCGGGAAAGAGTGGGCGTTTCGATCTCCGCCCTCCACGGCGCCGCCATGGCGCTGTTTGCCATCGGACTGACCGGGTTACTCCTCTTCAGCCAGCCTGGCCATCTCTGGGGAATTCTGGGGACTTCACTCCTCCTGGTTCTGGGAGCGGTGGCGTTCTGCGATCAGCTGATTCCCTTCGTGCTGGTGGCGCGCCACGATAATCCGGAGGTGATTCTCGAACGCTGGATGCCGTTCCTGCGCAGGGCGGTATTCGTCGCTCTTCCCCTCACCTTCCCGGTTCTGATTTCCACCACCATTGCCCGCCTGCTCGATCCTCCCGAGGAGAAGCCGGTCTTACCCAGCTCGCAGAAAAGCCTGGAAGAGTTGATTCAGATGGGTGAAGCGGAAGGGAGCATCGGCAAGGGCGAGGGGAAGTTGCTGCGCGCGGTGATGAAGTTCGGGGAGAAGACGGTGCGCGAGGTCATGACGCCGCGGCCGGAGATTGCCGCCATCGAGGTCAACGCCCCCATTGAGGACCTGCGCAAACTCTTCCGCGAGCGCCGCTACACCCGCTATCCTGTCTATTCCGGCCATATCGATCACATCGAGGGCATCGTCACGGTTCGCGACCTGATGGGCCTGACGCCGGAAGAGCAGGCGAATGCGCCGCTCGCTTCGCTCGTCCGGCCGGTCTCCTTCATTCCGGAGACGAACCGCATCCGGGATCTGCTCAAGGCACTTCAGCAATCGACGACGCAAATCGCCATCGCCATTGATGAATTCGGAAGCGTCGCGGGGCTGGTGACCATCGAAGACCTGCTGGAGGAAATCGTTGGTGAAATCCGTGACGAGGTGGAACCCCACGCCCGCGATATCGTCAAGGAATCGCCAACCAGCTACCTTGTGGCCGGACATACGGAAGTCGCCCAGCTTGCCGAGCAGCTTCATGTGAGCTTCGAGGGTCGCGACTATTCCACCGTCGCCGGCCTCCTCCTCTTCCACCTGGGCCATGTGCCCCTTCCCGGAGAAAAAGTGGAACGGAACGGGGTGACCCTGGAAGTGCTGGAATCCGACCCGCGCACCGTGCAAAAGGTGCGCCTGCGGCTTTCGTCTTCCGGCCTCCCAACCGCCTCAGCCCATGCCCAACCCCACGCCCACTAAATCCGGATTCGTTGCCATTGTCGGCCGGCCTAACGCCGGAAAAAGTACGCTCATCAACACTCTGGTGGGCCAGAAAGTATCGATTGTCACGGCGGCTCCCCAGACGACGCGCAACCGCATTCTCGGCGTCCTCAACCGGCCCCAGGCGCAGATCGTCCTGATGGACACGCCGGGAATTCATAAGCCTCTTTCCCGCCTCAATCAGCAAATGATGAAATTCGTCCGCCAGGCGCTCGAGGACCGCGATCTGGCGGTGCTGATTGTGGACGCGTCCGAAAAGTTCGGGAAAGGCGACGCGTACGCGTTGGAGTTGCTCAAACACTACGCACCCAAGACCATCCTGGCACTCAACAAGATCGATTCGATTTCCAAACCCAAGCTGCTGCCGCTCATCGACCGCTATTCGAAGCTGCACGAGTTTGAGGAGATCATCCCCATTTCCGCGCTGCGGGGCGAAGGTTTGGAAGAATTGGTGAGCGAGGTTATCGAACGGTTGCCCGAGGGGCCGCAATACTTTCCTCCCGAAGTCTACACCGACCAGCCGGAGCGGTTTCTCGCCGCCGAGATTGTTCGCGAGAAGGTGATTCGTCACACCCGCCAGGAACTGCCTTACGTCACCGCGGTGCTCATCGAAGACTTCGAGGAGGGGGAAACCCTCACGCGCATCCACGCGACGATTATTGTCGAGAAAGAATCGCAGAAACCGATCGTCATCGGCGCGGGCGGCGGCCGCATCAAGCAGATCGGGATCGAGGCGCGCGAAGAGCTGGAGAGAATGCTACCCCCCAAAGTCTTTCTGGACTTGCACGTGAAGGTCGAACCCCACTGGCGCGATAATCGCGGGATGGTCGCCGCGCTCGACTACCGCGGCGAGGGCCAGGGAACGGCTTAAGGTAGACGCCTCAGGATACAGGACTGCCCTGATTCCCCGGAAAGCCCAAACGCCCTGACGCTTAGACACCTTTCACGGATCGGCGATGGGAGATCTATGCGCGGGTGCAATTCCCGCCGGTGATCACTCTCCGGCGGCGATGCCCAAGGATTTCATCTTGCGGTAGAGGTGGCTGCGCTCGAGGCCCAGGACTTCCGCCGTGCGGGTGACGTTCCCCTGATTCTCCTCGAGCTTGCGCAGGATGTAGTCGCGCTCGTAGGCGGCGCGCGCTTCGTGCAGGGTTGAGAACCCGCCGCCGGTGGCCCGAGAGCCCGCGGCGCGGGATGCGTGCGGACGCCCGTGGTCGTGGTGAAGGGTGCGCGGAAGGTGCCGGCGCTCGATCCGATCGCCGGGAACCATTATCACCAATCGCTCCACCAGGTTCTTGAGCTCGCGGACGTTTCCCGGCCAGCGGTGGCGGAGGAGGGTTTCCATCGCCGGCGCGGTGAAATGTTTGGGGCGGCGCCCGTAAGCGCGCGCGAACTCGCTGAGGAAATAGTCGGCCAGCGCCGGAATGTCCTCGGGGTGCTCGCGCAGCGCGGGCACGTAGAAGGGAATGACGTTGAGGCGATAGAAAAGGTCCTCGCGAAAGTTCCCTTTCTCGATCTCCTCCTCCAGATGTTTGTTGGTGGCGGAGATGACCCGCACGTCCACGGTGAGGTTGTTGCCGGAGCCCACGGGCGTGAAGCGCTGCTCCTCGATCACGCGCAGGACCTTGGACTGGGTCCGCAGGCTCATGTCGCCGATCTCGTCGAGGAACAGCGTTCCGCCGTCGGCCTGCTCGAACTTTCCCACCTTGTCTTCCAGCGCGCCGGTGAACGATCCCTTGACGTGGCCGAAGAGTTCGCTCTCGATGAGCTCCTCCGGGATGGCCGCGCAGTTTACCTCCACAAATTGGCGGTCGGCGCGCGGGCTCATCAGGTGGAGAGCGTGGGCCACCAATTCCTTTCCTGTCCCGCTTTCCCCGTAGGCCAGGACGCGGCCGTTAGTAGGCGCCGCCAGCCCCAACTGCTGCCGGAGAGCCTTCATGGGGACGCTGTCGCCGATGATGCGGTACTGGCCGCGAAGCTCCTCGCGCAATTGCCGGTTTTCGGCGCTGAGCTGCAACTGTTCGAGCGCGTGCTTCACGGTGAGCAGCGTCTTGTCGATGGAGAGAGGCTTTTCGATGAAGTCGAAGGCCCCGAGCTTGGTGGCGCGGACGGCGGTCTCGATGGTTCCGTGCCCGGAAATCACGATGACTACGGGCGGGTTATCCAATCCTTGAATCTTCTCCAGCGTTTGGAGTCCGTCGATTCCCGGCAGCCAGATGTCCAGCAGCACCAGTTCGAAATCCTTCCCGGCGAGATACTCCAGGCAGGCTTCACCGCTTTCGACGGAGGCGACCTCGTAGTCTTCGTCCTCAAGGACGCTGGTGAGTGACTGGCGAATGCCCAGCTCGTCGTCGACGATCAGGATGGAGTGACGCGCCATGACTTTTCAGCGATTAACGATGAATCTCAAACCACCAACTTCGCTCTTTATTGTCCAGCCTCGGAAAGCTCCTTTTCCGGAGTCTCGGTGAGCGAGCGGTCCACGGGCAATTCAATCACAATCTTTGTGCCTGCCGGCTGATTCTCTTCCACACGAATCGAGCCGTTATGCTCGGAGACGATGCGGCTGACAATGGCCAGCCCCAGGCCCGTTCCTCGTCGCTTGGTGGAGAAAAACGGCAGGAAAAGCCGGGCCTTATCCTCGGGGGAAATGCCGGGGCCACTGTCCGCAACCACGAGTTCCACCACGTCGCGCTCCGCGTCGAGCGCCGTGCGCACCGAGATTTCCTTGAGGGCCGATTGCTCGATGGCCTCGGCGGCGTTGTCGATGAGATTGACCACGGCGCGCTTCATCTGCTCGGGGTCAGCCTGGAGGGTGGGCAGCTCCGGAGCGAGCTGGCGATGGATCTCGACGCCGCTCAGTCGGCCGTCGAACACGTTGAGCGCGTTTTCGATGATTGCATTGAGGCTGGAGGGAACGGGGTGGGACGCCGGAAATCGCGCGAAGCTCGAGAACTCGGCGACCAGAGTTTTCAGAGTTGCCACCTCGCGGCCGATCAGCGACGCGCTCTCCGCCACCGCCTCCACCAGCTCCGCGGAAAGCGCGCTGGGGCTGGCTCGCTCGACCAGGCGGCGGATGCGCTCGGTGGACAATTGAATGGGGGTCAGAGGATTCTTGATTTCGTGGGCAATGCGCTGCGCCACTTCCTGCCAGGCCGCGGCCTTCTGGGCGCGCAGCAATTCCGTCAAATCTTCCAGGACCAGGACGGCGCCCACGGTTCCGTGACGGGCGCGAATGGAAGAGATGGTCAACGCCACAGAGGCGCGGCGCTTGCCCAGATCGAGCTCCATCTGGCGAGTGACCACACCCTGGCGGGCGGCGCGGCGGAAGAGCCTTGAGATCTCCCGCGCGTCCTCGGCGGAGAATAGATCGGCGAGGCTGCGCGCGGCGGTCAACCCCGGCCGGCCGAACATCCGGTCGACGGTGGAGTTGACCTGCGTAATCCGCCCTTGGCGGTCGAAAGAAATCACTCCCGTGGGGATGTTTTCGAGGATAGCCTCGGTGGACTTGGTGCGCTCCTCCAATTCCCGGTTGGCCTCCTGAAGTTCCCTCGCGGCCCGCTCCAAAGCCTGACGATTCTCCTGAAGCTGCCGGGTCATCTCGTTGAAGGACACGATCAGCCGGCCCAGCTCATCATCGGCGCGCACCGTGATCTGATAGCCGAGGTTGCCTTTGGAGATCTCCTCGGTCCCCTGAGCGAGAGCCTGGATGGGCACGGTGACCTGCTTGGACAGGAAGATCGCGAACCAGGTTGCGACGAAAAGAATGAGCAGGGTGAGAAGCCAGAGCACCAGCAGATAATTGCGCTTCACCGCTTTGCGTTCGCGGCTCAAGACGTCGTACTTCGCGGATTCGCGCTGGATTTCCGCCGCCCTCTGCCCGATCTCGGTGGGCAAGCGCGCGGCGCTGACCACGCCTCCCAGGACGGTCCCACGATCGCCCGTGACGGGCGACGCGGCCAGATAGAGATCGGCTTGGCCCGACTGCCAGTGCGTGGAAATGCCTTCGGCCGGCAAGGCGCCGGAAGAGATCTGCGGGAAAACCCCGGCGACTTCCGATGGCCCGGGCCAGCGGCTGCCCGCCCGCGCCACCAGCTGGCCTTGGGCGTCGAAACACATCACGGTTTCCAGACTGAGGCTTTTCAGTTGGCGTGCCAGGAGCAGCTCGATCCCCCGCGCATCCCGCCGGGCAAGCCCCGCCGCGAGTTTCTCGTCAGAGGCCAGGTGGAGCGTGTCGTGGAGCGCGTGCTGCTCGGCCTGTAGCTCGACCTGCTCGAAAATCTCCTGAGCGTCCTGGCGGACGATGTCGAAAGGAACGCCGAACCACTTGTCGATGCTCCGGTTGAGCAAACCGTAAGCAAAAATGAAGAGAAAGCTGACGGGCACGAGTGAGAGGCCGAGAAATGCCGCCACCATTTTGGTTTTGAAGCGCGCGCCCAGGCGTTGCTGGCGCCGTTCGACATATAGCTTCAGCAGATTGCGGAGCAGGATCAGGGCGAAGATGACGAAGGCCAGGAAAATGACCGTGTAGACGGCGAGAAGGAGGATGGTCTGCTGCGGCGTCTCCGGCTGAAGGAAAGCCAGGTTGAGTGAGGCCGGGGCCCAGCCGAGAATGAGCAGGGCGGGGACGATGAAGAGGAGGAATATCAGAAACCATTTGCGCCGCGGATTGGGCTTCTGGTCCATGCTTAGATTAGCCTCGCGCGGGCTTCGGGCCGGGGTTTCCTCAAGTCGTGGGACAAAGATAGCGAAGCAGTCCCGGAAACTTCGCGGCCCGCCGGGTGCGGCAAGAAATCCTGTAACGGACACGCTTCGCAACGCGGCGCTTCGCGCCGGCAGTATTGCTTGCCGACCTCCACCAGGAGCGCGTGGAATTCATTGAACAGGCCTTGGTCCCGCGGCAGATTTCGGTGGAGGAAATCCTGGGCCTCGGAATAATATGTACGTGGAGGCACCAGCGCGTGTCGTTCCAGGATGCGCCGCGTGTAGGCGTCGGCGACGAAGAGCGGCTGGCGGCCCGCGTAGAGCAGAATTGCATCCGCCGTTTCCGGCCCTATCCCTTTGACGCTCAACAATTCCCGCCGAACCTCATCCGGCGGGCGGGTGAAGACGGCGCGCAGCGAGCCACCGTGTGTGCGTCGCAACCAGTTGAGGAAATTGCAGATTGTTGCGGCCTTCTGGCGATAGAAACCCGCGGGCCGAATGAACGATTCCAACTCCAGCCTCGACAACGTCTCCAGTCGCTTCAGATTCAGGAGGCCGGCTTTGCGAAGCTGTTTGAGGGCCAGCGCGGCGTTTCGCCAGGCGGTATTCTGCGTGAGAATGGCCCCCAGAATGATTTCGAGGCGCGTGCGCGCCGGCCACCATCTCTGCGCCCCGAAGCGCTGGTAGAGTGTCTCGTGGTAGCGGCGAAGCGCCTCCCCAGGCTCCAGCGAAGGTACCCTGGCGGCGAACTGCATGTTCAAAACGTTATACTTGGCAGCCAGTGAAGTCAAGGCAGGGCGCAATGGGCCTCGGAGCGCTTCCCAAGTGGCTGTGATTGCCGCGCCAACGGCCATCACTTGTGGAAATCGTCTTGACTTTACCCCGTGACTTCTCTAGGATTCGTTGTAAGTTCTGGATTTTGGAAGGCTTGCCTCATTTTATGACGGAGACAGGGTTTCGGGTGGTGGCCCAACGGGATGGAATAAGGCCCTAACGGGGGTTCGGGGATGTCTGGGAAGCTCGGCGAAATTCTCATTAAAGAAAAGATCATCTCTTCCGAACAATTGAAACAGGCTCTGGATCACCAGAAAGCCAATGGCGGCCGGCTGGGGAACTCTCTCGTTAAGCTGGGGTTTTTGAGCGATGACGAGGTCACGGCGGTCCTCTCGCGTCAATACGGCGTCCCTTCCATCAACCTAGCCTACTTTGAGGTGGATCCCAACGTCATCAAGCTGATCCCCATGGAAACCGCCCTGAAGTACCAGATTCTGCCCCTCAGCAGGGTGGGTTCTTCGCTGACGGTAGCCATGGTCGATCCCACGAACGTCTTCGCCATGGACGACATCAAGTTCATGACGGGATTCAATATTGAGCCGGTGGTGGCGTCGGAAAGCGCCATCATGGATGCCATCAAGAAGCACTACGGCTCGATCGAGGACGTGGAGCGCAAGAAAGAGATCGAGGAGATCGTCAGCTTCATTGACGAGGGGGGAGCGGAGAGCGTCGAGCTGGAGGCTGAGGATGAGTCCACGCTGAACCTGGCGGCGCTGGAAAGGGCTGCGGAAGAAGCCCCGGTCATCAAGCTCGTGAACTACATCCTCACCGATGCAGTGAAGCGCGGCGCCAGCGACATCCACATGGAGCCGTACGAGAAAGAGTACCGTGTGCGGTATCGGATTGACGGCGTGCTGGCGACCATCATGAACCCTCCCGTCAAACTGCGGGACGCCATCATCAGTCGTGTCAAGATCATGGCCAAGCTCGACATCTCGGAGAAGCGCTTGCCGCAGGACGGTCGCATCATGATCAGGATGATGCACAACGGCAAGAAAAAGCAGTTGGATTTCCGCGTCTCGGTTCTGCCCACGCTGCACGGCGAGAAAGTCGTCATGCGGCTGCTCGACAAGGAAAACCTCCGCCTGGACATGACCAAGCTGGGATTCGAGCCGGAGTCGCTGGCCAAGTTCCAGAAGGCCATCTTCAAGCCGTACGGGATGGTCCTGGTGACGGGCCCCACGGGAAGCGGCAAGACCAATACGCTTTATTCCTCCATCGCCCAGCTCAATAAGCCTGACACGAATATCATCACGGCGGAAGACCCGGTGGAATTTCAGCTTCCCGGGATCAATCAGGTGCAGATGAAGGAGCAGATCGGGCTGAATTTCGCCGCCGCGCTCCGTTCGTTCCTCCGGCAGGACCCGAATATCATCCTGGTGGGCGAGATCCGCGACTTTGAGACGGCGGAAATCGCCATCAAGGCTGCGCTGACGGGGCACTTGGTGCTTTCAACGCTTCATACCAATGACGCGCCGGCCACGATTTCGCGCTTGATGAACATGGGGATTGAACCCTTTCTGGTCGCCACCTCGGTCCACCTGATCTGCGCCCAGCGGCTGGCGCGACGCATCTGTCAGGAGTGCAAGGTGGTCGATGATGTTGCCCCGCAGGTCCTGATCGACGCGGGATATACGCCCGAGGAAGCGAAAACCGTCAAAGTGTACAAGGGCCAGGGGTGCTCAACCTGCGGCAACAAGGGATACAAGGGACGCGTCGGATTTTACGAAGTCCTGGAAATCACCGACGAAATACGCGAGCTCATCCTGGTGGGCGCCTCGGCGCTGGAAATAAGACGCAAAGCTATCGAGCAGGGGATGATTAGCCTGCGCCGCAGCGGGCTGATCAAGGTGGCGGCCGGGATCAGTAGCCTGGAAGAAGTGATTCGCGAAACGGTCTTATAGATTTGGTCGCTCAGCACGTGCGCTGCCGGACCGAGGCGCGCGGAGGGAGAAGGGGAGTTAAGGAGATGCCGATACCGACGCTTAGTGAGCTTCTGAAAAGAATGGTGGACTCCGGTGGTTCGGACCTCCACATCACAACCAACTCGCCGCCGCGCGTTCGCCTGCACGGCGAGCTGAAACCGTGTGAGGACCTGCCGGTGCTGGGCCCGGCGGACACCAAGCAGCTGGCCTATAGCATCCTCACCGATGCTCAGAAGCACCGCTTTGAGGAGAGTCTGGAGCTCGACTTCTCCTTCGGCATCAAGAACATCGCGCGTTTCCGCGGAAACCTTTTCAACCAGCGCGGGGCGGTGGCGGGGGTCTTCCGCGTCATCCCCTTCGAGATCAAATCGTTTGAGCAACTGGGTCTGGCGCAGGTGGTGCGCAAACTTTGCGAAAAGCCCCGCGGGCTGATCCTGGTCACCGGACCGACCGGGAGCGGCAAGTCCACGACCCTGGCCACGATGCTCAACCTGATCAACGAGACGCGCCACGAGCATTTGATCACCATCGAGGACCCCATCGAGTTCATCCACCCGCACAAGAAGTGCCTGGTGAACCAGCGGGAGGTCCACTCTGACACCCACTCGTTTGCGAATTCCCTGCGCGCCGCGCTCCGCGAGGACCCGGACGTGGTGCTGATCGGCGAGATGCGTGACCTGGAAACCATCGAGTCGGCTCTGCGGATCGCCGAAACCGGTCACTTGACGTTTGGCACGCTGCACACCAACTCGGCCTCCTCCACGATCAACCGTATCATCGATGTTTTCCCCGCTCACCAGCAGTCGCAGATTCGCGCCCAGCTCTCGCTGGTGCTGGAGGGGATCATGTGCCAGGCCCTGCTTCCCAAGCCGGACGGAAGAGGCCGGGCGATGGTGATGGAAATCCTGGTCCCCAACGCCGCCATCCGCAACCTGATTCGGGAGGACAAGATCCACCAGATTTACTCGGCCATGCAGACCGGACAGGACAAGTACGGGATGCAGACTTTTAATCAGTCGCTTCTGGCGCTGTTGCAGCAAAGGCAAATCACCCTGGAGATGGCTCTGTTGCGCTCCAGCAATGCGGAGGAGCTCCAGGACATGATCAGCCGGGCCGGTGCGGGGGCCGGCGCGCGCCCCGCCGCCGGATCCTACAACCGGCGGTAGACGCGAGCCGCCGCCAACCCTTGGCTTCGCCGCCCTCGAATGTTTCTTAGGGCGCGGAGGACTAGTGAGGAAACCAAGCCATGCCTCAATATGAGTTTCGTGGAACATCCCGCACGGGTGAGCAGGTCACGGGCACTCGGGCAGCCCCGAGCCGGGAAGCCTTGGACGCTGTCCTGCGACGGGAACAGATTACCCCCAGCCGTATTGTGGAAAAGGGGCGGGAGATCGCCATCCCCAAGCCCAAAGTGGTGGGCAAGGTCAGCGCCAAGGAATTGGCCATTTTCACCCGCCAGTTCTCGGTGATGATCGATGCCGGCTTGCCCCTCGTGCAGTGTCTGGAAATTCTCTCGAGTCAGCAGGAGAACAAGGCTTTCGCCAAGATTCTCGCCGGAGTCCGGTCCTCGGTGGAAAGCGGCTCGACGCTCGCCAACGCGCTGCGGCAGTATCCCAAGGTCTTTGATGACCTTTACACGAACATGGTGGAGGCGGGCGAAACCGGAGGTATTCTCGACACCATTCTCCAGCGCTTGTCCACTTACATTGAGAAGGCCGTCAAGCTCAAGCGCGCCGTGCAATCGGCATTGATTTACCCCGTTTCGGTGCTGGTGATCGCGGGCGGCGTCATTTTTCTCTTGCTCTGGAAGGTGGTCCCGATTTTCGCCACGTTGTTCCAGGGCTTGGGCGTCGAATTGCCTCTCCCGACAAAAATCGTCATCAACGCCAGTACGGCCGTGGGATACTTTGCGCTGCCCATGATTATTGGTGGTGCTTTTGCGCTTTGGGGGTTGAAGGCCTATTACGGAACTCCCAACGGCCGGATGATGATTGACACGATCGTCTTGAAGCTCCCGCTTCTGGGAACGTTGATGAGGAAGATCGGCGTCGCACGTTTCACCCGCACCTTGGGCACCCTGATCACCAGCGGCGTCCCCATGCTGGAGGCCATGGACATCACCGCGCGCACCTCCGGCAACGCGGTCATCGAGAAGGCCATTCTGGGCGTCCGCAAGGCCATCGAGGAAGGCCGCACGATCGTCGATCCGTTGCGCGAGACAGGGGTGTTCCCTAACATGGTCGTGCAGATGATCGGCGTGGGCGAGCAAACCGGCGCACTCGACGCCATGCTCCAGAAGATCGCCGACTTCTACGAGGACGAAGTGGACGCGGCGGTCGGCGACCTGCTGACGGCCATGGAGCCGGCCATCATTCTCGTGCTCGGCGTGGTGGTCGGCGGCGTGGTCATTTCCATGTACCTGCCGCTGTTCTCTTTGATCGGCAAACTCGCCGGCTAGTTTCTCAACGAACTTACCTAATCGCTCTCCGGGGCCGTCGGTCCGCGGCCCCGGGGGGGTTGCCCCCTTTTGAGGCCATCACGGACCGAAACGAGCCTCTTTGAGAGCTCTCATATCCTTCATTGCGGGTTGCTCCAGTCCCGCCCTTGTGTTCGCGCGGCACCCTTTCTATAATGCGGGTCAAGTGTTTCGATGAAATCGACGGTCGAACTTCAAGTCTGGCTCCCCTGGGTCACCAAGATCCGCTTCGTCATCATTACGTTTGTTTTTGCCATCGAGTTTGCGATCCAGCAGGTGGTCCCGGACCCCAGCCGCCCGAATGCCATTAAGTACCTGGGCGTGGTCATCATCCTTTGGTACACGCTCGGCCTGTTCTATTTGATCTACAGCGAAATCAGTCGCGACTTCAAGCAGCAGGCCTATTTACAGATTCTGTCAGACCTTGCCATCGTCACGGCGGTTGTGCACGTCACCGGCGACCTGGAAAGCAACTACCTTTCGCTCTACCCCGTGGCCATCATTCTGGCCAGCGTTCTTCTCTCGAGGGGAAAAGCTCTGGTTGTGGCCGGTGCGAGTTTCGTCTTCATGGGCGCCCTGCTGGAGCTGGCCTATTTGCCGAACCTTCTACCCGAGATTGCCAGGCGGCACCGTTTCTTGCGGATTCTTGCGACGTCCTCCGAACAGTCTGTGGATCTGGGAACCCTCCAGGTGAAAATCGTCGCCAGCCTTTTTGGATTCCTTGCCGTGGCCTACCTGAGCAGCTACCTGGCAGAGAGCTTGCGAGAGACACGCGCCGAGCTGCGAGACAAGCGTGGTGAGGTGGCAAGCCTTCAGGCCATCAACGAAAACATCATCCGCAGCATGCGCGACGGTTTGATTACCGCCGATCTGGAAGGCAGGATCCAGGAATTGAATCCTGCGGGCGCCGCCATCCTCGGGCGACGTCTCTGGGACCTCAAGGAATTGTCCATTGAGGAGGTTCTTCCCGGCGGTCCGAGAGTGGGGCAGATCGGCCAAGACGATTCCACGTCTCACGTGCGCCAGGAGATCACTTACCGGCATCCGCGCGGCGAGGACCGCATCCTGGGAGTAGCGGCTTCACCGCTCATATTGCCCGAGGTGGGGGCCGTCGGGTACGTGTTCAACATCCAGGACCTCACCGAGCAGAGGCGCCGGGAGGCTGAGTACCGTGCCAAGGACCGCATGGCGGCGCTCGGGCATCTCTCGGCCGGAATCGCTCATGAGATTCGGAATCCGCTGGCATCCATCGCGGGATCGGTTAAGTTACTCCAAAGGCTGGCCCAGCTCGATGAGGACCAGGCGAAGCTCATTGACATTGTAAGCCGGGAGTCGGAGCGGTTGAACAAGCTCGTCTCCGATATTCTGATCTACTCGCGCGATCAGCGATTCGAGTTTCGCGAAGTGGATCTGGCAAACATTCTCGAGGAGACGCTGCTGCTCATCGAGCACCACCCGCTCTTCGGTTCCGGATATCGAATTGAGCGCAAGCTTCCGCGCCGCTCTGTCTCGGCTTGCGCCGATGCGGACAAGATCCGGCAGGTCTTCTGGAACATCTGCGACAACTCGCTGAAGGCGATGCCGCAAGGCGGCACGCTCACCGCGGAGATTGAGGACAAGCATCCCCAGAATGTGCGCGTGGTGCTATCCGACACCGGCATCGGTTTCGATCAGACCCAGCTGGAAAAACTCTTCGAGCCGTTTCAGGCGGGCTTCGCCAATGGAACGGGGCTGGGCATGGCCATCGTTTACCAGATCGTTCAAGGGCATTCCGGAAGCCTTCGCGTCGACTCGGCGCCCGGCAAGGGAGCCAAATTCCTGATCGACCTGCCCAGGAATCGGCCGCAATCGTCCTGAAATAGACCACGGGCGATTTTTCCGAACCCCACCCCGCCGAAGTGAGATAGGATTCCTGCTCGGGAGAGTCCATGGCCCGTTTGCTGATAGTCGACGATGAAAAATCGCTCTGCCAGATGCTGGAGATCGCCTTCCGCAGGGACGGGCACATGGTTGAGACCGCCTCCAGCGGACAATCGGCCGTCAAGAAGATCGAATCGCATGCCCACGACCTGATCATTTGTGATATTCGCATGCCGGACGTCACGGGCATCGAGCTGCTCGAAAAAGCGCGGGAATCCGGCAATCCTGCTGCTTTCATTCTTATCACGGCGGTGCCCACCGTTACCACCGCCGTCCAGGCGCTCAATCTGGGAGCGGACCGCTACGTGATCAAGACGGACAAGCTGGTCGACGAATTGAGGCTGGTGGTCGCACGAGTGCTCGAACAGCTGGCGTTGCGCGAGGAGAACATCCGCCTCCGTCGCGAACTTCTCCGCGTCTTCGCACAGAATAATATTGTCGGTCAGAGCCGCAAGATTCAGTCCATCCTGGAAATGGTCCGGACGGTTGCCACAACCACGAGCACGGTTCTGGTCACCGGAGAAAGCGGGACCGGGAAGGAGTTGGTGGCGCGAGCCATTCACGAAGCTTCGCCGCGGCGCGAGCGAGCCTTCATCTCCATCAACTGCGGCGCCTTCCCTGAGACGCTCCTGGAGAGCGAATTGTTCGGATACTTCAAAGGCGCGTTTACGGGAGCCGACACCAATAAGAAAGGGATCTTCGAGGCGGCAAACGAGGGAACGCTTTTTCTGGATGAGATCGGCGAGACGAGTCCCACGATGCAGGTAAAACTGTTGCGCGTTCTGCAGGAGAGGAAAGTCAAACCTCTGGGCGGGACCGTCGATGTTCCGGTGGACGTCCGGCTCATCGCCTCCACCAACCGCGATCTGAAGGCCATGGTTGCGGCCGGCCAATTCCGCGAGGATTTCTATTATCGGGTCAGCGTCATTCCCATTCACGTGCCTCCTCTGCGCGAGCGGAAGGAGGACATCGAGCCGTTGGCGCGCCATTTCCTGCACAAGTTTTCCTTGCAGATGGCCAAACCGCTGCGCGACTTCAGCCCCGATGCGCTCTCGGCGCTCAAGCTCTATGCGTGGCGCGGAAACGTTCGCGAGCTCGAAAACGCCATGGAGCGCGCCGTGGCTGTCAGTGCCGAACAAGACGGAGTGGTCCGGCTGGAAAACCTGCCCGAAACCGTTGCGGGCGTCACGGTGACGGGAGAAAAAGTCGCGCAGATTCCCAAGGAGGGAATCGACCTGCAATCCCACATCGGACAGATTGAAAAGCAGTACCTGCTCGAGGCGCTGCGTAGCGCCGGCGGCGTACGAACACGTGCGGCGGAATTACTTCACATGTCTTATCGGTCATTCCGCCATTATGCCAAGAAATACGGCCTCTAGGCTTGGTTCAAGATTATCTTGTGTTTTCTGATAGACAGTCATTGGGATTGGGTGCCAAGGGGTTATTCCCTGCAAAGAGACATTTCCTGACATTGCTGCAATGACAAATCGTGTCGCCGCGGGACGACACAAACGGTCACAACCTGTGACAGCGGGTGCTGGTTGAAAACCGCCTACACAGATAGCCGAGGCAAGTTACTGAAACAAAGTAGGTTGGAATCTACAACCGAAAAGTGGGGAACTCGGCAAGGTGGATAGAGACTTGCTTAAAAGGAGGTAGCCATTCTCGAACACCTTGAATGGAATCTCCAAAGGAGGCAGGCATGAGAAAGGATTCGCGCGGTTTTTCGCTGATTGAGCTGCTGATTGTCGTGGCGATTATTCTGATCATCGCGGCGATTGCCATCCCGAACCTTCTGCGTTCGCGGATTGCGGCCAACCAGGCGTCGGCAGTGGGATCACTGCGGACGATGAATACGGCCGAGATCACGTACGCCTCGACCTACAACGCCGGCTACAGCACGGATCTCACTTCACTGGGACCGGGCACCACAGCCGTGCCCACGGCGTCGGCTGCGGGCTTGATTGACAGCGTTCTGGCGGGTGGCGTGAAGAGTGGTTACTCGTTCATCTACACGCAAGGGCCGACGGTGGGGGGCAGAATCGACACTTACGAGATCAACGCCAATCCCGTGACGGCCGGGACCACTGGGACCAACTTCTACTTTACGGATCACTCAGGCGTGATTCGTCAGAACTCCGCCGTTGCTGCTACGGCCACCGACTCGCCCCTCGCGGGCTAGTTTGGGCTGAAATGGCAACATTCAGAGAACCCATAGGGGGAGCCTTGTGGCTCCCCCTTTTTCTTTTGCTTCGCTTGATAACTTGCGGTCGAGCCGGCATGCGGCTTGAAGTCTCCTGGCCAGGCGAGGAATTCCGGACCGGCATCCAGGAGTTGTGATTGCCAGGCGAGGCTCAATCTGGTATCAAATCGGCAGCGCTCGGAGCGTAGGGCGGCCCGGCCGCAGTGGGGCCAAAAGTGAGCCACCCAATGTGCCTTAGCGCGCCACTATCGCGGGACGCGAAGAGCGATCGGAGTGGCCCGCGGCCGACAGACAGGAGGAGTTGGGTGAATCGCCAGAAAGGATATTCTCTGATTGAAT
>DATKYV010000202.1:0-5772 GCA_035528275.1 Terriglobia bacterium | reverse complement strand
CGTCTCGTTGACGTACTCCGTCCCCTCCACCCGTTCCTGGATGTCCTTGGGCAGAGGCTTGACCAGTGGCTGGCTGGGGGAGGGAGGGGTCTTGGCCGCCGCCTGTGCAGTTGAGGCCGCAGTTTCCCGGCCCTTCCCCGTTGAAGGCTTGTCGAGACCTGAGGCCTTGGCACTTTCCCCGCTCCCGGGCACATTCCCGCTGCTGCCCGGCTCGATTTTGATCGAGGCGACCATGTCTTTCCTGATCAACGCGAAGCCGTACTCCGTCTGCACGCGGAACATATCGCCTTCGTAGCCGACGATAGCGCCCACGATTTTCTTCCCATCCTTGAGGACCAGTTCCTCGGCGCGAATCGCCGGTGCGAAGGCGAGGACGAATCCCAGCCCCAGAAGAATCTGGAGGGCGCGAAGATGATCGCTCGCTTTCAATGTTCTCCCTCGTGCAAGCTCTCAGTATTTTCGCAGGACGCCGATGACCTTGCCCTGAATCTTCACCTCACGCGCCGGCAGGAAGATGGGATCCATCTGGGCGTTGGCGGGTTGCAACCGCACCTTGCCGTCGGCCTCGCGGAAGAAGCGTTTGAGCGTGGCGTCAGTGTTTCCCGTAAGTGCCACGACGATGTCGCCGTTCGAGGCGGTCTCGGCTCCTTCCACAAGGATATAATCGCCGTCACAGATGTGATCGTCAATCATCGAATCGCCCTTCACCTGCAGCACGTAGATGTTGCTCTTGCCGCCCGCAATGTCTCCCAGGGAAAGCGTCTCGGGGTTGGCGATCGCCTCCACGGGCTGGCCGGCGGCAATGCGGCCGAGCAGCGGGAACTCCATGTTGCCGAGCGGCAGGGGGCCGGGTGCGGCAGCAGGCCTCGCGGCTGACTTGCGGCCCAGACCGCGCATTGCCGTCCGCGCAAACGGCACCGAGCCGGGAACCGCCACCACCTCCACCGAGCGACTCTGATTGTAGCCGCGCCGGATGAAGCCCTTCTTCTCCAGAGTCTGAAGATGCTTGTGGACTGTCGCCAGCGACGAGAGTTTGAGCGATGCGCCGATCTCCTCAAAGCTCGGCGAGTAGCCATGCCGATTGATGAAGCTGACCAGGAAATCCAGAACCTGCTTTTGCCGCCGTGTGAGCGCCATGACTTCACCTTTTCAGTGATAGGTCGTTCCAGCCGAAAATCACTCTCAGGCCTAAAGGGTCAGGCAATATTCTAGGCGAACAAAAAGCGAAACGCAAGCAAAAAAAGCGCCGCGCCGACGAAGTGTGTGACCGCGTTTACTTTGTGCAAAATCTGCAGAGTATTTGTGGAAGCTGTAGCAACGTCAACACCTATGGTCACCTCGGGAGTGCGATCCACACGGCCCCATCAATGCGAAGCCAAATCCCCTTGAACCCGTGTTGGCTTGGAATTAAACTCCCGGTTGCGCGCCCTTCTTAATCCGGAGGTAAACGTTGCCTACCGCCATCGAGACTTTTGCACAAAAGCTCCAGGGCCTCATCAAGGGGTTCGAGGCCGACAAGGCTCACTACCTTTCCCGCGACTATCGGGAAGCCCAGGCGCGCGTGGACTTCATCAACCCTTTCTTCGAGGCCCTGGGTTGGGACGTGAGGAACGAAGCGGGGCTGCCCCATCACGCCCGCGAAGTGCTCGTCGAGAGCAGTGAAGCCGAAACCCTCGGGAAGCCCGATTACAGCTTTCGTCTCAGCGGGCAAACGAAATTCTTTGTGGAGGCGAAAGCGCCCTGCGAGCCTCTGGATGCCGCCAAGCACATCCTGCAAGCGAAGGGGTACGCCTGGAGCACCAAGCAAGTTTTCTTCGTCATCCTCACCGACTTCGAAGAATTCCGTTTCTACGACGCTTCGATCAAGCCCGACGAGCGCCGCCCGGACGAAGGTTTGTTGCGGGAGTTCAAGTACACCGACTACCTGAAATACACCGAGAAGCTCTGGGAGTTCTCGAAGGAGCGCGTGGCCGCCGGGTCGCTCGAGGCCATGCTGCCGCGCGACCGCCGCACCAAGCGCTTGCGCATCCCGGTGGACAAGGCGTTTCTGGAAGAGATGACGGCTTGGCGCTCCGACCTCGCCCGGGACGTTTACAAGAACAATCCCGACCTCACCGCCCGTCAACTGAACGAGGTGGTACAGCGGCTTCTCGACCGCATCGTCTTCGTGCGCATCGCCGAGGACCGGCGCATCATCGAAAAGCGCCAGCTCGCCGACGCCGTGGACGATTGGAAAGCGCGCGGCGGCAAGTTCCACATCTTCGAGTGGCTCAACGACCTCTTCCACCGCATCAACGAAGATTTCAACGGCGAAATCTTCAAGCCCCACCTCTCGGAAACCATCAAGATTGATTCCGAAGTCCTGGCGAGAATCATCGAGGGGCTTTACCCGCCCCAGAGCCCGTATCGTTTTGACGTGATCGGCGTCGAGCTTCTCGGCTCGATCTACGAACGCTACCTGGGCAACACCATCCGGCTGACGCCGAAGCGCGTCTGGGTGGAAGAAAAGCCGGAAGTGCGCAAGGCGGGCGGCGTCTATTACACGCCCAAATACATCGTCGAGTACATCGTCAAGAACACGGTGGGGAAAGCGATCGAGGGCAAGACGCCCAAGCAGATTGAAAAGGTCCGCATCCTCGACCCGGCGTGCGGCTCCGGGTCGTTTCTGATCGGGGCGTTTCAGTACTTGATTGACTACCACACGAAGTGGTATCTGGAGCATCCGGAGCAGGAAGTCCGGCACGCGCACCCGAGCCTCGACTTCATGCGAGAAGTGCACACCGACCCGGACGGCGGGCATCGCCTCTCCGTCTTTCGCAAGGCGAAGATTTTGAAGAACAATTTGTTTGGCGTGGATATCGACCCGCAGGCCGTCGAAATCACCATGATGAGCTTGTACCTGAAAGCCCTGGAAGGCGAGAAGTCGCAACTCCCGCCCAAGCAGTCGCTCCTGCCCGAACTGAAATACAACATCATCTGCGGGAATTCACTGATCGGCCCGGATATCTACGAGCAGGGAACGTTGTTTGCGGACGATGAGCGCGAGCGCATCAACGCGTTTGATTGGTTTGCCGACGGCGCCCCCTCACCCCCCACCCCTCTCCCCGAGGGAGAGGGTGTCCCGATAGGGTCGGGACGGGTGAGGGCGGTAGGGAGTCCGTCAACTGACGGACTCCCGCCGGTAGCGGCGGGTTTATCCCGCCAACAGCGTGGCGGCGTAAAGCCGCCTCTACAGGGCCCCGTCACCATCCCGCAAATCATGCGCGCCGGCGGCTTCGATTGCGTCATCGGCAACCCGCCGTACGTAAGAAGTCAGGATCTCGGAGAAGAACAGCGCCGCTACTACCACCAGCACTACCGCGCAGCGACGGCGACCTACGACATATACGTGCTCTTCGTGGAACGTGCGCTGACAGTTCTCAAAGAACTGGGTCGAGCCGGCTTCATTTTGCCAAACAAGTTTTTCACGACCGACTATGGCGCAGGTCTTCGTCAGCTCGTGACCACACCGAATACGATTGAGCGGATCGTCGATTTTGAGGACGCGCAGGTGTTTGCTGAGGCCGGGAACTACACGTGCCTACTTTTCTTGAGACGGGACTGCCCCAGGTACGCCGAGTACGTCCGCCTCGGGGCTGCTTACCAAAAGGAAGGGGCAGAGGGGCTCGCCCGTGTGCTCCAAACGGAAGTCCTGAAATTTGAGCGGATCCAACTCGGAGTGGGCCCGGCACGATGGACGCTCGCCGTGGGCGCGTTCGGCCAAACCCTAGTGCGTTTGATGCGCAAACTCCCCACCATGTCGGTCTTAGAACCTCATATCTTCCAGGGGCTCAAGACTAGTGCGGACAAAATCTACCTCTTGGAGGTACGGCAGAGAAAAGGCAGACTCTGTGAGGTGCAAACGGCACTTGGCGAGCAATTTCACATTGAGGCCGCAATTCTCAGGCCCGTTGTGAAGGGCGAACACGTTCATCGCTATTGGATTAATTTGTCTGCGGGTCTTCACATCATCTACCCATACGAGGTCCTGGAAAATGGGCGGGCTGTCCTGCTGGCGAGTGACACGTTGACGCAACGGTTTCCCCGCGCTTGGGAATACCTCAAGGAGAATAAGAAAGTTCTTGGAGCCCGCGACAGGGGTTTGTGGGCAAAACGCCCCGACTGGTATGCATACGCGAGAAGCCAGAACATCGGAACATTTGTAGGAAGCAAGCTCCTTATCCCTTATATGACAACTAGGCTTCGTGTTGCACCTGATCAGGAAGGCCATTTGTTCTTTGTGAATATCACCACTGGCGGCTACGGTGCACGTATGAAATATGGCCGCCACCATCCACACTACGTTGCTGGGTTGCTCAATTCCCGCCTGCTGGATAAGGCCGTCCAGCAAATGACGAATGCTTTTCGCGGTGGCTACTTTGCCGTAAACAAGCAAGCCATCGAGCGACTTCCCTTCCGCCCGATTGACTTTTCCGACCCTGCCGACAAGGCCCGGCACGACCGCATGGTTGTGCTGGTGGAGCGGATGCTGGAATTGAACAAGCGGAAGGGCGTAGCGCCGCCGTCTCGGCGGCAAGGAACGGGCCGGCAAGATGCCGGCGCTACCGACCTCGACCGCGAAATCGCCTCGACCGACGCAGAAATCGACGAGCTAGTTTACGAGCTGTACGGCATCACGGAGGAAGAGCGGAAGATCATCGAATCGTCGTAGGGGAGCACCTTTACGGTACTCCCGCAAAAGGAAAACGGGAGGGCCGTAAAGGCCCTCCCCTACAAAGGGCGGGCACGACCGCATGGTGGCGCTGGGCGAGCGCGTGGCTAACGACGGTCACGACTGCGGCTCAGGGGGAAGGGGCGCCATGGGCTGAAGCCAGAGGTTGGTGCATACCTGGCGAAGCGATTTCTCCGCCTCCTCGTCGAGGCTAGCGAACCTCACGCCCAGCCGTCCTTCCTTGCTCTTCCAGACCACCCTGCCCGGCAAGCGCAATGGTCTGCCCTCCCATTCGGTACTGACCTGGCATTCCTGGCCGGATTCGGGAAGCTCCGAACCCTCCACGCAGCCTCCGAAGACGGAGAGGGTGATAAGAGTGACATTCGAGCTCGCTCCGGTGGTGGGGACCGAAACGCGGGCGGGCAAATCGCTGACGTAGCGCGGCACGCGACGGCGCTCGTGCATCTTCGCCGGCGCCGGCGATGGAGCCATCGCGGGCGGTTCCGCGACGCTCAGCAGTTGCGGCTCGTTCCCGGTAACCGGAACCGTCGAGTCCGCGTCCGCTTCGCGCCGCGGAGGGCCTGCCTCCGACTGAATGCGCAGCGTGTCACAGAGATCGCTCAAGCGCCTCTGGGTGTCCCTGTCGACGGAGAGAAACTTCAGTCCCAGGTTCCCCTCCGCATCCCCTGAGACCGCCTTGCCTTGCAGTCCGATCTGGGCGCCTCGCCAGTCAACGTACAGCTCACATTTTTTGCCGGGGCTCAAGCCCTCCGCCCCCTCGATGGAACAACCTCGCGTGCTCATCATCCTGACCAGCACCTTCGTGCCGACGCCTCCCCCTGCCGGGTGCAACATGGCCGGCACTCCAAACATGTATCGCGGAGCTTTGCGGCGTTCGCCCATCGCGGGCAAGTGTAGCCTTGCGCATTGCTTTTCGCAAGCAGGGCGGATGGGAAGGGAGAGAAAAGGCGGTAGACGGGAGAGAGCGGTCAGTTGTCAGTTGTCGGTTGTTTGTTGTCGGTTGTCAGTAGCCAGCCATCAGTCCACTCTTCAAATCACAA
>DATKYV010000201.1:0-9894 GCA_035528275.1 Terriglobia bacterium | reverse complement strand
GTGAGGTTCCCCTCCTCTGCCGAATCGTCGTGATGGTGAAACTCTCCGGCGAAAGGAACCCCAAACCGACCGTCTTGGACAGCATAGCCCGCGCTGAAGAAGGGCCTGCTGCCGAACCATCCGAATCCCATTGAGCCGGAGCTGAGGCGCGTGTTGGAGTTTTCCACCCGGCCAAGCGGACTGGAATAGTCACCCGCTACCTGGCGACCGCCGTTCCCCCACAGCAACCAATTCTTTACGCCGTATTCAAAGCCCGCGCTCCCTCCCGCGCTGTTATTGTTGGACCCCACGCCACTACTCACATACCCTCGCAATCCTGTATGGGGGTGCTCGTGGAGCATGTGATGCTCTGTTACGGCGTTCACCACGCCTCCGATAGCATTGCTGCCGTAGAGCAGGGTTGCGGGTCCCTTGACGATCTCAACCCGTTCGAGGCTCGCGGCGTCGATGGGTTCCGCGTGTTCGCCGGACTGAGAGGAAAGAGTTCCGGTCGGAAGGCCGTCAGACAGGATGAGCACCCGATCTCCATCGAAGCCGCGCAGCACAGGCCGCGCGCTACCCGGGCCGAAGCTCCGTTTGGCCACGCCGAGTTGGTTGTCGAGCACCTCGCCCAGCGCGAAGGCGTTCTTGGCGGACAATTGGAGTGAATCGAGTGTGGTCACCGCCTGGAACGTGTCGAACGTGGTTTCCTCATGGCCGCTTGCAGTTACGGTGATTTCCTGCCGTAGGGGAGAGAGCTTGAGTTCGAAATCCAGAGTTACCGTCCCGCCAGGTGGAATTTCGACGGTTCGCCTCTCATCTGTCAGGGCGTGCATGTGTGCCACCACATCGTACGTCCCCGGAGGGACCGGCTCGAAGATGTAGACTCCCTCGAGGTCGGTTCGTGCCGCGCGCCCCAATTGGATGATCAGCACGGTGGCGTTATGCATGGGGGCGTCCGCCCCCTGTACCTTTACGGTGCCGCGCAGGGTTCCGTCCGGCTGGCCGAAAGATAGCGGAACGCAAACGACGGCCAGAAAAATCGCCATCAAATTGCTCAAGAGAATAATTCTTTCCCGCATGGAGCACCCTCCTCTCTTGGCTCCGAATGGAGAATGGAGCATGGTCCGAACTCCCTCGTTCGGCGTCCCGATCGCTTCGCGTGTTAATAGGGAGGAGACTTAGGCGGGAGGTGCGCGGGCGGGGGCGGAGGGAAAGTCTGGCTCCCCGCAAGCGCGACTTTCGGGGTTCGGCGTGTACGAATCTTCGAAGTTCGGGGGATGGATCTCAACCTGTATCGGCGCGGGATGGATGGCGATGTGCGTGAGGTGGCAGACAGGGCAATCGCGACTCGAAACGCTGCTGTGGCGATGAGGAATCCCCAAAGCCGCCGTGGCAACCACCAGTACCGCGGCCACTCCTGCCACGAGAGCCATCTGCTGCCAAGTTTTGCTGCGCCGGGTCAAGGTCATCTGTCCTATTATCGGGCGGCCGCAAACTGAGTCAAGTGTGAATCCTCCCCGGAATAGAGCCCGGCGTCAGACGGACATTGTGCCCGGTCCCCGGATGACTGCGTTGACGTTACCGATGCTGGCCGGCTTTCTGGGCGCTTGATCCAACTCCACGAGGATGATTTAGAATCAATCAAGAGGATGCCCGCTGCGAAGTCATCGTTCTGATTGCCCAGAAGAGGCTATTGCCGGCAAATCTCTGCGCATTCTGCCCGCGTTTGCGCTGTGGTATACTTTTCGCGTCTCTCAACGGGCGCCGGATCCAATGAAAAGCTGCCCCACCTGCGAAGCCACCTATCCCAACACCTACGCGGTGTGCCCTCAGGACGGGACGCCGCTGGTGGATCTCACCGCGTGGTCTCCCGGCACACTGGTGCGCGGAAAGTACCGAATCATCAGTAAAGTTGGCCAGGGCGGGATGGGCGCGGTCTACAAGGCGCTGCACGTGGCCTTTGACGAGATGCGGGCGCTCAAGGTGATCAGCCGCGAGCTGATGACCGACGAGCTTTTCGTCAAGCGCTTCAGGCACGAAGCGGTCATCACCCGAAAACTCCAGCATCCCAACGCTGTGCGCGTGGACGATATCGACGAGGCGGAAGACGGCCGCCCGTTTATCGTCATGGAGTTTATTGAGGGACAAAGCCTGAAGCAGCTTATTCACGAGCACGGCGCGCTGCCCGTGCCGCGCGTCTGCTCCATCGTCAAACAAGTGGCCGCGGCGCTGGAAGCCGCGCACGGGCTGGGACTGGTGCATCGCGATATCAAGCCGGACAACATCGTGCTGATCGAGACGGCCAGCGGCGAGGAGGCCAAGGTCCTCGACTTCGGCATCGCCAAGCTGAAAGAAAGCCGCGCGGCCGGAACCGGCGGTCTGACCTTGACGGGCACCGGCGTGGTGATCGGAACGCCCCAGTACATGTCACCCGAGCAGGCGATGGGGAAGCGCGGTGATGACCTGGACGGCCGCTCCGACCTCTACTCGCTGGGCGTGGTCATGTATCAGATGCTGACCGGCGACCTGCCGTTCAAAGCCGATACGACGATGGAAATGCTCCTCGCTCATCTCCAGAAGCCGCCCACGCCCATCAACATTCTGCGGCCGGAACTGCAGATTCCCGAATCAGTCGCCACCCTGGTGATGAAGACTCTGGAAAAGGACCGGGAGCTTCGGCCAAAAAGCGCCAAGGCGCTCATCCAGGAGATCGAGCGGGCGGAAAGCGGGCCGGAGCCCCTGGGGGCGACGCGCGTGATCCAGCCCGCGAGCGTCTACACTCCCCGTCCTGCTGAGGTGCTGCGCGCGGCGATGCAGGCCAAGCGCGCCCAGGCGCAGCAGCCAGCGGCTCCCCCCACCATGCCCGTGGCCTCGATGGAGACTCCACGTACCGAAGCCCCCACCGCCGCCACTTCTCCGTCCGGACCGGTTGCGGCTGCGCCTCCTGCTCCCGTTGCGCGTCCCGCCCCCGCACTTGCCAGACCCGAAGCGAAGTCTCGCTGGGGAATTTGGGCCTCGATTGCGATCCTGGTGGTTGCCCTTGGAGGGGCCGCCTGGTATTTCACCTCGCGGCAGCCGGCAGCCCCAAGTCAAGAAGCGACCTCTCCGCCCGTCTCGGGGCCAGCCGAACCCAAGCCAGCCAAGAGCGATGAGCCTGCGGCTTCCCAACCCCAGGAGGACACGACTGCCCCCGCTGCCCAGGAGGTCAAGCAGGCGGAGCCGGCTTCGGAACCGGAACAGACGTCCACCATTCCGCCTGCGGCTACCCGGGCAACGCCCACTCGACAGCAAGGCGTGAAGGAAAGAGTTCGCCAGCCCATAACTCAGCCCGCGAGGAGCGAGCCGGCGGTGAATCCTCTTGCCGCCCGCCCCAGTCCTCTAAGCACGACAGCACAGCCGGCCCGGGTACTCCCGCCCCAACGGACCGCCGTCGATCCCAAGCAGATCTCAGCGGCAATCACCCTGGGCACCTTCTATCTGGACCACGGCGACTACGACAAGGCGATCGCTGAATTCCAGAAGGGACTGCGCCTGGATTCCTCAAATCAGACTCTCCGCGAAAGTCTCCGGCGAGCGCAAAGAGCCAAGGCGGCTGAAGAGCGCATTCTTCAATAGGGCATAGCGCCTCCTTCCGATTGCACCTTTGACGTTCCAACTTAATAAACATCCGTCGCCTTTTCCCCGCTTGACGATGCAGGTTCATCGGACTATAAGGTAGCTCTCAGGCGGGGCTGAACGATGAGCTTCACTTACCGATGTGGTCGGTCGTATCCTGCGACCTTCTTGGCAACTGCTTCGGCGCTGGTTCTCTGCGCGGTGATTTACCCTGGGCGCGCCGAGGCGCAGAAACCCCGGAAAGCCCTGCAAAGGGACCAGGTCATCGAATTACTCGAGAGCGGCGTTGCGCCGCCTCGCGTGGCGGAGCTGGCGCGGGAGTACGGCGTCGCTTTCGAGATGACGGCGGAAGTCGCAAACCAACTGGTTGACGCCGGCGCGACGGATGAGCTCCTCGCGACACTCCGTCAATTGGCCCCGCGCGCTGCCGTTCCTCCCGCGGCAAGTAGGGGAGCCGCCGTCCTGCTTCTCGAAGCCACTCCCGGCGGCGCACAAGCGTACATTGACGACGAGCCGGTGGGGACGACGAGCTCACAGGGCCGGCTGAAGCTGAGCAATCTGGCCCCAGGAGCGCACCGCGTTCGCCTCTCCCTGCGCGGCTTCCGCGATTACGAACAAGATGCCGAGCTGGTGCAGGGCCGCACGACAACCGTCACCGCCAGCCTTAAATCTCCCCATCAGTCGACGGACTCCGGCGTGAACCCACTGGCTGCTCCGACGGCGGTGACAAGTCCTCCAGCTTCCGACGCGCCCGCTAATCCTCTCGCCGGGGCGCAGCCAACCATCGGGAGTGTCGCGCACTTTCCCGTGGCCCACGACCACGGCGGGGGCGGGGCGGACTACTGCGTTGGCGAGCTTCTCATCGGCAACCGCCGCGTCGCGTTCCGGAGCGCCAATGGCGCTCACTCCTTTGATTTTCCCCTCGGCGAATTGAAGGATGCGAAGAAAAACGCCGTTTACCTCGCCCTCCTGGGCGGGTTCCACATTCGTTTCAAGAAGCAAGGCAATTTCAATTTCGTTTCGCTCAACGCTGCCGGCCAGCCGCAACCTCCCGATGAGCTGATCATGGCTATCGCACACGCCGTGGGCGGGGAATGATCCGCCCGGCTTGACATCCCTCCCACCCAAAACCATACTGTTTTCGGAGCGGTTTTTGCCGCTGTTCTTGGGGGTTGGTTGGAGGGAAACGTAAATTCGGGCCGGGCATTGCTCGTAGACCTGTACGAGCTGACGATGGCGGCGGCGTACTTCGAGCACCATATCGAATGCCGCGCCACCTTCGAACTTTTCGTTCGGCAACTCCCATCCCAACGCGCTTATCTGCTCGCGGCGGGGCTCGATTCCGCCCTCGACTTTCTCGAGAATCTCCACTTTAGCGAAGAGGATGTCCGCTTCCTGCGCTCCCAGCCCGGGCTGGCCACAGTCTCCGACGAGTTTTTTGATTACCTGCGGACTTTCCGGTTTACGGGCGACGTTCACGCCGTGGAAGAGGGAACTCTGGTCTTCGCGGAAGAGCCCATCCTCCAGGTAACCGCGCCCGTTCTCGGGGCGCAGATTGTCGAAACCTACCTGCTTTCCGTCATCAATTTCGAGACGCTGATCGCCTCCAAAGCGGCGCGGGTGGTGCAAGCGGCAGAAGGCCGCGGGGTACTGGAGTTCGGGACCCGGCGCGCCCACGGACCGGAGGCAGGTGTGCGCGCGGCGCGGGCCGCTTTCGTGGGCGGTTGCATCGCCACGTCCAACGTGCTGGCCGGTTTTCGCTACGGCGTGCCGCTGGCGGGCACGGCGGCGCATTCATGGACGCAGGTTTTCTCCAGCGAGCGCCAGAGTTTTGA
Organism: Terriglobia bacterium; assembly: GCA_035528275.1. Classification (GTDB taxonomy): domain Bacteria; phylum Acidobacteriota; class Terriglobia; order UBA7540; family UBA7540; genus DATKYV01. The sequence continues at coordinate 4,462 of DATKYV010000201.1, read as the reverse complement.
GGCGCTGCTCGAAACCTTTCCGGAGACGGCGATCCTGCTTATCGACACCTACGACGCCCTGGCGGGCGCGGAGACGGCCGCCCATTTGGGCCGGAAGATTCCCGGCGTGCGGCTGGACAGCGGCGACCTGCTCGATAAAAGCTTGCGAGTGCGCGAAATCCTCGATCGCCAGGGTCTTCGGGAGACGAAGATTGTGGCCAGCGGCGACCTGAACGAATACAAGATCGAGGAACTCATCCGGCAGGGCGCGCCGATTGATCTTTTTGGCGTGGGCACGGACCTCGCCACCTCGCGCGACGTTCCGGCGCTCAGTGTGGTCTACAAGCTGGTGGAAGTGGAACGCGACGGCCGCGTGGAATACACAACCAAGTTCAGCGAGCAGAAGATTCATTTCCCGGGAAGAAAACAGGTTTTCCGTTTCTTCCGCGACGGAAAGTTCGATCGCGACCTCATCGCACGCGCCGACGAAACCTTTCCGGAAGCGACCGCGCTGCTCAAGCCCGCGATGCGGGAGGGGCGCCGCGTGGATGCGCGCGAAGATCTGCCTGCACTCCAGGCCAGGGCCTTGGCGAATCTCGATCGGCTGCCGGAGTCTTACCGGGCGCTGAGCGGCGCGCCGGCGTACCCGGTGGCAAAGAGCCCGGCGCTCACGCAGTTGCTCGAAGAGGCCCGCGAGCGTTATTTGGGCGCGGCGCGCCCCTCGGGTGCGCGCTAGTGCCGCGTTACCGGAATACGTGAAACATCGACGCCGGATCTGTCATGCTGAGCGGAGCGAAGCATCTGCAGTTTTTTCAGGTCGATAGAAAGTGCAGATTCTTCGTCCCCGGCACGGCCGGGAACTCAGAATGACATGTTTCACCTTCTTCAGTAATACGGCCCTAGGCTCCGGGGAATTTGAGCATGAATGAGCCGTTGGTTTTTCTCGATATCGATACGCAAGTGGACTTCATGTTGCCCGGCGGAAGTCTTTACGTGCCGGGCGCGGAGGATATCGTTCCCAACCTGAAGAAACTGATGACGTATGCCTGGGAGCGGCAGATCCCTGTCATCTCTTCGGCGGACGCGCATCCGCCGGACGATCCTTCCTTTTCTGAGTGGCCGCCGCACTGCGTCGTGGGAACTCCGGGCCAGGAACGGATTCCGCAGACCCAGCTTCCCTCGCCGACGGTCATCCCCAACCGTCCCGGCGCGTTTAGTCCTCCCGCACGATGGACCGGCCAGTTCATCGTGGAGAAGCAGGAGTACGATGTCTCGACCAACGCGAATTTTGACGCCGTCCTCGCCTCACTCGGGCGGCGGCGATTCATAGCCTTCGGGGTCGCGACGGATTATTGCGTTCGCTGGTCGGCGCTGAACCTTCGCAAGCGCGGCATCCCGGTTGACCTGGTGGCGGATGCCATCAAACCCATCACCGAAAAGGGCGGGCGCGAGGCGCTCGAGGAGATGGCGGCCGCGGGAATTCGTCAGGTGAAGGTGGCCGAGGTGTGCGCGGGCGCCGCGCCGCGTGCGAAATAGGTTTGCCGTCTCCCGTGAGACGCCGGCCCCGCGGCGGGGAGACTCCAGGTATGAGATGAAATCACTTCTGCGAAGCTTGGTTGTTGTTGCCTTGGCGCTGGCGGTGATGCTTGCGGCCGGACGCGCCGCGCCAGGTGACCGCCAGCAAGCTAAGACGTTCTTGCGGGAGGGCAACGGGTTTCTGGACCGCGAGCATTTCGCCGAAGCCGTGGGGGCCTTCACCCGCGCCATCGAGGCGGACTCGGACTACGCCGAGGCGTACCACAATCGAGGGATCGCCAACGAAATGGTGGACCGCGCCCAGGCCATTCAGGATTTCCAGCGCTTCATCGAATTGGCCGGCGACAGTCCTGACCTCCGGTTCGACGTGGCGCGCGTTCAGGCGAGGCTGCAACTCCTGAAATCCATGCCCGCGCTGCCCGAGGTTCTGCAACCCGCCCACTACGTTGCCGACGCGGGGGACTACTACTGGGACGTCTCCAGTGGCTCAGAAGGGGAGGAATGGAAGGAATTCCCCATCAAGGTTTTTCTCGGCAGCGCCCCGCAAAACAAGTGGCAGGAAGGGACGCGCGAGGCGTTCAATATCTGGCGCGAGGTATTCCCGCTTCAACTGGTGGCGATGCCGCAAGACGCCGACATCCGCATGGGCTGGGAAATCTCGGTGAGCCACGGCGGCCACGGCGGCGAGACCTATGAGTGGGTGGAATTCCGAAGACTGGGGAACGAGATGAGCGGACGGAGGGTCGCGATCATCCGCATCAACCTGGAACTCCCCTGGTCCAAGAAGGAAATGCGCGCCATCGTTTTGCACGAATTGGGACACGCCCTGGGGATGAAGGGGCATAGCAAGTCCAAAGGCGACATCATGTATGCCTACGTCCAAGAGAGAACCCGCCAGATCAACGTTCCGATGATTCCTCACCCGCTGTTCTGGAGAACCCTCGTGGACCGGCCCAGCCAGCGGGACATCAACACCCTCATCCATCTCTACAACTCCGCCGGAACGATCACACGCTTTCAGTGAGACGCTCGCGTGCGCTGCACCGGTCCCGGTCGAGGTCTCAGCGGCGTGTGCGCCGGCGTCTTGCAAATTCGGGATGGAGCACATTTTCTCTGGCGCACGTGCCGGAATCTGAAGAGTGACGTGTCGAGTGGCAAAAGAGGGTGGCGTTGCGAGACGCTGACTCCGTCGAGAGTCTGGTGACCTTGGCGTGTCAGGTGTCGGGCGGCGTGAAGGCGGAAGTGGACGTCCTGGACCATCCGGGGAAGGAAATCCTGGATCACGCCGTGCCCTTCGTCTGGGAACGGTGAGCGTTTCGAGTGGAAGCTGAGGCAAGGACCCGTTAGATGAAGAGTGGAACATCCTCGGCGGCGGAGTCGGTGTGCGGAGGGCTCTTGCGAACCGCGGGGGCGGCCAGCAGCGTGGCGACCACCAGCGCGCCGACCACGAGCGTCCCGGGATGGTGCTGCGCCCAGGCGAAGAGATGTCTCAGGTTAGTACTAACAAGAGAAGTAATTCGTTGTTTGGATATATATCTGAGCACGGATTCATCCTCTCCTCTCTTATCGGTCAATTGGTGAGATGCCTGAGGGAAATGATTCGCTGCCTCAAAATCCTCTTGCCCTCGCAGACTGAGCGCCATCTGTGGCCGGAGCAGCGGCGGTCCGGTCGGCGCGCTGCCGCGAGTACCACCCCGAAGCGCCGACAAGGCGCTTGACAAGCATGAAATCAATAGCCTAAAGTGCGCGCCAGTCTGGTAGTTTGGGTCGCAGTTTTCAACGCAACGGAGTGTACTTAACGGCCGGAGAGTGCTGTTCTTTCTGACGCGTCCACAGCGGCCCGGTGCATTACCTCCCGGCAGAAGAGCTTGGATCGAAAAACTCATCAGGAGGGAGAATTCATGAAACGACGGGCTCCAGTTCTCAAGGGAATTTGTCTGTTGCTGGCTGCGTTCGCCGTGCTGATTCCCGCCGCGACGGCCCTCGGATTCCAACAGGAGGAAATCCCCACGGGTTTCCTTGGCGCGATGGTGGGGGTCATGTTCCTGGTCTTCGCCGTCTTGTACGTTTACTTTTCGCTTGCCCTGCAAACCATCGCCAAGAAGACGAACACGGAGAACGCTTGGCTCGCCTGGATTCCGATTGCCAACGTGATCCTGATGCTGAACATTGCCAAGAAGCCTCTCTGGTGGTTCATTCTCTGCCTGATTCCGTTTGTCAACATCGTGATTACGATCATCGTGTGGATGGCGATCGCCGAGGCGCGCCGCAAGCCCGGCTGGTGGGGAATTCTGCTGATCGTCCCGGTCGTCGGATTGATCGTCCCCGGGTATCTGGCTTGGTCGGACTAGTTCGACCGTACTTGAAACGCAGGAATACTCGCTGCGGTTCGTGTCGCAGCGGACAAGCACCCTCCTTGCCCTCGAGGCCTGTGACTGGGTGGGCCTTTTGTCGGTGCCTGGTTTTCGATTCCCGCCCTTGACTTCCCGCGAAGCCGGTGACGTAGAATAGCCGTACCGCTGCGAGCCGGCGGGCGTCAGAGTCGCCCGAAGGCCTTCCCTTTGGCACGCGACGCCTCTCCGGCCGGCGAGGGATGTATGGTGATCGCCTCCCAATTCCGTCCCGGAACGGTGCTGAAGATCGGTGACGACCTTCTCAAGGTGGTCGAGGCCATGCACCATGTGGGCCAGGGGAAGATGCCGGGAAGCGTCCACGCCAAGCTTCAAGACGTGGTCAAGGGCACATTTAAGGAACTGCGCTTTCGCCCCGAAGAAAAACTGGAAGACACCGTCCTCGAAAAACGCGAGATGGAATATCTTTACAGCGACACCGACTCGGCGACCTTCATGGACCCGAATACCTTTGACCAAATCGCGATTCCTCTGGAAGCCATTGGAGCGGCGCGAGCGTATCTCAAAGAGGAAATGATGGTTCCGGTGGAGTATTG
>DATKYV010000200.1:0-4754 GCA_035528275.1 Terriglobia bacterium | reverse complement strand
CGAGTCTCAGGACGGCGCTCGCAGGCGGCCTGGGCAGCAATCAAGGCTACTTTGCCTCAAGCCTGACTGCCGAGAAGGATTGGATGACCTTGAAAGCCTCCTACGTCCGCGCCGAGGACCGATTCCGCCGGATCATCGTCGAGACCCCTCTCAGCTCAGAGACCGACCGAGAGAACATCCTGCTCACCCTGCGGCCCAAGCCATTCGTCTCATTCGCGGTAGGCCGCCAGAACCTCTTGCTCCCACCGGGCCGGGGAGGCGGAAGTCTCCGGGCAACAGTCAACCAGTTTCGAGGGGCTGCAGACGCTGCGGGCTTCACGTTCAGCGGCTCCTTCTTCGACTCCCGCTTTCAAGGGCGCCGAAACACCGGCAATTCCTTTTCGGTCGGGCGCGAAATCGCCGGGCGAATGGACGTTCGGGCAAGCGTTTTCATGAGCCGCCCGGCACAGGGACCGAGATCAACCACCTGGTTAGCTTCTTTGCGGGAACTCATTTCGCCACGACTCAGCCTTCTCCAACTCATAACCCAGTCGAACGGGCAGACCACGGTTTCTTTCGGGGGGAGCCTGCTCACCAACCGCGTCTCGATCGGCGTAGAGTATCAGACCCTCTACATTCCCTTCCAATCAGCCAACCAATTCAAGCAGGTGCTGGTGTTAAACGTCAGGCTCCACCCCTTCGGGAACGTTCAGTTGAATGCGGGAACCTATGTCGCCCCCGACGGTGCGGTCAAATACACGGCCTACGGCTCCACGTTTGTTTATCGCGGGGCGATGGTTGGAGGCTCGCCGGCTAGTTTCAGCCTTCCCAAGTACTCCGTGCGGGGACGCGTGATCGACGAGGACGGGCATCCCGTCCGTGGTGCCGCTTTACGGCTTGACGGAGAGGTCGCTTACACGGATTCTCGAGGACACTTCTTCGTGCGCAAGCGCAAAGCCGGCCCGTTTCGCTTACAGGTGCTGGTTAACGAGTTCGTCGTCCCAGGTCGTTACGAGGTCATCTCAGCCCCCACCGAGGTCCAGGCGGCCCCCGAGAATCGGGTTGCCGATATCACCATCGTCCTCCGGCGAACCGCCGTCCGCTCAATCCAGGCCTTGCAGGACCACTCTCCTGACGCGCTCGATCAGTAGAACCGAACTCCTCCCTCGTGTATCAGGGCACCTAAAGTCTCACAACACTCCTGCCGATAGAAGGATAGTGAGAGTACACCTCAAGGTATCGCTCTGTGGAATGGCGAAGCATCGGCGGGTGGTCAAACAAAGCACCGTTTAGGGCGCCTCTCTTTTTGCTGGCCTGCTTCGTGATGGGGGCTCCAGCGTTCGCTCAGGTCAACTCCTCTCCCGGCTCCGTGCAACTGGTGGTCCGAATCCCGGATTCCATAACGGTGGAAAACTTCACTTTTCCCATGACGCCTTACTTTGCCGAGAACAACGATGCTCGGCTCGAAGGCCTTTACGTCTCCGTCCGGTGGCGGCTTCAATCGGGGCAAGAAGTTCAAATGCAATCGAACCTAGAGACCGTGGACGGACCACAGTCCCTCCTGGGACCCTCCGAGTATGTCACCCCGAACCTGTTAGGCCTGCGGGCTCTGTCTTTTCGATCTGCGGAAGGAAACGCCCCGGCATTCCTGGTCACAAGCGACGCGGTTGACGACCGGATCGGACGTGTGAATCTGCTGATGGGAGTCATCGTTCCCCACCGGGGGGAGTTCCCTACCGTCCGCCTTTCCGTCGCGGTATTCTAATGCCCCAAGCCATGTTCAGTTGTCTATGACACGAGTGGGATCGTGCCCTGACGCGGTGCGTCAGAACCGTGCACCGCGGTCCGTTGGGTCCGCAGCTTCTCCTGTATCGGTGCTCTCAGAACGCCGAAGCCTGCCTCAGGCTGTGGTCTGTGAACGCAGAGGCGGCGGTGAGGACATCGCCGGCAGATGCCGAATGCGGCAGGACGAGGCAGTGTCGCGGAAACCAAGAGGGTGGCAGGTGGCGTGGGCCGTGTCATTCCAATCGCAGCGAAGAATCTGCCGCTAGCCCTGGGTGATGCTTCGCTGCGCTCAACGCGACATTCTCCGGCGCCTTGTTTCATCTAATTCGGTCAAGAGGGGCTAAGCGACGGGAGAATTGCGAAGCTTCTGATAGTACATCCTCTGATCGGCGGTCTCGATCACTTCGGTGGGACTTGCCCCCTTGGCGAAACACGCCACCCCGCAACTGAGGGACATCTTGTAGCCGGCGATGACGGTCGCGGCATTCCAGCGGTCCACACCCTCATGCAGCCGCTCGACGGAGATCTGGGCGCCATGTTCATCGGTATCCGACATCACCACCAGGAACTCGTCACCGCCGTAACGGACGATGGAGTCGGAAAGCCGGAAATGCGCTTTGAGCAGGTTCGCCACCTCGGTCAGGACCTGATCCCCAATCACGTGCCCGAAACGCGTGTTGACAGACTTGAACCCGTCCACATCGATCATAACGAATGACAGTTGGCTTTTCAGGCGCTCCGTCCGGCTGATTTCCTTGGGAAGAACCTCATCCAGGTATCGCCGGTTGAACACTCCGGTCAGGGGATCGATCATCGCCAATTGCTCGGCGGCTTCGCTGCGGACCAGCTGGCGCACGAGCTCTCCGCGAGTCACGTTCAGAAGGTGACGCTGGTGGAAGGCGTAGACGTTGAAGAGGACGATGAGAGAAATGAAGCCGAAGAAGAGCTGGGGCAGGTATCGGCCCGCCACGCGCAGTTCCCCCAGGCCCCACACGACGTTGGGCAGGATCAGGGCGATAAACCCCGCCGCCACCACCAGCAGCATCAGCAGTCCAATCGACCAAAGCTGAAGGTCGCGCCCCTCGAGAGCCCTGATTTCCTGCTGCAGTCTCGCCGTCCTCGGCTCCGCCTCTCGTTCCATCACCAGTTCACACTCCGCCACACCGCACACTCCCGAAGGCCCCGCTCCACGACGAGCGGCGGCCTGCGGCGCTTCGCTATGCGGCTGTAATTCGCCCAAGGGCTGGATGGTCCAAGCCCCTGAATCGCCTTCCTCCATAGCATCGGCGGAAGACGCCGCCCACTTTAGAACAATCCAAGGTTATTGTAAATCGGTCTAGCCTCCACGCCGACCTTCAGGTCTGGCGGAGAAGCGCGAAGATGCGCCGAGGCGCCCCCGGCGTGGGGAAGCCCTCGACGCGGAAGTGGAGTGCGGCACGCCGGCCGTTTTACTGATCCGGAGAATCACCGGGAGGAGGCGGCGCGGGCGGCCCGCCGGGCGCCATCGGCCCCCTCGGGAGGCGCCGGTCAAACGACCTTCGTCCCCTGAATCCCTCGCGCCCCTCGCGGTGCATGAACGCCCGGATTTTCTGCTGTTGCTCGGGCGTCAGGATGGCCTTCGAGGCGAGCAGCGATTCAATCCGCTGCTTCATCAACTGGCCGCGCAGGTCGGAAATTTCCTGGACTTTCTTCATCACCGCGTCGCGGTCGGGCTGATCGGCGCGCATCAATTCGCGCAACTCGATCCGCCGGACTCCCAGGTCCGCCCGCGTCTTCAATGCCGACTTCTCCGCGTCGACCATCACCTGCCGCAAGCGGTTCGCTTGCTCGTCGCTAAGACCCAGGGCGGTTCGCACCCGCTCGTTATCGAGCATGGCCAACATCCGATCCCCGCCGCGATGGCCGAAGTGCTCGCGCATTCCGCGTTCACGATCCGCGCCCTGTGAATGGGCCACCGCTCCCAGAGAAAGCAATCCCAAAGTCACCACAACCCCAATCCAAATCCAGCGTTTCATGAAATGGTCCCTCCTTCAAAATTCCCTTCTATGCCTTCAGACGAGGCAAGGCGCGCCGGGGTTACGGGTAGTGTCCTAGTTTCAGAGATCTTCGGGTTTACAATTCGACCCTCCCTACTCGGCAGGAGTTTGCTATCATCCACCCGTGCCGCTTTCTTGGAACGAGATCCGCCACCGCGCCATCGCCTTTTCGAAGGAATGGATGGGCGCCAAAAGCGAACAGGCAGAAGGGCAAACCTTTTGGAACGAGTTCTTCAATGTCTTCGGCACACCTCGTCGTGCGGTAGCCAGCTTTGAAGAGCCGGTCAAGAACATCTCAGGCCAATACGGCTACATTGACTTGTTCTGGCCTCGCGTTGTGCTCGTGGAGCACAAGAGTTTCGGCAAAGACCTCGGTAAAGCCGAGTCGCCGGCGTTTCGCTACATTCAAGACCTCGCGCGCGAAGGACGCACAAAAGAAATTCCCCGCTACGTCATCGTTTCTGACTTTGGCCGCATCGCCCTACACGATCTCGAGCCCGAAGATCAGCGCGCCCTGCCGCTATTCGACAACCGCCGCGTCGCGACCATCGAATTTCCACTAGCTGATTTCCATAAATTGTAGCCCCCATTGCTCCGACGCATTTTCAACTTGCCTTTTTCATGCCCAATCCTAACAATAGTTCACACAATGAGCGTTCCAGGCGAAGCGACCCTAGAGAAGAGGCAACTGATAAGTTCACGGCGCTTGCTCTCAAAGCTTCTCTCCTCGGACCTCGACTTCCACGGAGACGCGAGTAATTACGCTAGCCACGCTCTGCACGCTTTTGCGGCGAAGTTCCCTCCACAATTGCCTCGGGTCTTTATCGAGGCACTCACTGTGAAAGGCGAGACCGTAATGGACCCCATGATGGGAAGCGGAACCACGATTGTGGAATCTTTCCTGTGTGGCAGGCGAGCCGTCGGTTTCGATATTGATCCCCTCGCCCTAATGAT
>DATKYV010000199.1:0-4319 GCA_035528275.1 Terriglobia bacterium | reverse complement strand
CCCCCGCCCACCACGAACACGTCGCAGACTTCCTCCTTGAGCGCCGTCATCACCGGCGGAACACCGTAGTGCATGGCAATGGGCACACGCGTCTGGGAGCGCAGGAAGCGATTGCCCTCGACGTCGCCCTGCGGGATGGGGGTTTCGAAGGCGGCGACGTTCGGCAGCTCCGCCAACTCCTGCATCACCTGGGTGGCGTGGCCGACATCGAGCAGGAAGTCGTTGAAGTCCATGTCCAGCTTGAAGTGCGGAGGGAGCGTCCGGCAGAGCGTGCGGCAGTCCTCCACCAGGTCGCGCCAGGGCCGCCCCTTCGTCTTGAAGTCCGTATATCCCTGGGCCATGGCATCGCGGCATTCAGCGACCCAATCTTCACCCGTCATATCCAAATCCCACCAACTGATGAAAGCACGGTCGCGATGCTTCCTGCCCAAAAGGCGATAGATGGGAACGTCGTTGGCCTTGGCGACGGCGTCGAACAGCGCCATCTGCAGACCCGCGCCGAGCGCATCGTCCCACATCAGCTCGGCGGCGTTGCGGCCGCGGGCATAGGCGATGGTGGCTTCGGTCGGACGTCCCCAGGTGTAATACGGCATGGTCTCGCCAACACCGACGATGCCGCATTCGAGCGTAACTTTGTGAATCTGGAAATAGGTCCATTCGTAGTTCTCCGCTCTCATGCGTCGCGCCGGAATAGGTCGCAGGGGGACATTCACGCAGGTGGTTTCAACCTTGCTGACGTTTAGGTTGAGATTCCCCACCGCAGGCGCAGTCGGCGACGCCGAGCGCGATGCACGGGCGGTGGGCCGTGAGCCCGGCGCCCCATGCGAAGCTGCGAAGCTGTCAGATGCCTTCGCAGCCGAGAATCCGCCCGCCGTCGCCGCAAGCGCTGCTCCCTTTCCTGCCCACTTGAAGAATTTTCGGCGTGAGACGTTTCTCCGCATGCGAAACCCCCTTTGTCAGCCCACCGATCCCTGAAGAGGCGGCAAGCATAGCACCGTTTTCAAGCCTCGGCTCCCCGGCGAATCCGGCCGCGAGGGCCGCCATGGAAATACCGGCTCAAAAGCGCCTGGCAAGTCCCTCACTTGGCGGACCGCTCGGGCACTATGTCCGGCAGCAAACCCGCTCCGAGTTTCCTTTTTTTGACATACTGTGTACCACACAGTACAGTGCGAGACATGGTACAGGCCTCCCAGCGCGACACGGTACTCAGTAACCTGGGGCTGGAGTTTCGCCGCGGAGCGCTGGTGCTCGCCGTCTTGAGCCAGCTCGGCGACGAGCAGTACGGCTACTCACTCAAGAAAGCCCTCGCCGACCACGGCCTGGAAATCGACGAGGGGACGCTCTATCCCCTGCTCCGCCGCCTGGAAACGCAGGGCCTGCTGCGCAGCCGCTGGCGCGTGGAAGAGGGCCGCCCGCGCCGCTACTACCGCGCCAGCCCCATGGGCGAGCAGGTGCAGCGGGAACTGGCAAGCGATTGGCAATCCCTGGCACGCGTCATGAAGCGCGTGCTCGAGTAAGGAGGGGAGCATGGAGATCATCGACCGTTACATCTACGAAGTCGGAAACCGCCTGCCCCGCAAGTCGCGCCGAGACGTTCAGGTGGAGTTACACACGTTGCTCCACGAAACACTCGAAGAACGGGCCCGACAGGCCGGCCGCCCAGCCGACGCGGAATTGACCGGCCAGATCCTGCGCGAGTTCGGCGCACCGCAGGAAGTGGCCGACCGCTACGCGCCTCGGGCGCGATACGTGATCGGCCCACGCTGGTACCCCACCTATATCCTCATCGCCAAGATTATTGCCATCGTCCTGCCCTCAGTTCTTGCGGCTTTCCTGATCGTCGCCCTGGTCTTCTCCAAAGGTCCGCTGGCGCCCTTGAGCGTAGGGAAGGTCGCGAGGATGTTCTGGACGTTCATCTCTTCCGGCCTACTCAATCTGGCCATCCTGACGCTGGTCTTCGCCATCGTTGAGCGCACCCAGCTTCAACCGGATAAAGAGGAAGTTGAAGCTTGGGACCCCGACATGCTTCCGCCCCTGGATGATCCGGACAGGATCTCACCCGGCCTGATGGTTTTCGGGATGTACGCGATACTGGCCATCGCCGTGCTGCTCAACTTGTATCCCCAATGGCTGGTGGCGGGAATCAGGCTTCAGGGCGATCAGGCGGTGTGGGGGCTGTCCTTGCTCCTGCCGGCCTTCGCCATACACATGCCCTTCATCAACGCCTTCCTGGCGCTGGACTTCTTCCTGAAGTTCACTGTCCTCCGCCACGAACGCTGGCGGAGCGAAACGCGCTGGGCGGAGTTCGGCCTGGGACTTTTCGGCGCCGCCATCATTTATCTCATCATCATCGGGCCGGAAGTGTTCCGCTTCGACTGGATCGTGAAAACCTTGTTGAAGGGTGTGCTGCTTATCGTCTTGATCGATTCCGGCGCGCGGCTCTACCGCATGTTGAAACGGCGGCGTTTTGAGGCCATCGCACCCTCCGAAGCCCCCGCCTCGCGCGAGTAGCGCCGTTCGGATTTCCCCGCTGCAGGCAGGATCCCTTCTCCGGTCAGCGCGTGAAACGTCACATTCTCGAACGACACAGGCGCGAAGTGCGCGCGGAACCTGCTGAGGCCCACGATTGGAACACTAACTCAGGATTCTGAACCCAAGATTCTCTCTAAAGCCTTGACGAGCGGCGGGAGGTCATTGGTCAGGATTTGCCAGAGGATATCAAAATCGACTTCATCATATCCGTGAATCAGGCGGTTTCTCAGGCCTACGATATCGGCCCAGGGAATCTCAGCGTGCACGGCCCGATCTTCTTGCGGCATTCGGCTCGCGGCTTCTCCCACGATCTCGAGCAGGCGAACCAGCGCGAGGTTTAGCACCCGATCGCGGTCCAGGTCGGCACGACTTTTCCCGCGGACAATTCTCAACGCCTCACGGGCGTGTGGTCGAGCATGTGCCCCAGCCTGGAGAGGCTGTTACGGCGAGGCGTATTGCACCTCCGCCTCAGTCAGGGCGTCTTCGCGGATTGCCCGGCTTAAGAACTCCGGCGTGTTCAAGTCCACGGGTCGGCCCAGGAGACCGGAAAGCTCCCGCTCCATGGCGAAGAATCCCAGCCCCGGCACGTGGCCGGGCTCAAACTCCACCAGTACATCCACGTCGCTGGTCGGGGCAAAATCCTCTCGCAGCACCGAGCCGAAAAACGCCAGCTTGCGGATGTGATACCGCCGGCAGAACTCGGCCAACTTCTCCTTGGGAACATCAATCTTCGCCCGCCCCATCTCTCCCTCCGTGGTCTCTCCCCTGCCGTATTATACCCTCTGTCCCCTGTAAACCAGCCATCCGCTCTTCCGCCTTGTATTTCGATTCCAATGTGGTAATAAAGACTGGCGCTTGCGGCGGCCCGATGCCCCGCAAGACGCGGCAATAGTCCGGGCCTTATGGCCGGTTTGGCGGTAATCCTATTCTTAGAGATTGGAGAGGAATTTCCCATGAGTGAAGAAATCAATCGCAGAGATTTTATGAAGCGCGCCGCGCTCACCAGCGCCACAGTCAGCCTGGCGATGTCCGGGCTGAGCACGCGGAGCGTTCTGGGCGCCAACGACAAAATCCGGCTGGGCGTCATCGGCACAGGACGCCAGGGCGTCGACAACATGCAGAACTTCATGCAGCACGGCGTGGAGGTCGCCGGCGTGTGCGACGTCTTCGAGCCGAACCTCGAAAAAGGCCTGAAGGCCGCGGGCGGCAACGCCAAAACCTACACAGACTTTCGCCTGATGCTCGAGGACAAGGACATTGACGTCATCATCGTCGCCACGCCCGACCACTGGCATCCCCAGCAATGCGTGATGGGCTGCCAGGCGGGCAAAGACGTCTACGTGGAGAAGCCGATTTCCGTGGCCGTCGAAGAAGGCAAGAAGATGGTGGAAGCGGCGCGCAAGTACAAACGCGTGGTGCAGGTGGGGACGTGGCAGCGCTCGAATATTCACTTTCAGAAAGCGGCGAGCGCCATCCAGCAAGGCATGATCGGCGACGTCAGTTTCGTGCGCACCTGGAACTATTCGAACATCCATCCCGACGGCATCGGCAATCCGCCGGATTCCGACCCACCCGCCGGACTCGATTGGGACATGTGGCTGGGCCCCGCGCCCATGGTGCCCTACAACTGGAACCGCTTCGGCGTGGGCGACCGCTGGTCCACCTTCCGCTATTTCTACGACTACGCCAACGGCTGGCTGGGCGACTGGTGCGTTCACCTGCTCGACATCGTCCAGTGGGCGATGAACGTGGACGGGCCGACGGCAATCACCGCCTCCGGCTCCAAG
>DATKYV010000198.1:0-22853 GCA_035528275.1 Terriglobia bacterium | reverse complement strand
CCGCCGAATTCATCAAGGCCAACGTCAAGAAACCTGTGGTGGGGTTCATCGCCGGACGCACGGCGCCGCCCGGCCGGCGCATGGGGCACGCCGGAGCCATCATCTCTGGCGGCAAAGGCACAGCGCCTGACAAGATCGTGGCGCTCCAAGCAGCGGGCGTCGCCGTCGCCGAAAGCCCGGCACTGATAGGCGAAACGCTTAAAAAGAAATTGTGAATTATGAATGGTGAATTGTGAATTCCAGACGTGGAATTGCACTGTCGGCAAATGCGCTCTACCTCGGGCATTCATAATTCACAATAGAATTCACTCTTTCGACCCCCAACGGCTACAGTCATCAATTGGAGACACATGGGAATAGAACGCACACTCACGATCGTCAAGCCCGACGCCATGGAGGCCGGGCACGCCGGTGACATCATCAAAATCTTTGAGGCGAAGCAATTCAAGATCGTTGCCGCGCGCCTCGTCAATCTCACCAAGAGCGAGGCCGAAGGCTTTTACGCCGTCCACCGCGGCAAGCCCTTCTTCGAAAGCCTGACCACCTTCATGTCCTCGGGCCGCGCGCTGGTGATGGTTTTGGAGGGAGAGAACATCATCGCCCGCCTGCGCGAAGTGATGGGGGCCACCAATCCCGCCAACGCCGCGCCCGGTACCATCCGCAAACTCTACGCCACCAGCATCGAGCGCAACGCCGTCCACGGCTCGGACGCTCCCGAGACCGCCGCCTACGAGATCGCCTATTTTTTCCCCGGCGTGGACCTTGTGTAGCGCCGACCGGAACCTGTCCCGGCGAAGTCGGGAGGTCGGCGCGAGTCTCCGTTCCCTGACCGGGGCCACCCCACTTGACAAGCACTCGCATCGGCGACAAGGTTGTTGCGTCGGTGGGAGCGAGCCATGAGCCACGGATTGCCTTTTCAGGCGGGAAAGGTTCTGGTGATCGCCGGCGCAGTGTTCGTCGTCTTGGGGTTGTTGTTGATGGCAAGCTCGAAGTTTTCGTTCTTCGGCTTGGGGCGGCTGCCGGGAGACATCGCCTACAAAGGGAAGAATGTGACGTTCTACTTCCCCATCGTGACGGGCATCGTTCTCAGTGTTTTCTTGACGCTGGTGCTCTGGCTGGTTTCAATGTTGACGCGGAAATGATTTGTCCGTGGTCCTTTGTCGGTAGTTTTGACTTTCAACTTTGAACTTTCAACTCTAAACTTTCCACTGACAGCTGACCACTGACGGCTGACAGCGTTCCAATGAGCCAAGTTCCCTTCCCCTTCGAACTCGTGCCGCAACGAAAGGTTTACAGCGTCTCGGAGCTCTCTCTGGAGCTCAAAGGGCTGCTCGAGCAGAAGTTTCCCGACGTCTGGGTCGCGGGCGAAGTCTCAAACTTCCGCGCCGCCGCTTCCGGGCACCTCTACTTCACACTCAAGGACGCGGGCGCACAGCTTCGCGCCGTCTGCTTTCGCAACCAAGCGCGATATCTGAAATTCAAGCCACAGGATGGGATTTCCGTCATTGCGCGGGGTCACCTGAGCGTTTACGAGGCGCGCGGAGAGTACCAACTTTACGTCGACTTCCTCGAGCCGGCGGGGTTGGGGGCACTGCAACTCGCGTTCGAGCAATTAAAGGCCAAACTCGCTGCAGAAGGGCTGTTCGATCCCGGACGCAAGAAGCCGCTGCCCGCCCTGCCGCGCACCATTGGCATTGTCACCTCGCCCTCCGGCGCGGCGATTCGCGACATTCTCCGCGTCCTGCGCCGCCGATTTCGCAACATGAACGTGCTGCTCTATCCCGCCAAAGTGCAAGGCGAAGGCGCGGCGGAGGAAATTGCAAAGGGAATCGAGTACTTCAACCGGCACCGGGCGGTCGACGTCATGATCGTGGGGCGCGGCGGCGGGTCACTCGAAGACTTGTGGGCGTTCAACGAAGAGACCGTGGCCCGCGCCATCGCCGCGTCAAAGATTCCGGTGATCTCCGCCGTCGGGCACGAAACCGATTTCACCATCGCGGATTTCGTCGCCGACCTGCGCGCCCCCACGCCTTCAGCGGCAGCGGAGCTCGTTGTCCATCGCAAGCAGGATTTCGTCGCTGACCTGCAGGAGCGCGCCCGCCGTATGACGCAAATCATCCGTTTGCAGCTCTCTGAAGCCCGCGGGCGACTCACCGAGCTGCGCATGCACCGCGTCTTCCAGACGCTCGCCACGCGCCTGGCGGAAAGGGCCCAGCGTGTGGACGATTGCGTGGTCGATCTCCAACGTCTGATTCGCGAAAAGCTCACCACCAGCCGGCAGGCGTGGCTGAGCGCGTCGGCGGGTGTCCTGCGCTACGACTTCCGGCGGCTGCTGGGGTTGAAGCGCGCCGCACTCGACGAGCGCGCTACGAAGGTGGAAACACACTTCAGAGAATTCCTGATTGAACGCCGCAACCGCTTGATTCAGGTTGAAGCCCTGCTGCGCGAACGAAGCCCGCTGACTATCCTCAACCGCGGCTACTCCATCACCCGCGACGCCGCAGGCCGCATCGTCCGCGACGCGGACGCTGTTGCCATCGGCGACGATATTTCGATTCGCCTTGCGCGCGGGGAACTGGGGACGACGGTCCGCACAAGAAAGGTGTAGCGCGGACCTTCAGATCCGCAGGTTTTTGTCGGTGGTGCCGGTGGGGAGTGAGGTGCCTTTCTCGCGATATTCTTCGGCAATCATCTCGAAGACGTTGGCAAGTTCGGCGAGCGCACTTTCGCGCGTGGACATTAAAGCGTAACAGCCGGGAATGACCGGGACCTCAGCCACCCAAGTGCCGTCGTCCTGACGATACAGGACCGTTTTGTAATCATGAAGAGTCATGGGAATTCCTCCCCGCGCACAGAGGGAGTATGACAACGCCCGGCACACCACACAATTCACATTTGGGCCGGCTTACGGGGTACGCACGCGCTCGGCAATCTCCGGGCCGAGACGCTTGAAATCGCGAACATTCCACGTGTACAGAGTCTCGGCTTTGATTTTCACTGCGCACCGCGCCAGCAGCGCGTCATAGATTGCGCCGCCCGCGATGGCGCGAGCCGAGGCGGCGTCAATCGCATCGTAGTAGTCGTCTTCGGAGAGCGTAACCAGCGTCAGCCGCTCGCGCATGGTTTGGAGAAAGAGCATAGCCTGCTCCGGCGCCACGCGGTGTTTGCCGGGCAAGGCGGTGAGGGTCGAGAAGACTTCGGCGAGGCTGTGCGTGCCGGCCGCCGCCTCCCGCCGCGAGAATTTCAAGAAGGCGTTCAGGCTGGGCGCGTGCCGTTCGTGGTCGGCGTGGAATACCGCGACCAGCACGGATGTGTCGAAGAAGGCTTTCATTCAGCGCTTCCCAGGCTACGGCGGCTGCATCTCTCCCGAATCCGTTTGAGTGTGTCCTGGGCCTCCGCGGCGCGCAGTCGCTCGCCCGTCCGGTAGACCCAGATGCCTCGCTCCTTTTCGAGCGCCGGGCGCTGCCTCAGTGGCCGCAAGACCATCTGCTCGCCCTCGCACTCAAGCTCCAGCCTGTCTCCGGGGACAAGTTCCAGCTCATCCCGCAACACCTTTGGGATGGCAACGCGCCCAGCTTTATCCATAGTGAGTTTGGCTGTCATGCTGGAATGATATAATGGGATTTCCCACTACGCAACCCATCCGTTGCCTTGCCGCCCCGCTGGGTGTCGAGCCTCGTCTGGTTAGAGCTTGTAACCAATCTTCCGTAGGAATTCCTTCCGCCACTTGACGTCGGCTTCGGTTTCGATGCCTTGGGTTGTCACGCCGTCGATGACGCCGAGGATGCCGCGGCCATGGTCGGTCTCGGCGACAATGACCTCGACAGGATTTGCCGTGGCGCAAAAGATCCGGCAGACCTCAGGGACGTTCTTGATGGTGTTGAGGATGTTGACGGGGAAACCGCCGGTCATGAAGATGATGAAGCAGTGGCCACAGGCAAGGGCGAGAGCGTTTTTCGCGGCCAGCTCGACCAACCCAGGGTCGTTTCCCTCCTGGCGGACGAGCGCCGGGCCGGACGACTCGCAAAAGGCAATACCGAACTTCATCCCCGGAACCGTCTGAACAATCGCTTCATAAAGGTCTTCGACGGTCTTGATGAAGTGCGACTGGCCGAGGATGAAATTCATGTCGGCGGGTTTTTCGATGGCGACAGTTTTGAGTTCCATGTTGAGCTCCGTAGGTTGGTGTCGGAGGAGATTTTAGCGCGAAGGCAGACGCGGTGGTAGGGGCGGGTTGGCCCTGCCGCAATCCCCTCACCTGTCCGTCAGTTGACGGACACCCTCTCCCAGTGGGAGAGGGCTGAAGAAGAAAGCAGTGCGAACCCACCGTGCGGTCACTCATTGACTTTGAGCACGGCGAGGAAGGCTTCCTGGGGGATATCGACTCGGCCCACGCGTTTCATGCGCCGCTTCCCTTCTTTCTGTTTTTCGAGCAGCTTGCGCTTGCGGGTGATGTCGCCGCCGTAGCACTTGGCGAGGACGTTTTTCCGCATGGGCGGGACGTTTTCGCGGGCGATGATCTTCGAGCCGATGGAGGCCTGGATGGCCACTTCGAAGAGTTGGCGCGGGATGAGCTTGCGCATCTTATCGCAAAGCCAGCGGCCGCGCGGGTAGGCCTGGTCGCGGTGGCAGACGAAGGAAAGCGCGTCCACGGGCTCGCCGGAAACGAGCAAATCCACTTTAACCAGGTCGGATTCCCAGTACTCCGTGAGGTGGTAGTCGAGCGAGGCGTAGCCGCGCGAGACGGATTTCAGCCGGTCGTAGAAGTCGAGCACGATCTCGTTGAGGGGCAAGTCGTAGGTCAGGAGCACACGTTTGCTGGAAACGTACTCGAAACCTTTTTGCACGCCACGCTTTTCCTCAAGGAGCTTCAGGATTCCCCCCAGGTAATCGTCCTGGGTCAAGATCATGGCGGTGATGACCGGCTCTTCCACGCGGCTGATTTCGGCGGCTGACGGAAATTTCGCGGGGCTTTCAACCGTCAGGACCTCGCCACTCTTGGTGGTGACGCGGTAGCGGACGCCGGGCGCCGTGGTAATCAGGTTGATGTTGAACTCCCTCTCCAGCCTCTCCTGAACGATGTCCATGTGGAGCAAGCCAAGAAAGCCGCAGCGAAAACCGAAGCCCAGCGCCACGGAGCTTTCGGGCTCGTAGAAAAAAGACGAGTCGTTGAGGCGGAGCTTTTCGAGCGCGTCGCGCAGCGGCTCATAGTCGCTGGCGTCCACAGGATAAAGCCCCGAGAAGACCATGGGCTTGATCTCTTCGAAGCCGGGCAAGGGCGCCGCCGCGGGACGGTCGTCATCGGTGATGGTGTCGCCGATGCGCGGGTCGGAGATACGCTTGATGTTGGCGATGACAAACCCCACCTCGCCGGCGTACAACGCCTCCACGCGGACGGGCTTGGGCGTCAGGACGCCGAGGTCTTCGACGGTGTAAACCTGGCCGTTCGACCACAGCCGGATGCGCGTGCCGACGGCGAGCGTCCCCTCGACCACGCGGGTGAGCACGACGACGCCGCGGTAACTGTCGAACCAGGAATCGAAAATCAGGGCCTGGAGCGGCGCCTGGGGAGAACCTTGGGGCGCTGGGATGCGCGCGATGACGGCTTCGAGGACGTCCTCGATTCCCGTGCCCTGTTTGGCGCTGATGCGCAAGGCGTCGCCGGGGTCGAGCGCCAGGGCGTGCTCGATCTGCTGAAGCGTCGCATCAATGTCCGCGCCCGGAAGATCGATCTTGTTGATGACGGGAATGATCGCCAGCTTGTTGTTCATGGCGAGCTGGGCGTTGGCCAGCGTCTGGGCCTCGACGCCCTGGGAAGCGTCGATCACCAGCAGGGCGCCCTCGCACGCCGAGAGACTCCGCGAGACTTCGTAGGAAAAGTCCACGTGGCCGGGTGTGTCGATCAGATTCAGTTGATATTCGTTTCCGTCGCGCGCATGGTAGAGCAGCCGCACGGCGTGAGCCTTGATGGTGATGCCGCGCTCCCGCTCGAGGTCCATCGAGTCGAGGACCTGGTCGGACATTTCCCGCTTGGTGAGCGCGCCGGTAAGCTCGAGCAGGCGGTCGGCCAGCGTGGATTTCCCATGGTCAATGTGGGCGACAATCGAGAAGTTGCGAATCGCTCGTGCGTCGGTCATCTGTGTTTTCGCGCGCCTGTTCGGGGCGGGAGGCCAGCCAGGGGAGAGACGCCGTGCGGCCGGTGCGGCAGGGCCGGGCCGGTAATAACCGGGAGGCTCTTTCCAAACCCTTTGAAAATCTAGCAAAAGGGAGCTATCCTGTCAATTTCTGTAGAGCGATACCCTACGAGGAACAGAGGCGGGTTTTTGCCTCGCTCTTGCCATGGCGGACATCAACAAGCTTTTCGAAAAGGCTGAGAAGTACCTTCAGAAGCAGAAGTTTGAGTCGGCGCTCGAAACATACCAGGAGATCTACAAATACGAGCCCGACGACGATGAGGTGTTGTCCAACCTCGGCGACCTCTCTTTGAAGCTGAACCGGACATCCGAGGGCCTGCGCTATCAAACCCAGCTCACCGACCTGTACATCAAGAAGAATGACGTCACCCGGGCCGTCGCCACATGCCGCAAGATCCTGAAGCTTTCCGCGCAGGACGTGAGCATCCTGACCAAGCTGGCCGGACTTCTGGAAAAGACCAAGAAGAACAGTGAGGCACTGGAGGCTTACCGCGAGGCGCTGGCGCTGCATCGCAAGGCGGGAGCGGGACCGCAGATGCTGGAATGCTTGCAGAGGATTGTCACCCTGGATCCCACGAGCCTGGAATCGCAGGTGGAACTCGCCGACCAGGCCGTCAAGGCGCGGCAGACAAAGATCGCCACGGAGGCGCTCTTGCGCGCCGCGGACCTGGCGCGCCAAGCCGGACAGGAGGATCGCTGGGCGGAATTGGTGGAGCGTGCCCACGAGCTCGACTCCGAGGACGAGGCCGCCAGCATTGCGGCCGCGGAACTCTTCCTCAGCCGAGGCCGGGCCGCCGAGACGGTATCTCTTCTCGAACCGATCTCCGAACTGAGACCGGACGACCTGTCAGTGCTCGAAGTGCTGGCACGCGCATATCTCGAAACCGGCCAGCATGAGAAAGCGGAACCCCTCTGCTGGAAAATCTATCAGGCACGCCCGGAAACCATTGGCTTGGTCTTGAAAGTTGTTGAGGGATACGTGCAGGGGGGGAAATCGGACAAGGCCTTGGCGATCGCGCAGCAGCTCAAGGCGCGCCTCTTCCAGCAAGGCAAGCGGACCGAATTCCTCAGCGTTCTGGAGAAGATCTATGGAGCCGACGAGTCCAATCTCCCGGTTCTGGAGATGCTCACCGGTCTCTACAACGAATTGAACAAGGAGGAAGGTCTTCGCCGCTCGCTCGCCCGGCTGTTTAATCTCTACGTGGCCGCCGAGCAGTACGACAAGGCGGGCGACACGCTGGAGCGGATCATCGACGTTGACCCTTACGGGGGAGGCCACTACGATCGCCTGCTCACCCTGGAAGGTCACATTGACAAGACTTGGTACTCGAACATCGCTTCACGGGTTGAGCCGCCCTCGACAGGGCGTGCTGGGAGCGTGGAATCCGCAACCGGCGCGGTGCCGGAAAAGGTGGAGTCGCTGGATGACCTGATCATCGAGGGCGAGATGTACTTTCAATATCAGCTCGCCTCGAAGCTGAAGGAGACGGTGGAGAAGATCAACCGGCTCTTCCCGGGGATGGAGGAGAACGCGCCTCGCCTGCGCGACCTCTACAACGCCGCCGGCTTCATGCCCGCCGGTTCGGGAGCTTCCCGGCAGACCACTTCGGCGGCCTCAGCGGCGACTGCCGCCGCCCCGACGCGCTCCGCGGCGCTGCAGGAATCTCTCGAAGACCTCCGAAGAATTTCCGACATTACCTCCCGAATCTACCGCGAAGCCACTTCGCAGGGCGTGATGCAGGTGGCGGTGAACGAGGTCGGGCGCACCCTGGACGCCAGCCGCTGCTGGGGCGCGCTGGGGACATCTGATCGGGCCCCCTCGCTGACCGTCGAGTATTGCTCTCCAGCCACTCCGAGCTCTGATGTTGAGGCGGCGCTGAATCTCTATTCAGCACTGATGAAGCAAGCGCGGACGAAGCCGGACGGCTGGCTCATGCATGAGGTTTCACAGTTTCACGTTCTCGCACCGGTGATGGGCGACGTTCAGAAACTGGGGATCCAATCGCTTCTCGCCCTGCCGCTCATGGAAGCGGAAGGACCGGCGGGATTGCTCCTGGTACAACAATGCGAATCACGACGCAACTGGTCGCCCGCTGAAAGTATCCTGTTGAGCGCCATCGTGACCCAGATCACTGTGGCTGTGAAGAACACCAAGTTGCGGCGGCTGGTGCGGTCGTTGGCGGGGACGGACGAGGAGACGGGTCTCCTGCCCCGCAGCTCGTATGTGGACTGCCTGCTTTCGGAATCCTCGCGGGCGCTCGAATCATCCCGGCCGCTCTCGGTGTGCGTGGTTGAACCCGAAAACCCCACGAAGCTGCTCAAAACGCTCGGGGATGCCGGGCTGCAGCGCTATCTTCAGCAAGTGGCGAAGTCTTTGCAGTCCAACCTGCGGCAGAATGACATCGCAGTTCGCTATAGCCCGGTCTCGATTGCCGTCGTCCTGCCGGACACGGCGCTGCCTCAGGGTGGCCTCGCCCTCGAGAAGCTGCGGCGCGTCCTTACCCAGGTGAAGCTGGATGGCACCAGTTCCCCGAACTTCTGCTGCGCGGTCTGTGACGTTCCCTTGGGACCGCGATTCGACGCCGTGGACGGGGTCACCGAGGTCATCAACCGCCTCGAGACCGCGCTCGACCAGTCGCGCAAAGAGGACGGCAAGAAAGTACTGCTCTCGCGTTTCGAAGAGTGACCTTCGATGAACCCGGCAAGCGGGTTGTCCCTCGATTCGGCGCAAGACAGCCTCTTATGCTGCCGTTCCCGGGCAGCCCAAAGCCTCGCATTCCGTCTCAGGAGTCAAGACAATGGAGATTCGTAGCGTCGGCGTGGTGGGCTGCGGCCTGATGGGCTCGGGAATCGCGCAGGTGTCGGCGATGGCAGGGTTTCCCACGGTGGTCCGGGAGGTCTCGCAGGAACTCTTGGACAAGGGCCTTGCCGCCATCGAGCGCTCGCTGGGCAAGTTCGTGGAAAAGAGTGAGATTTCAGCCGAGCAGAAAGCGCAAACCCTCGGCCGGCTGAAACCCACGTTGAAACTCGACGATCTCGCCGATTGCGATCTGGTGATTGAGGCCATCATCGAAAACCTGGACCGCAAGAAAGACCTTTTCGCGGAGCTCGATGGAATCGTCAAAGCCGATGCGGTGTTCGCCAGCAATACGTCATCGCTCTGCATAACGGAAATGATGACGGCCACACGCCGGGCGCCGCGGTTTCTGGGCCTGCACTTCTTCAACCCCGTCCCCCTGATGAAACTCGTGGAAGTGGTCAGAACGGTGGTTACCGATCCGCAGACCGTCCGGCTGGGGCTGGACTTTGCCCGCCGCGTGGGCAAGACGCCCGTGTTGACCAGCGACCGCGCCGGCTTCATCGTCAACCGGCTGCTCGTTCCCTATTTGCTGGACGCCATTCGCGCCCTCGAGGAAGGGGTCGGCACCATCGGGGATATCGACCAGGGGATGAAACTGGGCTGCAACCATCCCATGGGACCGTTGACCCTGATGGATTTTGTGGGGATTGACACCACCTACTACATCGCGGAGGTCCTTTTCAACGAGTATCGCGAGAAGCGTTTTGCTCCTCCGCCGCTCCTCAAGCGAATGGTCCTGGCGGGGATGTTGGGACGCAAGACGGGCAAGGGATTTTACGATTACTCCGATCCGAAGAATCCGAAGGCGAACGAGCTGCTGCAATGGCAAAGCTCGTGATTGCCACGGCGGCCGTCGTCGAACCCAGGAGTTTCCCCATGGCCTACGAGACCCTGCTCTACGAGAAACGCGACGGTATCGGTTACGTAACGCTGAACCGGCCGGAAAAACTGAACGCCCTCAACAACCAGGTGATGGAAGAGCTCGACGCGTGTTTCCAAACGATCCGGAAAGACGACGAAGTACGGGCCGTCATCGTGACGGGCGCGGGCGAGAAGACCTTCGTTGCCGGCGCCGATGTCAAGGAGCTCGCCGAGAAGGCTCCCTTGCAGGGAAAGGAGTTCTCCCAAAGCGGGCAGCGGGTTTTCGACTCGATTGAGAATCTCGGCAAGCCGGTGATCGCCGCGGTGAACGGCTACGCGCTGGGTGGCGGGTGCGAGCTGGCCGTCGCCTGCACGCTGCGCATCGCCTCCGAAACCGCGCGCTTCGGCCAGCCCGAGGTCAAGCTGGGCATCATTCCCGGATATGGGGGAACGCAGCGCCTGGCCCGCCTGGTGGGCAAGGGGCGGGCCCTTGAACTGATTCTGACCGGTGAGCCGGTAAGCGCACAAGAGGCGTACCGCATCGGCCTGGTGAACCAGGTAGTCCCGGTCGAAAGTCTGCCGTCCGCCGCCGAAGCCCTGGCGCGAAAGATCATGGCCAACGCTCCGCTGGCCGTGAAGCTGGCGATCGAAGCGGTCAATCACGGCCTGGAAATGACGCAGAAAGAGGGCCAGTTCCTGGAGGCGACGCTCTTCGGGCTGTGCTGCACCACCGCCGACATGAAAGAAGGAACGCGAGCCTTCCTCGAAAAACGGCCGGCGAAGTTTACAGGAGCATAGGACTCGGCCACCTGTGGGTTCACGACGAAAATCCCGCGAGCTCGCGCTCCAGATGCTGTTCCAGTGGGAGCAGGGACAGCACTCGCCCGCCCACGTTCTCGCCACGTTTCTCAAGGCGCAGAAGGTTGACGCGGATGTCGAAGAATTCGCCCGCGGCTTGTTTGAGGGCACGGTGGGCGAAGTCGCCAACCTCGACCAGCTCGTCCGCGAGCACGCCGAGCACTGGCGGCTGGAGAGGATGGCCGCAGTGGACCGCAACATCCTCCGCCTGGCGCTTTATGAACTGCTGCATCGCCCGGAGACGCCCCCCGCCGCAGTCATCAACGAAGCGCTGGAAATCGCCCGGCGCTATTCCGACAAGGACTCCGTCGACTTCGTCAACGGCGTGCTCGACGCCATCCGCAAAGCGCGGGTGAAATCAGAGACGTCCTGCTGAGCAGTTTCCCACCTCAAACTTTTCGATGCCCTGCGATGCAATTTCAGCCGGGGAACTTCTCGGCAAAGGCAATCCGCTTCTCAATGGAGGGGTGGCTGTGGAAGATAAACTCAATCCAGGGATGGGGGTGGTGCTCCGCCATATTCAGCTCGGCAAGCTTCTCCATGCTAGTGACGAACGCCGACTTCCTTTCAATGGCACGCAGCGCGTAGGCGTCCGCCTGGCGCTCCATATGTCGCGAGTGCGCGTTGACCAGCGGCAACAGGGCCAGGGATAGTGCCGTCGCTGTCAAGGCGAGCAGGGGCAGATTGGCGAAATCCGCCGGCCCGGCAAAGCCGAAGTTGCCGCCAAAGCGCTCCAGGACGACCTGGACCAGGAAAAACCCAAGAAACGTGCTGGCAACCTGCACGGCCATGCCCTTGAAAACGTGCCGTTCGACGTGATGGCCGAGCTCGTGGGCGAGCACCGCCTCCACCTCTTCCTCACTGAACCCCCGGAGCAGCGTGTCGGCCAGAATGATTCTGCGCGTGTTTCCCAGGCCGACCAGCGCCGCGTTGGCCTTCTTGGTCTTCTCGCTCAGCTTCCATTCAAACACACCCTTCACGCGCGTCCCCGCTCGGCGCGAAAGTTCCAGAAGGCGTTCCTGAAGAGAAGGGTTTTCGAGCGGTTTGAATTTGAAAAAGATCGGGAAGATGAGAACCGGAGCGAGGTTCGCCAGCAGCACGAAAAACCCGACGAAAATCACGGCGGCGATGACCCACCAATGTTCGGGCCAGCGTCGCATGGTCCAGTAGAGGCATTGCAGGGCGATCACAGCGAGCACGCCGCCCACCAGGAAGCCCTTCGCCTGATCCTTCACCCAGGCGCGCAAGGTGAGGTTGGAAAGCCCGTAACGATGCTCCAGCCAGAATCCCCGAACAAAATCGATTGGCAGCCCAACAGCTTTGGTGATGATTCCGAAGAGGGCAAGATAGATAAGAAGCGCAAGCGCGGGCTCACTGGTCTTACCCTCCGCAAATGTCCGAAGCGCGATCGTCCATCCAGTGAAGAGCAATACGGCCAGCACCGCAAAGTCGAGCGCGAAGCCGGCGACGGCAAGAATGCGGCGCGTGCGATGATAGCGCCGGACGCGAGCCGAATCCTGCATTGAGTTTTCAACCTTCCGAAGGTTGAATCCCAGCGGCGAGGGTTTTCATTCCCGGCGCTGCGCGAATTCAGCCATCTCGTCGAGCAGGTCTTTGACCTGTTCCCGCGAGGGGGCTTCCGCGTAGAGGCGCAAGACGTTTTCGGTTCCCGAAGCGCGGACAAGCAGCCACGCGACGTCGCCAAACAACATCTTCGCGCCGTCCAGATCGTCCACGCGAGTGACTTTCAGACCCGCCACACGCGTCACCTTTCCTTGCGCCACTTGCCGCACGACGCGCTGCGCCGCCTTCTGCTCGATCTCCAGATCCACCCGCCCGTAAAAGTGCGGCCCGAACTCCTCGCTAAGCTCGCCGACCAGTTCGCCGAGCGTTCGGCCCTTGTCCGCCATCACCTCGGCCAGCAGCAGCGAGTTCAGGATGCCGTCGCGCTCGGGAAGGTGGCCTTTGATCCCGATGCCGCCGCTTTCCTCGCCTCCGATAAGAATGTCCCTGGTCAACATCAACTCGCAGATGTATTTGAAGCCGATGGGCGTGACATGCAGCGGCAGATTGTGTTTGCGGGCCAGGGCGTCGACCATCTGCGTGGTCGAGAAAGTCTTCACCACCTCGCCACGCATTCCCAGGTCTTCGGTCAAATGGCGAAGCAGGATGGAGAAGATCTTGTGCGAATCGATGAAGCTTCCGTCACGATCGATCGCCCCAACGCGGTCTGCGTCGCCATCGGTGGCGAAGCCCGCGTCGAAACCGCCCTCCTTCACCGCCTGGCGCAGTCCGGAGACGTGCGGTTCGATGGGCTCGGGATTGACTCCGGGAAAAAGCGGGTTGTGCTCCGAGTGAATCTCGCGGTAAGGAATCCCCGCCTCGTCAAACAGCCGCCCAAAGCAGCCCCGCGCTGTGCCGTAAAGCGGGTCAACGACGAAACGCCGGCCGGAATCGCGGATCCGATCCAGGTGAACAAGAGTCTTCAGCTTTTCCAGATACGGGTTGACCAAATCGACGGTCTCGACAGCGGCGGCCTTGACCTTCCGAGCGCGCCGGGAGGCGCGCTCCAGCTTGTGCAGGTGGGATTCGATGCGGCGGATGATGGATGGCGCCGCCGAACCGCCGTACGGGGCCTTGAACTTGACCCCGTTCCAGCGGTAGGGATTGTGGCTCGCGGTGATGACGATGGCGCCCGAGGTTCGCCGCGCCACGACGGCGTGACTGACGGCCGGTGTTGGTGTGGCCTGGTCGGCCAGAAACACGGGAATACCCGCCGCCGCCACGACGTCTGCCGCCAGCCGGGCGAATTCCGCGGAGAGAAACCGCGTGTCGTAGCCGACGATGAGTCCGCTCGCCGGCGCGCTCTCTTTCCGGACATACTCGGCGACCGCCGCCGCCACGCGCCGGACGTTCGCAAACGTAAAATCGTCTGCGATGACCCCGCGCCAGCCGTCCGTGCCGAACTTGATTTTTTCCATGACCTTCTACGGCGCTGCTACAAGAGTTTTACCAAGCCGCGCCGTTCGAGTTCCTGGACCGCCTGGCCCACGTCCTGCGAGCGCTCGCGCGGGCACACCAGGATCGCGTCGGGCGTCTCGACAATCACCATGTCGCGCACGCCCACGGTCACAATCATTCTGCCCGAGGAGACGATCATATTCCCGCGGGAATCGAAGCAGACGCTCTCACCGTGCACGACATTGCTTCCCGTGCCCGTCTTCTGGAGACCGTAGGCCACGCCCCAGCTTCCCACATCGCTCCAACCGATATCGGCTGCCACCACAAAGACCTCGGAGATCTTCTCCATCAGCGCGTAGTCGATGGAAATCTTTTCGAGCCGCGGAAACTCCCGGCGGAGAACCGCGCGGGCCCGCGCGCCTCCGGCGCCGGCGATTTTCGCCAAGCCGCGGGCCATTCGCGGCTGGCACCACTCCAGATTCCGGAGCAAGGTCGAAGCCCGCCAGATGAACATTCCGCCGTTCCACAAATAGCGCCCGGAAGCAAGATACCGGCGCGCCTTTGCCAGCGGCGGCTTCTCCGTGAATTTTTCTGCCCGAAAGATTTCCTGGCTGGCGATGCGTGCCACGCGCGGACCCTTGCGCACGTACCCGTAGCCGGTATCGGGCCGCGTGGGTTCGAGGCCGATGGTCACTGAGCGTCCCTCTGCGGAAGCCCACCGGCACGCCGCCCGAAGCACGCGCCGGAACTCCGCGGGTTTGGTAATCACATGATCGGCCGGCAAAACCACCATCAATCCCTCAGGATCGCGACGCAGAACTTCCTGCGCCGCCAGTCCGATGGTCGGAGCGGTGTTGCGCGCCGCGGGCTCGGCCACAATCTGATGGCGCGGGATCGCCGGCAGCCGACGGATGACCTCGCGGCGCAAAAGCTCATTGGTGAAGACGAAGATGCGGCTGGGGGGAATCATTCCCTTGAGCCGCGCCACGGTCTGCTCGAGCAAAGTCTTCGACCCCAGCAGTTGCAGCAACTGCTTAGGCCGCTTCCGGCGACTGAGAGGCCAGAAGCGCGTGCCGCTTCCCCCCGCCATAATCACGGCGTAGGCGCGCCGAAATGTCGCGTCTCCCTTCATCCCTGCCTCAGTCGAAAATGATTCGTTTGAGCTTTGCAGCCTTTACGCCTCGCTTCACGAGCGGCCGTCGGAAATCTTCTTCGATGTCCGGCACGTAAAACTTCAACAATCGGCTCTTGACCCTCGGCACCAAGCGGTACTTGGCGGTGGCGGGTGGAACCAGCCAGGTGTTTCCGGCCTGGTATCCGAACCAGCCCGCGTCGGTTTCGAGCCGTCCCTCCCCCTCCAGCAAAGCCAGGATCTCAACGCGCGCCGGGCATCCCCGGAAGGTCCCGGTCTTCCTCAGCGTCAATTCTTCGACGGCAAAAAACGGACAGGAAAGGACGAAGCGCCGGGCGCCGTAAGGTTCGCGGATTCGGACTTCCGGCAAATCCCGCAGTGCCGGTAATTCGGTGCGCGTCACCTCCAGCCCCTTGTCGAGGTGGAGGGGCCGCGGTTTGCCGTCCAAGCCGGTCCGCCCGTAATCATCCAGGCGATAGGTGAGGTCGGAGTTCTGTTCGACCTCGAAGATGACGAGTCCCGGCCCCAGAGCATGCACCGTCCCCGGTGGAACGAAGATGGCCTCGCCGGCGCGGGGGCGGAAAGTATTTAGGATTTCGCGCGATTTGGCTTTTTCAAAACTTTCCCGCAACGCCTGCTTGGAAACTCCCCGCTTCAGCCCCAGCAGAATCTTCGCCTGGCGGGTGGCACCAACGATATACCACATTTCAGTTTTGCCCCGGTTGCCAGGATCGTAGCGGCGCGCCGCCTCGTCATCCGGGTGAACCTGGACGGAGAGCCAATCACTCGTGTAGACATACTTCGCCAGGATGGGAAAGCGAGAATCCGTCCATCCGCTGCCGTTCAGCTCCGGACCGAATTTCTCCGAAGCCTCACTCAGCGTCATTCCGGAGAGCGGGCCGTTGAGAAACCGCGACGCGTCATCGGTGACCCACACCTCTCCCAACAATTCGCCCGCAAACTCCCGCGGGCGGGAAAAGAGGGGCCGGAGATCGCGCCGGCCCCAGATCTTGGGCTTGAAAACGGGAGAGAGCTGGAGCGGGGTGTCCAGTTTGGGCATAGACCGTTCAAAGCTTGGCGAAAAAGTCCTTCAGACGGCGCAACCCCTCATCGATCTGCTTCACGGAAGTCGCGTAGGAAATGCGCACGTGGTCCTCGGTGCCGAACGCCGGCCCGGGTACCAGCGCCACGTGCGCTTCGTCCAGGAGCTTCCCCGCCAGAGTGGTTGCGTCCGCCACACCGTTCTTCTTCAAATACGCGCCGACGTTGGGGTAGGCGTAAAACGCGCCTTCCGGCATGTTGCAACGGACCTTGGGGATCTCCCGCAGGCCCGCCACAATCCGGTCGCGACGGCGCTGGTACTCGGCCAGCATGGTCTTCACCGAATCCTGCGGTCCCCGGAAGGCTTCCACCCCGGCCTTCTGCGCAAACGACGTGGGATTCGAGGTGGAGTGGCTTTGAAGCTTGAGCATGTTCCCCAAGAGCTTGGGGGAGCCCAAGGCGAAGCCCACACGCCATCCGGTCATGGCGTAGGTTTTGGAGAGCGAGCCGACGATCAGGAGGTTTTCCCGGTCCTTGGAACTGCCCAGAGAATAAGGTTTGCGCCCGTCGTAGAGAAAGTGGCAGTAACACTCGTCGGACATCAGCAGAAGTTTGTGGCGCACCGCCAGCGCCAGCAGCTTCTCCATTTCCTCCGGTGGGACGACCGCGCCCGAAGGGTTGTTGGGTGAATTGATCACCACCATTCGGGTCTTGGGAGTAATCAGTTTTTCGAGCGCGTCGGCGCGGACGGAGAAATTCTCGTCTTCGCGCGTCTCGAGGAGCACAACCTTGCCGCCCGCGTAATTAACGATGTCCAGAAAGGAGACCCAGTAGGGCACCGCGAGAATCACTTCGTCACCGTGGTTGATTGTGGCGACGATGGCTTCGAAGACCGCCTGCTTGCCGCCCACCGTCACCAGGCACTCTTCCACGGCGTAGTTCGACCCGAAGTCCCTCGCGTGGGACTCCACGATGGCCTGCTTCAGGTCTCGAATCCCCCCGGTGGGAGTGTACTTCGTGAAATTCTTGTCCAGAGCATCTACGGCGGCCTTCTTGATATTCTCCGGAGTCGGGAAATCGGGCTCGCCGGCGCCGAAGTCCACGACGCTGACCCCGTCTGACTTCATCTTGTCCGCCTTGGCCATCACCGCCATGGTGGACGAAACAGAGATGCGTGATATACGTTCTGAAAATTGCATAGGATTTGACCTCGCTGGTTATTTTGGAAAAACCTTTTGCCGGAGTCTTTCTTCTACCACGGGCGGAACCAGACCCTTCACCGATCCCCCGTGCTGGAAAATCTCTTTGACCAGCCGCGAGCTGACGTAGGTGTACGATTCGGCCGGCATCAGGAACACGGTCTCCAATTCGGGCTCGAGCTTGCGGTTCATCAGGGTCATCTGGAGTTCGTATTCGTAATCCGAGAATGCCCGGATGCCGCGCACGATGACCTGGGCCTTCTTCCGCTTCGCATAATCCACCAGCAATCCGCTGAACGTATCCACGGTCACGTTCTCGAACTCCGCCGTAACTTGCCGCAACATCGCCACGCGCTCCTCGACGCTGAAAAGCGGCTCCTTGTCCAGGTTCGTCAACACTGCAACGACAAAATCGTCGAAGAGGCGGCTGCCCCGTCCGATCAGATCGAGGTGACCGTTGGTGAGCGGGTCAAACGACCCCGGATAGATTGCCAGGACTCGGGACATCGGATGAATGGCGCGAATTCTTCGCGGAAGACTGGAAACCGAATCACTATTCTAGCTTTCGTCTTCACGGCTTGTAAACGGGATTCTAAAAGGGGTAGTGGGCCAGTTTGACGTAGAGGCGGCTTTAGGCCGCCAATTGGCGGGATTAACCCGCCGCTACAATTTTCAAACTGGCCCACTACCCTAAAAGGGCAGGCACAAATGGTCCGACAACGGAAGCCCCGAATCGAGGTACTTCAGTCTGGGGAGTGAATCCGACTAAACCACCTGCGCTGTCGTGGCTCTGTCGCCGGCCACCGCGCCCTTGCAACTCGACCCGCTGCCCGCCGTGCACCCGAAACAATGCGCCGCGGTGCGAATCTCCCGCCGCGCCAGGAGGTAGCGGTCAAAATCGCGGATATGGGCAGGCAAGCCGTGGTTTAGCGGCATATCCAGCATTTGGTTGAAGTCGCAATCGTAGAGAGTCCCGTCCCAGCCCACGCTTACCAGGGAGCGGCACATCAGCCCCTCCACGGTAAAAGGGTTGAATTTCTCAACCAGCAATTCCATGTAGCGGTCGTAGTTCCCGTGCCGCGTGAGGTCCACGAGGAATCGGCTGATGGGCATGTTGGTGAGCGTGTAGAGGCTGTTGAAGACAATTCCAAACCGATCGCCGAGTTGCTGGCGATACGCGTCCTCCAGTTGCTGCTGGGGCGGCGGCAAAGAAGGCCCCACCGGGTTGTAGATTAGATTGAGCACCAACCCCGTTCCCGGGTGGCCGTACCCCAAGCGGTTCAGCCATTGCAGAGCTTCGATGCTCTTTGTGTAGACGCCCTTGCCGCGCTGCGCTTCGACGTTCTTCTCCAGATAACAGGGGAGTGAAGCAATCACTTCCACCTGGTGGTTGCGCAGGAATTCCGGCAGGTGACGTTTGCCCTCGACGTAGAAGACCGTCAGATTGCAGCGGTCGATGACGTGTCTGTCCAGGGCTCGCGCCTCTTCGACCAGATACTCGAAGTTGGAGTTCAGTTCGGGAGCGCCGCCGGTAATGTCCACATTGGGGATTTCGTGACGGCGTAGAACGTCGGCCACCTGCTCGGCTGTTTCCCGCGTCATGATCTCGGTCCGTGTCGGGCCAGCGTCAACGTGGCAGTGCCGGCAAGTCTGATTGCACAGCTTGCCGACGTTCACTTGCAGCGTCTCGACCCCCGCGGCCTGAAGCGGCCACCGGCCGATCTGCACCAACTTCTCTTCAAACGCGATCATCGTTATTCCCTCGGATAATCTTTTAGCAGCAACCGTCCGGCCCGCAACACGATTCGCCCGAAGATTCGGTGACGCGGTAATCCATGCCTTTCATCTCGCGCGCACCACCTCTTCGAGGCCGACCAACCCTTGCCTGAGGCCGGCAGCGTCGCGACCGGCGGGTGCATTATTCGTCCCCACTCAACACCTCCCCCCGCGTAGCCTTCTGGAACTCTGAGTTATTGAGATGCGCCCTGCCCCGCGGAGTTTCAAAAAAGCTCGATCAGCGAGCCCATGAGACCGCTTAGTATCGCACTATTTGGGCGTGAATTGAACCGAAGGACAAGCGCGGTGGTGGGCCAGTTTGGTCCGTCAGCTGACGGATAGCGGCGGTCTCTGACCGCCGAATCTTAGTTCTCAAGGACTTCCGGCGCTCAGAGAGCGCCGCTACAGCAATTTGACGCACTACCACAAGCGCAGCGCCAGTTGAAAAATGGCGAAGGTTATGAAGGGCGGCACAGAATCACATCTGGAGATAGAGCGCAGCCACCAGGGCCAGGCCGCCTGCGAAGCTGGTACCGGAAAGATTCACAATGCTGTTGGTGACCAGACCGCGTCGCTCGATGGTAGCTCCGAGGAGACTATCAAACAAGTTTCCCACGAACCCGGCCCCCAGCGCGATGGCGGCGCTCGTCAGACCCCACGGGCCGCAAAGCCCCAAGCCGTAGCCAAGCGCCACGATAAGCGCCGAGGCGACAAAACCCGCCACGGTGCCTCCCGCCGAGATTCCTCCGTCCACGCCGGCGGGGACCGGCTTGAACGTGGTGATCAGATAAGCCCGCCCCGAAAGCCACTGACCGATTTCGCTCGAGACCGTGTCTCCCGCGGCCTCAGCGAACGCCGCCACCAGCGCCAGCAAGAACGCCGCCTCGTGGTGCGTGGTAATCACCAGGATCGAGAAGGACGCTCCGGCCAGGGAATTGGCCAGCGCCTCGCGCCAACTGCGCGCGCCGCGCCGCCGCTCCGCGACGCCTCGCGCGGCCTTAACGGCATATCCCAGGCGTGTGGCAATCGAACCGAGGAGAAAGAATCCGAGCAGGATGCAAAAGCTCTTGTAGCCGTAACCCAGATAAATCGCCACGCCGAGGACGAATCCCACTGCTGCACCTGACCGGGTGATCATCTTCAGGCCCAGCGCAAGAATCGCAAAAACCGCGTTAACGGCCACGGCAAGTAGGATTCGCCGTCCCAAGAACGGCAAGTTGGTGTCGAGCGCCGAGCGCTCGACGAAGTAAATGCAGAACATGAACGCGCCCGAGACCAACGGCACCGAGACGTTGTCATCGAGGCGAATGGGGACGCTCTCCACCACGGCCCCGACCAGCGCCGTCGCGGCGCAAATCAGCATGACCCGGCCAACCGGCAGCGAAGGGCTCACCCAGCGCGAAAGCGCGTAGGCTCCCACCGTGCCCGCGATGACGAACCCGCAGAATCCCGACCAGGTTTTTTCACGGTTCCAGGGAAGCAAGGGGCCGCGCAGGCCCTCACCGGCGACGCTCGCCGCGCCGTCCCCCAGTGCCATGATGGCCCACGCCGCGGCCGCAATGTGCATGTTGTTCCGGTAGAAAAGAATCAAAGTCAGAACCGAAATCGGATAGAGAATGATCCCTGTCCAAGTATTCGCGGCTACGTCGTCGCCGGCACGCTTCTTGAGATCAACGGCAATGTGAGGAAGGATGAAAAGGTTGAACAGCAACGCAAGGACCGCCGCTCCGGCCGCCTGAATCCAGGTAAGGAAGGGCAGCAAGAAGGCGAAACTGAGCATCGAGATGTGCACGATCTTCCGCGAGGAGATGAGCGGCCGTCGCGCGGCGGCGGTGGCGGGAAGATCAGGCATGGCGGGCCTCGAGCGTCTTCTTGAGGCCTTCTTCGAGCGGCGTCACGCGGTAGCCGAGATCACGCGCGGCTTTGGCGCTCGAGTAGACCCAGTCGTGCTTGAAGATTTCCACCACTCCTGGCGTCAACTCGGGTCGATGGTTGAAGAGCACAGCGCGGGCCAGTTCCACGGCGCCAACCATCTTCCCAGCCACGAATGGCAGGTGACGGACAGAGCGCCGAACTCCGGAAATCTCCGCGAGCACACGGAAGAAATCGTTCAGTGAGCGGTTATCACCGGCGAGAACGTATTCCTCGCCGGGCGTGCCCTTCTCGAGCGCCGAGAGGTGAGCCGCGACCACGTCCGCGTTGTACGAGAAACTCCAACGCTGCTCACCCGAGCCGAGCAAGCCAGGAAACTTTCCGGCGAGATACTGGCCAGTCATCCCACCCACCAGATTTCCCTCGGTCGCGGGACCGGGTCCATAGATGACACCGGGCATCATGGCCATGACCGGGTAGCGGCGAAATCCCTCGTCGCGGAGCCAGGCGAGGGCTTGCGCCTTGGTCTCTTCGTATTCGTTCGAATAGGGCCCGCGATTGCGCAGCCCTTCCCCGGCATTCACGTCCGCCGAAGGCCCCAGGGCAATGAAGGAGGATGTGTAAACCACCCTCTCCACACCCGCGTCGGCCGCGGCTTGCAGGAGATTCTGCAAACCTTGCACGTTGACTCGCCAGAAGTCGCGCCGGCCCCGAACGTACATTTTTACGAGCGCCGCCGTGTGGATGACCGATTTCGCGCCCTCGACCGCCTTCCGCAGCGCCGCGGCGTCCCGCATGTCACCCACCACAACTTCGCAGCCGACTTCTTCCGGCGCGAAACCCAGCCGCGTGGCGTCGCGGACCAGCACACGGAACGGCATCCGGCGGCGGATGAGCTCCTGCGCGATCTGCGAGCCGAGATAACCTGTCGAACCCGTCAGTAAAATCATCAGCTTATTGATTCATTGATCCATTGGATCATTGATCCATTGAGGCGACTAGGCCGTCCGGCCGGGGAGCCAAGCTCTCACGCGGTTCAATGTTTCAATGGCCCAATGAATCAATGGCTCAATCTGATCAAATAGGCTCCCGCCAATCCCAGGTGGCCAATCATCATCATCCAGTACATGTGGTGCCAGGAAGGATGGTTCTCGCCCTCGGTGACCAGGCGGTAAGGGTCTTTGTTCATCAGGTAAATCACGTATGAGCCCCAGGCCAGCATAATCACACAGAGGGCGATTATAGCCCACGGGTTTCCGGTCAGAATCTTCAGCCGCAGGCCGAGGGGCAGCAGCAACCAGGGCACGATGAACGCCGGGCTGATGGCGCGCGCGCTCCACGTGGCGCCGTAGCGGACAGGCAGCGTGATGCAGCCCGCGGCGCGGTCGCCCTCGATGTCGGCAAAATCCTTGGTGGTGGTCGCGCCCGACAGAAAGACGAAGTAGATGAAGCCGATGTACCAGGGCTCCAGCGAGTGAAGCACCGTCGCCACCGCCGCCCAGCCCGCCACCTTGAGAAGCTCGCCGCGAATCAGCGCGATGATGAGGTTCGAACCCGCGGGATGCCGCTTCAGCCGGACGGGCGGCGCCGA
The DNA here is from genome assembly GCA_035528275.1 of Terriglobia bacterium. Classification (GTDB taxonomy): domain Bacteria; phylum Acidobacteriota; class Terriglobia; order UBA7540; family UBA7540; genus DATKYV01. The sequence continues at coordinate 508 of DATKYV010000198.1, read as the reverse complement.
GTAAGCAATCGTCGCCAGGGCCGCAGTGAGGTAGATAGCGAAGGTCTCCACATTAACCACCGCCACCATCGCCAGCGCGGCAAGATAAGCCAAAACGATGAAGGTCCACGCCTGGCGCAGCGTCATCTTTCCCGCGGGCAGCGGACGATGCGGCTTGTTGATGCGATCGTTTTCCAGGTCGCACACCTGGTTCAATCCGTTCGAAGCCGCGTTCAAGACCGCGGCGGCCAGCACCGCCAAGCCCACTTTCAAAACCGGGAAGTGCGCGTGCGACGCGCCATATCCGATGAGCGACCCGGAAAAAATGCCGATCATGGGGGGAATCAAAGTGAAGGGGCGGGCGAATGTCCAATAGAGGCGGAGTGGAGCCATGCGGGCGCTATTTTCGGATTTATTGCTCAGCCTGACAAGCGGAAAAGCCGCCGCCGCAACGTAAAGAGCGCCGGAGCATCATTCCGGAATTTCATAGGGGAAAGCGCGGCGGAGCTGCGTGGGGCGTTTTTCGGGA
>DATKYV010000197.1:0-7951 GCA_035528275.1 Terriglobia bacterium | reverse complement strand
GGGATTGGGGAGGCGAAGCGTGTCAAACTTCACTTCGCCTTCCACGTTGATCACGATGCGCGTGTAATTGGGTCCCACCCAATGGCGAATGCCCGTCACTTGAGGGAGTGATCCCACCGGGCGATTCGCCGCGGACCTGGCGCGCCGGGCTTCGCGCTCCGCGGCGAGCTGCTCGATTTGTTTCAGCCGGGCGCGGGCCTCGGAGGTCTTGTCGGACCGCGGGTGCTTGTCGAGGTACTCTTCAAAGGTCTTGCGCGCCTCCGCCTCGTCTTTGAGGTCGGCAAGGTAGATTTCCCCAATCGCCAAATGCGCGTCCCGCGCCATGCTGGAGCGCGGGTATTCGGCCATCAGATACTCGTAGGCTTTGATGGCCGCCCGGAAGTAGTAATCGTTGGAGAATCGACGCCCCATCTCCGCGTAGAGCTCACCGACGGCCTCCAGGGCGAGCGGCGTCTTCTGATACGCGGGATCGGCCCAGTGGACTGACCGGAAGACCTGGATCACCTTTTCGTACTCGGCCTTCAGGCGCGTGTCCGCCGGGCGGGAAGCGAGAGTGGCCCGCATTTTCGTGGCTCGCTCGTAAGCCGCGATGGCCCGCGAGCGCTTGGAAGCCGGGGTCCCGGGAAAACAGACCAACGGAAATGCCAGCAGACCGGCAAGCAGGAGGGCGAACCAGCTTCGGGATGGTCTAAGGGTCAACGTAGACTATTCCCTTTCCCGTGTCGGCATTTAGATACTTGAGGTCTACCGGACTCCGCCGACCGGCGAAAGGCATTGCGAACGGGCTAAAATTCATCTCCATTCGTGAAGTGCACGACGCCCTGAGCGTCGACGAAGCGATAGATGGGGGCTTTGACGGGCCGCCCCGCGACTTTGCCGTCCTGTCCGTTTGAACCGGGAGCGTAAATATTCGTCACCTTCCGGATGTAGTTACGCGTCTCGGTGAATGACGGGATTCCACCCCGTCGCAGGACGGAGTTTTCACCCGCATTGTAGGCCGCCAGCGACAGATCAAGGTCACCCTGAAACAAATCCAGGAGATGCCTCAGATAAGTCACCCCGCCTTCGATGTTCTGCTTCGGATCGAGAGGGTTCTGCACCCCGAACCGCTGCGCCGTGGCCGGAATCAACTGCATCAATCCCATCGCGCCTTTGTTTGAGATCGCGCCGGGATCGTAATCCGATTCCACCTGAATGATGGCGTGCACCAGTTCGGGGTCGACGTCGTGGCGTACTGCGGTCTGCTCGACAAGACGGCTGATTTCAGCCGGGGGAAGTGTAGAGGAGGAGAAACTATGGGAGCTGCGGTCTTGGGTAGCCGAGTCGCCGGTGTTGATGTAGACCTTGTGCCCGTGCTCGTCCAGAAGGACGACGATCTGGTCCGCACACACCGGCCGCGCCACGAGGAGCATCCAGCAGAATGCTATCCCGAAGGTAAGGGTGACGAGGTCTGTCTTGAGGCAGTATCGCATCGAGCTCCGAGTCGCCCAGGCGACAAAAGAACTCCTCCCCTCTCCCTTGCCTTGTGTCGTTGTTCCCCACAGGACAAACCCTATGGGTTGCCCCGAACCTGTGGAACAAGACTGGCGCACTTCCAACCCTGCCAGATGCTTGCCTGGCCGGGTCCCCCAAAACTCCGGCGATTATAGCATTCTATCTTGGCGGGAGCAAACAACTTGTTGCGAGCTGAAGGGCGGGCGGCCTCCACATCCCAGAGCTGACCGCGCCCACACCCTGATTTGATCCGCTCAAGACTCGCAGCCGGCTGCGACCCAATTCATAGCGCGCGTCCGGGCCTATTGAGGTGTCAGGACTTCTTCGCTTGATCGGCGACGGCCTGGGCGGCGCGTTTCGCTGCCTCCGGATCGCCGAGGTAATGGTGGCGTAGCGGTTTCAGATTGTCGTCGAGTTCGTACACCAGGGGAATGCCCGTCGGAATGTTCAGGCCGACAATTTCCTGCTCGGAGATGTTGTCCAGGTACTTCACCAGTCCGCGAAGACTGTTGCCATGGGCGCAGACCAGGACGCGCTTTCCGGCCTTCACCGCGGGCGCGATGGTTTCATGCCAATAGGGAAGGGTCCTTTCGATCGTGTCCTTGAGGCATTCACAGAGTGGGATCTCTTCGGGTTTGAGGTGTGCGTAACGAGGGTCCTTGGCGGGTGAGCGCTCGTCATCCGGTGAAAGTGCCGGCGGGGGAATGTCGTAGCTGCGCCGCCAAATCAAAACCTGGTCTGAGCCGTACTTCTGCGCCGTTTGCGCTTTGTTCAATCCCTGCAGCGCCCCGTAATGCCTCTCGTTTAGCCGCCAGTGTCGGTGGACGGGGATCCACATCAGGTCCATCTCGTCCATGACAATCCAGAGCGTACGGATGGCGCGCTTCAGGACCGAAGTGTAGGCGACGTCGAACGTATAGCCTTCCTTGAGCAACACTCGACCCGCTTCGTGCGCCTCCTCAACTCCTTTTTCGCTGAGGTCTACGTCAGTCCAACCCGTGAAGAGATTCTCTTTGTTCCAACTGCTCTCGCCGTGGCGGAGCAGAACCAACTTGTGCATGAGTACAGTTCCTCCCAAAGACCAATTTCTCTAATCGAGTACAGCCCGTCATTATAAGGGGAAAGGTGCGGTGTGTACCGGCGGTCTTTGCGAATAACGACCGTCAGTTGACGGGCGACCCTACAGCATCTTCTCAACGATCTCAGGTACAGCCTGTAGGGACTCGTCCAGCTTCTCAGGATTCTTGCCGCCGGCTTCCGCCAGGTCCTTGCGGCCGCCGCCCGAGCCCTCAACGATGGCCGCCGCCGCTTTGACGATCTTGCTGGCGTCGAGTTTGGACGTGAGATCCTTGGAGACCGCGGCGACCAGGGCCACATTCCCATTCGCCTCGCTGCCAAGCACAATCACCCCCGAGCCGAGTTTGGGCCGGAGGCTATCCACCATCTGCCGCATGGCGGCGCGGTCGGGGACGTCAACGCGCTCGGAAATCACGCGCACGCCTTTCACATCTTTCGCCTTATCGATCAGGTCTCCAGCCTGCGAAGCCGCGCGCTTCATCTGCTGCGATTCGAGCTGCTTGCGCAGTTTCTTCTCGGACTCGGCGAGTCTTTCCGCAGCCTGAAGAAGCTCATCGGGTTTGGCGCGGAGGGCCTGGGAAAGTAGCGCCAGCGTCCCGCTGGCCTCGCGCAATTGCTTCAGCACGCCTTCGCCGGTCAGCGCTTCAATCCTCCGCGTTCCCGCGGCCACACTGCCCTCGCTGACCACTTTGAAGAGCCCGATATCTCCGGTCCGCCGCACGTGCGTGCCGCCGCAAAGCTCCTTGGAAAAACTGCCCTCCTCAATCAAGACCACGCGGACCCGGTCGCCGTACTTCTCTCCAAACAACGCCATGGCGCCCGAGTTGACTGCGGAATCAAGGTCCATGACATTTGTAATGACCTGCTCATTCGCCAGAACGTGCTCGTTCACTAGGTCTTCGATGTCGAGCAGGTCTTGCTCGTCGAGCGCCGCGTAGTGCGTGAAGTCAAAGCGCAGCCGGTCCGGGGCGACCAAGGACCCGGCCTGCTTCACGTGCATCCCCAGCGTCCGCCGCAACGCGGCGTGCAGCAAGTGCGTCGCGGTGTGGTTGCGCCGCGTTGCGGCGCGCCGCTCGGCGTCTACGACCGCTGTCACGATGTCTCCAACCCGGAGTCCTTCGTCGCGCACCTTGGCTCTGTGAACGATCAGTCCGCTGACGGGATAGTGCGTGTCCTCGACGTGAGCAACTTCTTGCCTGGAGTCGAGCGCGAGAAGGTGTCCGGCGTCACCGACCTGCCCGCCTGCTTCGGCATAGAAAGGCGTGTGGTCGAGGACCACCTCAACTTCCGTTCCGGGTTTGGCCTCGTTCAGCGATTTTCCCTTAGAAACAAGCGCCAGCACGCGGCAGTCCTCCGAGATGGTCTCCGCGTACCCGTCAAAAACCGTCTTCTGCTTCTCGCCGAGTTCGCGGTAAATTGGCTGCGCGACTTTCTTCTCCGCCGCCTTCCAACTGGCGCGCGCCCGCTCGCGCTGCTTTTCCATCTCCGCTTCGTAGCCCGCGCGATCGACCGAATTCCCCCTGCTTCGGAGAATGTCCTCCACGAAGTCGGGAGGAAGGCCGTAGGTATCGTGTAACTTGAAAAGGTCTTTGCCCGAAAGCTGACGTGGGATTACCGTTGCCGTAGCTCGAACCCTTGCGTCCCCCGCGAGGCGTGCCTCGGCCGCATGCATCATCCGCGCAAGTTGCTCAGAGCCCTTTCCAGTCGTGCGCGCGTAGCGCTCCTCTTCGATCTTGATCGCTTTAGCGACGTGGTGTTCGGTCTCGACGAGTTCGGGGTAAGCGCCTTTCATCTGGCTGATGACCTGACCGGCCAGTTTGAAGATGAAGGGCTCGTTCAATCCCAGCGTCTGACCGTGGTACGAAGCACGAGTCATGATGCGGCGAAGCACCGATCCACGCTTTTCGTTGGAGGGCAGAACGCCGTCGGAAATCAGAAACGCCGCAGCGCGGCTGTGGTCGGCGATGATGCGCAGCGAAACGTCCGTATCGTGACTGACACCATATTCTGCATTGGCGAGGCTTGCGGCCTCCTCAATCAAAGGATGGAAAAGGTCCGTATCGAAATTGGAAATCTTGCCTTGCAGCACGGTGGCGAAGCGCTCGAGTCCCGCGCCGGTATCGATGGAAGGGCGGGGCAGGGGGGTCATGTTCCCCTGCTCGTCGCGGTTGAACTGCATGAAGACCAAGTTCCAGAGCTCCACGTAGCGCCCGCAGTCGCAGGGGAATTTGCAGTCCTTGTGCCCAAGATCGCTCGCCGCCGGGCCGAGGTCATAGTGAATCTCGGAGCAAGGCCCACACGGGCCGGTATCGCCCATGGCCCAAAAGTTGTCTGCCTCATCGCGGCGGAAGATGCGGTCGCGCGCGACGCCGACGTCGCGCGCCCAGATTTCCTCGGCCTCGTCGTCTTCGCGGAAAACCGTGACGTAAAGTTCTGACGGCGGAATGGCGAAATCCTTGGTGACCAACTCCCAGCCCCAGGGAATGGCTTCCTTCTTGAAGTAGTCGCCGAAGGAAAAGTTGCCGAGCATCTCGAAGAAGGTATGATGGCGGCTGGTCCGGCCAACCTGTTCGAGGTCGTTGTGTTTGCCGCCGGCGCGCACACACTTCTGCGACGAGCAGGCGCGTCCGCCATAGGGGGACTTCTCCCGCCCCAGGAAGACGTCCTTGAACTGATTCATTCCGGCGTTGGTGAAGAGCAGCGTCGGGTCGTTCGCCGGGACGAGCGAGGAGGAGCGAACCACGCGGTGGCCGCGCGCGGCAAAGAAATCCAAGAAGCGTTTTCGGATTTCGCTAGAGGTCATAAAAGCGTCAGTCGTCAGTTGTTAGTGGTCAGTTGTCAGTAACAACACTTAACTGACGACGGACAACGGACAGTCACGCCCTCAATCAAGATCTTCCAGTTCCACTCCCTCGGCATTCGGCTTGAGCTCCGGCCGCGCGAACACCGCTTTCATAATATCACCGGACCTGAATCCCTGGCGCAACAAGCTCTGGCAGAGGGACGCGAGTCTGGCGCGGGTGACGGGGCGGCGGAGCGTCCGGATCTTCTTGGCGAGGGCCTGTTCGAGCAGCCGGCTTTCGTCCGTCTCTTCATAAGCCTGCTCGATGGCCGGCTCGATGAATTTGTAGTTGACGAGCTTGGCCTTCAGTTCCCGGCGAACGCGGAACCGCCCGAAGGCCCGGTTGCGGGCGAGCGATGAGGCGTAGTGTTCGGCGAACTTCTTGTCGTCGAGATAACCGAGCTCGCGCAGGCGGGCGATGGCCTGGGGGATTGCCGGGTCGGCCCCGAACTTGCGCTCCAGGGCGCGGCGCAACTCGGCCACGGAGTAGGCTCGCCGGGCGAGCATGCGCAACGCGGTGGAATAAGGGTCCCGGGGAGCCTTCTTACCGGTTGGCAAAGCGGTCCACCTGGCTGGAGCGCTCCATTTCCTCGCGTGCCGAGTCCGCGGTCGAGCGGATGCCGGCGATACGGAGCTTGAACTCGTCGGGGTTCGACGCCCGAACCAGCGCTTCCTCCAGGGTAATCAGCCCTTGGGAATAGAGGTCGTAGAGCGACTGGTCGAAGGTCTGCATCCCGTACTGAGAGACTCCGGCGGCGATGGCGTCGCGGATCAGGCGGGTCTTCTCGGGATTGATGATGCAATCCCGGATGTACTCGGTGGCGATGAGCACTTCCACGGCGGGAACGCGCCCGATGCCGTCCGATTTCCGCACCAGCCGCTGGGAGATGATGGACTTCAGCGTCGTCGCCAGTTGCAGGCGAATCTGTTTCTGCTCGGGCGGCGGGAAGACGGCGATGATGCGCTGAATGGTTTCCGTTGCGTCCAAGGTGTGCAGAGTGGAGAAGACCATGTGGCCGGTCTCGGCCGCTAGCAGCGCCGTGCCGATGGTTTCGTGGTCGCGCATTTCGCCCACCAGAATGACGTCGGGGTCCTGGCGGAGGGCGGCGCGTAGCGCGGAGGCAAAACTCGGCGTATCGACCTCCACCTCGCGCTGGTTCACGAAGCCCTTCTTGTCGCGGTGCAGGAATTCGATGGGGTCCTCAATGGTGATGACGTGGTCAGTGCGCGATGAGTTGACACGGTCGATCATCGCCGCCAGAGTCGTTGACTTGCCGCTGCCGGTGGTCCCGGTCACCAGCACCATGCCGCGGCGCTCTTCGCAGACCTTGTCGATGACCTTGGGCATGTAGAGCTCGTCGAGAGTGCGGATCTTGGTGGGAATCACGCGCAGCACCATGCCCACGTTGCCGCGTTGCTGGAACACGTTGACGCGGAAACGGCCCAGGCCCGCCACGCCGTACGCCATGTCGAGCTCCGTGGACTCCTTGAACTTCTGCTTCTGACGGTTGGTCATGATGCTGAAGGCCATGTTCAGCATGTCCTCGCTGGAGACGCGAGGAAACTGCGTCAGCGGGCGGAGCTCGCCGTCCACGCGGATGTAGGGATAGTTTCCCACCTTCAGGTGCAGGTCCGAAGCTTTGCTCTCGCAGGCGGACCGAAGCAGTTCGTCGATCGTCATCTCGGCCTCTCGAAAAAAGGGTTGCCCAACTTGAGGGCAAAACTAGCACACCCCAGCGGGAGTGTCAAAGGGAGATGGCGCGAAAGGCGCCGCGAAAGGTGACCCCTCAGTGCCCCGCCGCCACGGGCTGATTGCAGAGCGTCAGCCAGCCGTACTTGTCTTCGGCCTTCCCGGCGACGATTCCCAGGAAGCGCTCCTGGACCTTGCGGGTGACGGGCCCGGGCTGGCCCTTGCCGACCACGATGCGGTCGATGGAGCGGATGGGAGTGATCTCCGCCGCCGTGCCGGTGAAGAAAACCTCGTCGGCGATGTAGAGCATTTCGCGCGCGATCACCTGCTCGATGACGGGGACGCCGAGTTCGTGCGCCAGCGTGATCACCGAATCGCGGGTGATACCCGGAAGCACCGAGGAGCCGAGCGGCGGGGTCATCATCTTGCCGTCGCGGACCACAAAAATGTTTTCGCCGCTGCCTTCGCTGACGTGCCCCGCCGGGTCGAGGGCGATCCCCTCCACGTAGCCGTTGGTGATGGCTTCCATCTTCACCAACTGCGCGTTCATGTAGTTGGCGGCCGCCTTGGCCATGGGAGGCAGCGTGTTCGGCGCCATGCGGTGCCAGGAGGAGACGCACACGTCCACGCCCTGCTTCAGCGCTTCCTCGCCCAGATACTTTCCCCACTTCCAGGCCAGGAGGTAAATCTCGATGGGATTATTGAGCGGATTCACGCCGACCTCACCGTAACCTCGGAAAGCCACGGGGCGAATGTAGCAATGCTTCGCTTTGTTGACGCGCACCAGCTCAACCATCGCCTGCGCCAGCTGCTGGCGCGTGTATTTGAACTCCATGCGATAGATCTTG
>DATKYV010000196.1:0-8584 GCA_035528275.1 Terriglobia bacterium | reverse complement strand
GCTACGATACGATGGTCTCTGTCCGCACTTACAAGGCACGTTGCTCATCGGAAGAAGCTGTCCACGGGCTCCGGGATCGTATCGGGGCACAGTTGGATGGCACAATGGTTGCGGCCTTCCTCCGTTCGCAGGTTAGGCCCGAGAATCCCCCCAGCGGAGTTCATCTCGCGCCACCCAATTAGCCGACGAATCATCTGATGAGATCGGTTCCGTAATTCGACAAAACGGGCAGGGCTTGGACCGAGGGGACTTCCTGCGTCATTGACGAGCAATGGCGGGGACGACGGGACTCGAACCCGCGACCTCATGCGTGACAGGCATGCGTTCTAACCAGCTGAACTACGTCCCCGAATCTATTCAGTCATTGGTCCATTGAATCATTGTACCATTGAGCCTTCCCATACGAAGGGTGGGCCGCATGAACTCGGCGGCCATCGGAATACCCGTTCCTAAATGATTCAATGACCCGATGGACCAATGGCTCAATCCGAATGGTGGGCGGTATCCGGATCGAACGGATGACCTTCTGCTTGTAAGGCAGACGCTCTAACCAGCTGAGCTAACCGCCCCCGGCCGGCCCACATCCAGCGCAATGGCGCCCTGCGGTGCGGGGCAGGGTCGCACAGCAAGCCAACCTTGACACTTCCAAACCCACGAATATACACTAGCAGTCTTCGAGCGTCAAGGACGGCGCCCCTTGCGTTATGCAGCTTTCCCGTGAATACGTGGCCTACTTGGCCAAGCAGCTCCTGAAGCGGCTCACCGCCGCGGGCCTCATTCAATACGAGCAGCCGGAATACGTGACCGAGGTCATCACCCAGGTGATGCTGGACGAGTTGACGGTCGAAGACCGTATCAACGAAGAAGTGAGGAAGGTCCTCGAGGCCCACAGCGGCGAGATGAAAGAGATGGGCGCCTCGTATGAGGAGATGTTCAAGAAAGTCAAGAAGCAGCTGGTGCGGGAACGCAAGGTCATCCTCTAACAGGGTGGAGATAAAGGGCCGAGAGGGTGTCATCCTGAGCGAAGCGAAGGATCTATGAGCTGCCTTTTCATCACGCGCCCGAGATGCTTCTCCCGCAGAGCGGGATCAGCATGACAGAAACCGGTTTTTCAGCACCCTGCCAGGCGCACCGGCCGGGAGTCCGATGAAGCTGACTCGGGAAAAAGTCATCCAGCTTTCGCACCGCATCATGGCCGCCGTCGAGGCGCTCGATGAGATGGAGATCTTCGAGGAGCTCAACACCATTCGCCAGGAAGTGGTGAAGACCTTGAACGACCTGCTGCTCGAAGAAGAGAAGATTGACGCCGCCGTGCGCCAGAAAATCAGCTCGCAGAAGAGAACGATCCCCGAGGGCGGCGCGGAGTGGGAAATCCTCTTCCGAAAATACTACGCGGAGGAGCTTCGCAAGCTGGGGATTGCTCCCACCACGCAAGCCCGGGCCTGACCCGCAGATGCCATTCCCCCGAGAGTCTCTTCAGCCGCAGTGCGTGAAGCCGGCGCCGCAGCGTTCCGTTCGGGTGGCGCTCGGAGAAAAAAAGAAGGCAGCCCGTCAGCTGACGGACTGCCCGATGTGTGCTTGATTGAGCTGCGGCAGGCTAATCCCGTCGCTTCAGGACGGGCGGCTTGTCCTCGCCGCTATCCTTGCCGGGTTCACCCGTTGATTCCACTCCTGTATCCGTCCGATCGGAATTATCGCGCTTGCGGAGTGTCGGCCCTTCTTGTTTGTCACTCTGCCGCCGGGTCTTGATGACCGATTGCAGGCGGGCCTTGACGTCCTCGAATTCGGAAGTCGAAACCAGGTACTGCTCGCGCTTGGGCAGAATCTCCTTGATCGCTTCCTCGGAACCCAGGATGCGCTCCGCCGTGGGCGGGTGGTTACGGAAGATGGAGGGCACGCTGCCGGGGCTGCGCCGCTCCTGATCGATGATCTTGGAGAAGAACGTCACATAGGCGCTCGGGTCATACCCCGACTTGTACATGTACTGCAATCCCAGCAGGTCGGCTTCCGCTTCCGCGCCGCGGCTGAACTTCAAGAAGGCGAGCGGCACGCCGTTCATGTAAGCGCCCATGACGCCGTAGTAGACCGCCGCGGACATGGGAATGAAGATGAGCGGGAGCATGGCGTAACGAAGGATCGACGCCTTGGTCATCTGCGAGGCCCAGTGCCGCGCCGCCACGTGTGCGATTTCGTGCGCGATGACCCCGGCCAGTTGGGCTTCCTCGTCGGCAGCCATCAGCAATCCGCTGTTCACGTAGAGGAAGCCGCCGGGCAGGGCGAAAGCGTTCAGCTCGGGGGAATCGATCACCTTGACGGTAAGCGGAATCGTCAGGTCCGAGTTCCGCGCCACGTTCTGCGCCAGGCGGTTCACGTACTCATTGACGACGGGGTCTTTGAGCAGCCGGGCGGAACGGTCGATCTCCGTGGAGTATTGCTTTCCAATGGCGATTTCCTTCTCCTGAGAGATCAGGCTGCGGTGGGCCACATTGCGGTCGCCGATGGCTTCCACGTCCTTCTTCTTGTCCTTGGCGGCTGCCGACAGCGGCACCGTGGACCAGAAGAAAACCGTCGCCATAACCAGGGCAATTGATTTTGAGGCTCTCATGGGTTTGCTCCCGCTGCGGATTCTGCCCTCATTATATACTAGATCTTTCTCCGGCGCCGGGGGTTTCCACGCCGGTCAATTCTCCTCAATAAGTGAATATGGGCCACCCAGCCCTCCCCCCTTGATTTGAGGCCCGTTGGACGCCCGGAGTTGCCCCGGGGAAGGGGGTATTCGTGCCGGCGCCTTCCCAATCCGGATGCGAATCGTCCCTCCTGGCGGCCGATAAAGAGCGGAGGTTCTTTCCGAGAAGCATCGCGCCTCGGCGGCGGGAGGGAAGGCCACCGGCCGCAGGACGCCGTCGTATCAGCCAACCCCTATTGACTCGCCGAAGAGAGAAAGCTAGATTATCGGCAACCATTTTTCACCTGCAACGAGGGCTGGGGCGTGACGCCGGTTGCAAGCGATCATGGGCAATTCTGAATCGGGGAGCGTGAACCTGTGGCCGTTCCATCCATGCAATTGGGCCAGCTTTGGCGGTTGAACGAGACCGGCGATACCTGGCTCATCACCAAGATTTACTCCGAGGCCTTTTCGTCCTACGCCATGCTTCGCAAGGTGGGCGGAGCGGACTCGGACGTCCGCCGCGTCAAGGTGGAGAAATCCGCCGACGGCGTCGCGCTCTCCGGCTTCAGCTTTACCCAGGAATCGGAGAGTTTCTAGTGCCGTTCCAACTTTTTCGGCCTAATGCGGTGAGGAGTAACCACAATCCGCCAACCGGCGGACCGAAGACCTTGCGATGTCCGTCAGCTGACGGACACATTAGGTTGGAACGGCACTAGGACCCTGGCAAGGCCGGGGCACGCGTGGTCGACTGGCCCGGCCTTACGCCCGTAAGTCCGCAAACCCTTTCACTGGCATCGTCTTCATGATTGCAGCCGTTCTCGAATTCCTGGCCCGCTTCATCATCGCCGTGATCTCGGCGACCGGCTATTGGGGCATCGTGCTGCTGATGGGGATTGAGTCGGCCTGCATCCCGCTGCCCTCGGAAGTCATCATGCCGTTCTCCGGCTACCTGGTTTCGGTGGGGCGCTTCAAGCTTCACTGGGTGGCGGTGGCGGGCGCGCTGGGCTGCAACCTGGGGTCGCTGGTGGCCTACTACGTCGGTTCCTGGGGCGGGCGGCCACTGGTCGAGCGCTACGGCCGCTACGTGCTCATCACCCGGCACGACCTCGAAATGGCGGACCGCTTCTTCGCCCGCTACGGCGACTGGGCGGTGTTCATCGCCCGACTGTTGCCCGTGATCCGCACGTTTATCGCCCTGCCCGCCGGCATCGCGCGCATGAACGTGGCGCGCTTCCACATCTACACGTTTCTCGGGTCGCTGCCCTGGTGCTGGGTGCTTGCCTACGCCGGGCTCAAGCTGGGCGAGCGCTGGACCGACCTTCGCCAGTACTTCCACCGCTTCGACACCGTTCTGGGGATTTTCATCGCCATCGGCGCCGTCTGGTTCATCCACAACCGCTGGAAAAACCGCTTGCGCGCTGCGTCCCAGTAACACGTTTTTTCCAAACCGTTCCTGTGTTTTCATAAACATAGCGGCTTTGTTTTCGTGTTTTGGACGCTCAGCCTTGGAAGCGCCCAGCGCGTGTCGAACGCAATGTGATCTCCTTATTTCAATCCCGAGTCCGCAGTCCCCAGTCCCTGAATTTGGGTTCGTTCGCCCAAGAAATGGCTTCGTTTGGGGTTCGTTTTAGCAAACGAACCCAAGCCCGACCCTTTATTTTCAATAACTTGGTGGCTTCGTTTTTTCATTTCAACATCCCTTTTCCGACCCCTCAAACCTCCGCAATAGCAAACCTGGTCTCTCTCGGTCCCGAACTGCGCCCGCTTGCGAGCGCTGAGCATTGAGGGATAACCGCCGATGGCTCGCGTGCACGCCCGACTTCTCCCTTCCGTCGCCAACCGACATCCACCCCTATTGCCTGCTCGCGGGGCAGGGCGCCGCCCGGACTGCGTGTCGTTAGCTAGGATGATAGGCTAGCACATCGTGCTACGAATTGCAATGGCTGCGGGAGGCCACGGGGAGGGGCCTGCGAGTCTGTGTGAAAGCTGCGTGTCTGGGACTATAGCGGGCGGTGTCTCGAGCCGTGATGTCATCCACCTGGGCGACTTCGCGTGTGACGGAGGGCTCGACGGAGCGTACGGCGACCATCAAACCAAAACAGTGCGTCAGTGAACCGCGGCGGGGCTGGCTTGGTCCGCGGCGTGGCGGAACTCGGCGGGCGAGACGCCGCTAGGCTTCTTGAAGGCGCGCGAGAAGTGGCTGCGGCTGGCGAAGCCGACGCGGTCGGCGACCTCATCAATCGAGAGGGCGGGCTGCTGCAACAACTGAGCGGCGCGCTGCATGCGCACGTGGTGGACGAAGCTCATGGGTGAGCGTCCGAAGGCGGCGGTGAATTTTTCGGCGAACGCCGACCGGCTCATCGAGGCGACTTCACCCAGCGAGTCCACGGTGTGGTCCGCGCCGGGATTTTCGAGGATTCAGCCGATGGCGCGCGGGCGTCGGGTTGCAGTCGCGGGGGGGCGAGCCGCGGTCAGGCGAGCGTTACATCGCCGTAAGGGTGCAGCTCTCCCAGCTTGGGTGGGAGATCGCGCATGGGGCCCATCCACTGCAACTGGCGATCGATATCGCTGTGCAGGCGGTAAGGCTTGCGCACGGCGGCGATCTTTTCACCGATGACGTCGATTTTGGCGAGATCGTATTGACCAAGTCCCACCTGGTCGCAGTAGCGCAGATAACCCAGCCAACCGGCGTCGATGCCCATGGTCTCCACGGCCACGCGGTCGGCGGCGATGAAATCCGTGGAAGCGATGGCGAGGCGCGAAGCCACCGGGGTGCCGGAGGCCGGACCGTTACCCTCCATGCCTTCGTAGCCATCGATCAAGGTTGCGCCCCAGTAGGGCTGCATCTTCTGCGCGGTGAGCAGCATGTTGTAGTGCGTCTGGCGGAGGCCCGCGTGGTACTTGCGCTTGTCGTTCCACTTGGGCGTCTCGCCGGGAGCCTGATGGAGCGGCGCGCCCAGGGTCATGTTCTTCACGGACAGGGTGGCGACCACGGTGTTGTGGGTCTTGAGGATGGCCGAGCAGATGACGAATGCGTCGGGGTCGAGCAAGCGCGCCGCCAGCCGCACCGGCACGACGTGGAGGTCGTAATCGATGAGCGGAATCGTTTCGTAGCGGGCCTCCTGGTTCAGGTCCACCAGGCTGACGCGGCGGGAACGGAACTCGGAGGGCAGGCGCGTGTAACCGAAATTCTCAAAGCCTTCCATCGTCTGGCCCGCCGAAGATTCGGCGATGACCACGGGGCCATTGAAGCGGGGCGCCAGGTAATCGAGAATGCCGCGCAGCGCGTCGGCGTTGGTCGCGGCGAGCGGGTTCACGGTGGAGACGTTGTTGGGCTTGATGACCACGTACTTCTTGCGCTCGAGCCGGGGGCGAATCAGGTCGTCGATGGCGAGCAGCGCGTCGTGGGCGTTCTTGCGCCGATTGTCGCCGTGGACCAGAGCAACCTTGGAGCGCCCTGAACTCTTGCGAACAGAACCGAGCGGCGTTGAACCGGCCGGCTCTTGAGCTTTTGAAAGCGCGGCGGGCAACAGTAAAGCAGTCCCACCCATGCGGATAAAATGTCTTCGTGAGAAATTCACTGGTATGAGTCCTCCTCCCGGTTTATCATTCCCGTGCCCAAGTTATGATGATAATCCAAATCTTTCGGAGTTTCTTATGAAAACCCTTCCTACCCGACGCGATTTTCTGGCCATGGGGTTGGCGCTGCCCGTGGCCGGCATTCCCGCGAGCCAAAGCCTGGTGCAACTCAAGTCGGTTTCGCGTTCGCCGTCTCCCGCGCTCGAACTTCGGTATCGGACCCTGGGGAAGACGGGCTTGAAGCTCACCAGCGTGGGATTCGGCTGCATGATCACTTCCGACGCCAGCGTGATCGAGCGGGCGGCGGATATGGGAATCAATTATTTCGATACGGCGCGCAGCTATCAAAGCGGCAACAACGAGCGGATGGTGGGCGCGGCGCTGAAGCGCAAGCGCAAGGAGGTCTACCTTTCCACGAAGACGCACGCCGAGACCCAACAAGCGGCGCTCGAACATTTGGAGACCAGCCTGCGCGAGCTTGGCACCGACTATCTCGACATCTGGTACCTGCACGGCAAGGAACGCCCCGAGGAAGTGAACGATGGACTGCTCGAAGCCCAACGGATCGCCAAGCAGCAAGGCAAGATTCGCTTCAGTGGGTTGAGCACCCACGAACCGCAGCGGGTATACCCGTGGGTGGCCAAGAACCATGCCGTGGACGTCGTGCTGACACCTTACAACATCACCACGGGTGAGACGCTCGACCCGCTCATCGAAACGGCCAGCCAGGCCGGTCTGGGCGTGGTTGCCATGAAAGTGATGGCGGGCGGGTTCCGCCGCAAGAAACCGGACGATCCAATCTATCCCAAGCTGAAGCGTGAAGGCGCCATGCTCGCCATGTTGAAGTGGGTCCTGAAGAATCCGCGCGTCGACACGACCATCCCCAGCATGACCGACATGGACCAGCTCGAAGAAAACTTCCGGGCGATGTCCGAGCCCTTCAAGCCGGCCGATGAAGGCGTGCTGGCGAAGCAGATGGAATTCCTCAAACCTCTCTACTGCCGGATGTGCGGCAAGTGCGAGGGGACGTGCGCCCGCGGGTTGCCGGTGGCGGCGATCCTTCGTTATCTCAGCTACGCCGACGGCTACGGCCAGTTCGCGCTGGGGCGCGAGAAATTCCAGGAACTGCCCGCCGAAATGGCCGCGGCCCGGTGCAGTGAGTGCGAGAGTTGCACGGTGACCTGCCCGTACGGAGTCCAGGTTGCCAGCCGTGTCCATCGCGCCCAGGAGCTCTTCGCGTGAAAGCCCTGATGCTGGCGGCTGCCGCGCTGGCGGGCGCTATGGCGGCGTCGGCAGCGGATATTCCCAACTGCAGCTTGGTTCCCGGTTGGGAACAGCAGGGAGCGGCGCGCACCTACGAAGCCGACGATCTCTTCGAATACATGGACGGCAACGCCGAGGGATACTTGATCTACGGCTTCGTCCGCATGCGGGGGGTGACTTGCGCGTCGGGCGGAGATTCGATTCTGATCGACGTTTCCGAGATGACCGACGCCGAATCGGCCTACGGGATTTTCACCTCCAACCTGGATCCCGCGCGGCCGGTGGAGAAGATCGGCATGGGCGGCCAGGTGCAGCCGCGCCGCGCTGTCTTCGCCAAGGACAAGTTCTACGTCGAGCTGGCGGCCAATCCCGACAAGGACCACACTCCCGCCCTGCGGGCGTTCGTGGCGGAAATCGAGAAGCGTATCGCCGGCCGCACCGATCCGCCCGAAGCGCTCTCCTGGTTTCCCGCCGAGAAGCTCGTATCGGTGCGCCTGATTCCCGAAAGCGTCCTGGGGCTAAGCGCGCTCAGACGCGGCTACGCGGCGCAATACGAATATGGGAAGGCCTTCGTGGTGCAAGAAGACTCCGCCGGGTCCGCGGCGGCGGTGATGGGAAAGCTTCGCAAGCGATTTGACCCGACGAGGGCAGCGCAGGTCGCCGACGAGGCCTTTAAGGCGACGGATAAATACCTTGGTGGGATTTGCTTCTTCCGCAAAGGGCGTTTCATTGGCGGCTTCGCCAACCTTTCCGATGACGAAGACGGCCCCGCATTGGCCAGAACCCTCGCCGCGCGCATCCCCTGAAGTCGTGTTGTCGGTGGCGTCTCAAATCGACCGTACCGGCATCTCGACGATGTCATCCACCCGGGCGACTTCGCGAGTGACGAACGGCTCGCCGTAACGCACGCCAATCATTAATCCAAAATGCCGCGCCAGCGAGGCCAGGCGCTCGCGCAGGTCGGCGCGAGCAGGGAAGAGGTTCTGCATGTCCTGGCGCGGCGAGAATTGCGAAGAGTAGGCGAGAACCGCCTTGAGCTTTCTCTCGAACTGCGCGGTGATGTCCACCACAAAG
>DATKYV010000195.1:0-13579 GCA_035528275.1 Terriglobia bacterium | reverse complement strand
ACTCCTCCTTCTGTAGCTTAGAATACAACACGGCCCGTCCGAAGGCAAGCGGAAAGTCAATAAAAACGCTATAGATTATTAGTAGACCGGCTGGACGGTATATAACTAGACTTGGTGCGGATTACTTCTCGGCGAGTCCCTCCAGTATCCTCCGGGCTTGGGCCGGATTAACGACTTGGCTCAACTCCTCGATCGAGAGCGACCGGAGAGCACTCAGGCTGCCAAAGTGACCCAGTAGTTTCCTGGCGGTTTTTTCCCCCACTCCCGGAATAGCCAACAAGTCCGTGGTCAGCTCCCGCTTGGAGCGCCGGGCGCGATGGAAAGTCACCGCGAACCGGTGCGCTTCGTCGCGGATCTGTTGGATGAGGTGCAGCATAGGTGAGTGATGGTCGAGGGCGACGGGATCGCCCTCGCGCCCGTGGACGTAGAGGATTTCCTCCCGCTTGGCGATGCTGGCCAGCGGCTGGTTGATGATCTCGAGTTCCTCGAGCGCCTGAGCTGCGGCATGGAGCTGCCCGACGCCGCCGTCTATCAGCACCAGGTCAGGCAGGGCCTTCTTCTCATCGCGCAGACGCCGGTAGCGGCGCGAGACCACTTCCCTCATGCTGGCGAAGTCATCGTTCTGAGGAACGGTTTTGATGATGAACTTGCGGTAGTCGGATTTCTTCATCCGGCCGTCTTCCCAGACCACGAGCGCGGCCACGATATCGGTTCCCTGGATGTGCGACACATCGAACGCTTCAATGCGTTTGGGCGGTCGGGGAAGGTCAAGAGCTTCGGCGAGATTCTCGAGCATTTCGCGCGCCTGGGGCTTCATGATGCGGAAGCGGCGCTCGAACGAATGGCGGGCGTTCCTCGCCACCAACTCCACCAAAGCGCGTTTGCGGCCCGCCTGGGGAACCAGAATCTTCACCAGCCGCCCCCTCCTTTCGGAAAGGAGTTCCTCGAGGACTTGGCGGTCATCAAAATCCACCGGGGCAAAGATCTCGGAAGGCAGATATTGCTGGTCGAGGTAAATCTGCGCGGCAAGCGTGGCGAAGAATTCCCGCGCCCTGAAATCCTCCTGGTCTCCCCAGAAGAATTCCCGCCGGTCAACGACGCGGCCCCCGCGCAGGTGAAAGAGGTTGACGGCAACCAGCGATCCTTCCTGGTGGAAGCCAAAGACATCCACGTCCTCGCCCTGGGAGGTGGCCATTTTCTGCCGCTCGCGCAGTTGCTCGACGGTGCCGATAAGGTCCCGATATCGCGCCGCCTCTTCGTAGTGCTCGCCGCTGGAAGCCGTCATCATGCGCGCGTGGAGGTCGCGCACCAGATCGCTTTCCCGGCCCTCCAGCAGCCACTTCACGTCGCGCACGGCCTCCGCGTATCTCTCTCTTGTGGTCAGGCCTTCCACGCAGGGGCCCAAGCAACGCTTGATGTAGAACTGCAGGCAGGGACGCGGGTGGTAGCGGTTGAGGTCGACATTGCACGAGGGGACGAGAAAGCGGCGGTGAATCAGGTCGACGATTCGGTAGGCGAGATTGGCCGGGAAATACGGGCCGAAGTAAACCGAACCGTCCTTCTTCAGCCGCCGCGTAACGTACACACGCGGAAAGCGTTCGCCGAGCGTCAGTTTGATATGAGGATAGGACTTGTCGTCGCGGAGAAGAACGTTGTAGCGAGGTTTGAACCGCTTGATGAGATTGTTCTCGAGCGCCAGCGACTCCTTCTCGTTGTCCACCAGGATCGTCTCGAGGTCACAGGCGGACTCCAGCATGAGGTCGCGTTTCTCGTCGGCCGGGCGCGCCTCCTGAAAGTACGAGCGAACGCGGTGGCACAGCGATTTGGCCTTGCCAACATAAATGGGACGGCCCGCGTCATCCTTGAAGATGTAGACCCCGGGCTGGGCCGGCAGGTCCTCCGCTTTCTCCTTCAGCGCTCGATTCACACCAGACTCCCGCTATTTTCATTATCGCCCACGGCCAGGGCTTTTTGAAGCGCTCGCGGAATCGGCCCGGCGCGGCCTGGTCTTTATTCATTTCGGAAGGGTGCATATCTTCGCTAATTGCATCCAACCCATTGAAAGGGAGCTCCGCGAGTTGACACACGCTCGAAGCATGGGCAGAATCGCATTGATGCGGCTGGCGTGGACCATCGTCGCGATTTTCGTGATTTGGACCGGCTTTGCCGCGCCTGCGGGGCTCGCGCAAGATGACGAAGTCTGGAAAGATTCCGAACCTGAAGCGCAGCCCTACGTGCCTCCGCCGGCTTGGAAGTCGGTGGAAGTGGGCGACTTCTACCTGAGGAGGAAGAAGTACCGGGCCGCGCTCAGCCGGTACAAAGAAGCCGTCAAGGTCGACCCCTATTACGCTCTGGGCTACCTGGGTCTGGGGAAGGTTTACGACAAGATTGGATTGAAGGAGAGAGCCCTGGAGAGTTACCGCAAATACCTCGAAATGCTGCCGTCCACCAAACAGGCCGAGGAAGCCAAAGAGGTTCACGAAGCGATCGCGCGGCTGGAACGCAAGCTCAAGAAGTCGAAGGGCTCGAGGCCCGCGCAACCGGCTTCGCCGGACACCGCGTCTTCATCCTCACCCGACTAGATTATTCAACAAGAGTGGGGCCGGGGGCCTGGAGATAGCTTTCCAGAATCGCCGCGGCTTGTTCGGCATCCTCCTCGCACACCAAAAGTGGGATATCGAAGACGGGGAAGACCTCAGCGGAAATCTCGCCGGGAAGAGTGCAAGGAATTCCTTCCGCCTCAAGCAGGCGTTTGGCCATCTCCGCGTCGAGCCGGGCAGTCGGACCGCTATAGGTTCGAATTCTCACCAGTTTCAAATCGGGTTCAGCTTCAGCCATGTTTCCCCCTTCAGCTCCCAATTCAGTATAGACCTTTCCCGGTCGCCCGCGCCAAATGTCGCTGGGGAGCCTGTTCGTAGGGATATAATGCCCTCCCGTCTTTCTTAATGGAGGTTCCCCGTGTTTCCCAACTTGAAGGAAAAGTTCGCGCGCACCTTTGGAGTCTGTCTGCTCACGCTGATTGCCTTGGCATTCACGGTCCAGCATCGAGCTGACACACCGCAGTACGATCTGCTGATCGTTGGAGGTCACATCGTCGATGGCAGCGGCAGCCCGTGGTTCGAGGGCTCGGTGGCAGTCAAGGATGGGCGCATAGTTGACGTCGGCCGGTTGCCCAACGCCACGGCACGTCAGGTGATCGACGCTGCGGGCCTGGTCGTGGCGCCGGGTTTCATCGACCTGCACAGCCATTCCGATTTCACGCTGCTTGTGGATGGGAAGGCGCAAAGCAAGATCCGGCAAGGCGTCACCACGGAGATTCTGGGAGAGGCTGATTCCGCGGGGCCGGTGCTGGGCCCCGTGGCGCCCGAGTTCGACAAGGATCTGAAACCCTACGGCATCGAGCGCGACTGGAAGACGCTGGGCGGTTATTTCGCGCGCCTCGAGCGCCAAGGCATTTCCGTGAACATCGCCTCTTACGTGGGCAGCGGACAGGTTCGTGAATGTGTTTTGGGCAATGTGGATCGGGCCCCGAGCGCGGCAGAGTTGGAAAAAATGAAGGGCCTCGTGGACCAAGCCATGCGCGAGGGCGCCATCGGCCTTTCCTCGGGGCTTATCTATCCCCCCAACTCCTTCGCCAAGACGGACGAGCTCATTGAGCTCGCAAAGGTCGCGGCAAAATACGGAGGCATCTACGCCACTCACATCCGCGGGGAGAGTTGGACCAGCATTCGGGCCATCAATGAGGCCATCGAGATTTCCGAGAAGGCCGGGCTGCCGGCGCACATCTTCCACTTCAAGAAATACGGCCGCGATAACTGGGGCAAGATGGACGAGCAGGTCAAGCTTATCCAGGCGGCGCGCGACCGCGGAGTGGATATCACCGCCAACCAGTATCCCTACATCGCCGCCATGACGGGATTGGAGATGTGCATTCCGCCGAAGTACCAGGAAGGCAATTCGGACCAGGTGGTCGAGCGCTTGAAGGACCCGAAAGTGCGCGCCGAAATCCGCAAGGCGATTGCCGAGGGCATGCCCGGTTGGGACGACAACGAAGTGAAGAGCGTTGGCGGTTGGCACGGTGTCCAGGTGGCGTCGATGCAGAGGCCCGAGAACAAGAAGTTCGAAGGCAAGCGCATGGACGAGGTCGCCAAGATGATGGGCAAAGACCCGCTCGACGCCCTGTGCGATCTGCTGATCTCCGAGGGTGGTTCGGCGGAGGCGGTCTACTTCGGGATGAGCGATCCCGACGTGCGGCTTGCCATGCAACAACCGTGGGTGGGGATTGGCTCGGATGGCAGCGCGGTGAATCCGGAGATGGAATTCGTCGGCAAGCCGCATCCGAGATTCTACGGCACCTTCCCGCGCGTCCTCGGCCACTACGCGCGCGAGGAGAACGTGTTGACCCTCGCTGACGCCGTGCGGAAAATGACCTCATTCCCCGCGCAGATTGAAGGCCTCACGGACCGTGGCCTTCTCCGTCCCGGCATGGCCGCCGATATCGCGATCTTCGATCCCAAGACGGTGATCGACCAGGCGACGTTCGACGCCCCGCACCAGTACCCGGTTGGAATTCCTTACGTCATCGTCAACGGCGTCGTCGTCCTGGACAAGGGCCAACACACCGGCGCCAAGCCGGGGAGAGTCCTATACGGACGAGGAAAGAATATGTAACGGCACTGCGGCACGGAACCTCGCCGCTATTTCGCAGGCGTCAAGATCACCGCCAGCCCGCCGCCGGACGCGAGGTGAATACTGAGTTTGTCGTTTGAGGTTACGTGCCTCTTGGTGACGTCCAAACTGGTCGCCACCGTGTCGGCGTCGGCGCCGTCGGCGAAAATCTCAGCTTCGTATTCGCCGGTTCCCAGAAAACCCAGCGGGATCTCCACATCGCGCGCGTCCCAGTTCGTCATGCTGCCCACAAACCACGCGTCGCCTTTCTGCCGGGCGATGGTGATGTATTTCGCCGGCTCCCCAGCCAAGACCTTTGTGTCGTCCCAGACGGTGGGAACTTTCTCGATGAACTCAATTCCCGGCTGATTCTTGTAAGCCTCGGGATGATCGGAAACCATGGCGAGCGGACTCTCGTAGACAACGTATTTCGCGAGCTCATGGGCACGGGTCCCCTGGGTCATCGGCTCGACGTTGACGGCCTTGAACTGCCGGCGCGTGGCGTTGCGGAATCCGCCCGGGGTGTAATCCATGGGCCCGGCGAGCATTCGCGTGAAGGGCAAGGTCACGTCGTGCTCCGGCGTGATGCGGTTGCTCCACTTGCTGTATTCGAGCCCCATCACGCCCTCGCGGGTCAGAAGGTTGGGGTAAGTGCGGCGCAGGCCTGTGGGTTTGTAGGCGCCGTGAAAATCCACCGTCAGGTGGTGCTCGGCCGCTTTGCGGACCATCTCCTCGTAGAAATTCACCATCTCCTGGTCGTCGCGGTCCATGAAATCGACTTTCACGCCTGCCGCGCCCCACTTCGCGTAAAGGGGCAAGGCCTCATCCATCTGTTTGTCGAGCGCGCCCCAGAAGACCCAGAGCAAGACTTTCACTCCCTTCTTGGTGGCGTAGTCAATGATGCGAGGAACGTCCGTCTCCGGCGTGTGATGCAGGATGTCGATGGGATGCGTGTAGTCGTGGGCAGGATACCAGCCGGCATCGACGAGCATGTATTCGAACTTATGTCGCGCAGCAAAATCAACGTAGTGCAGCATCGTCTCGGTATTCATGCCCGGCTTGAACTTGACGTCGCGCGCGAAGCTGCCCGACCACCAGTCCCACGCCGCCTTGCCCGGCTGGATCCACGAAGTGTCGCGCAGCACGGAAGGCGGATTGAGGTTCAAAACCAGGTAGTTGTTTTCGATCAGCCCACCGGGCCGGGAATTCACCAGCAGCACCCGCCAGGGCGTGGACTTGGGTGTGGAGCCCTCGACGGCCTCATCCGATCGCTTGGGCAGTGGAGACAGCTTTGCCGTCAGCGCGTTCTGGACGCCTGGAACGCCACCCACATACATCCCCGCATAATCCGTGAGGTCGGCTTCGAGCAGCGCCACCCACGGCCCTTGCGAGGTTTCCACGAGCAACGGCAGAGCGACAATGGATGTCGGCTTAATCTGGTTCAGGCTGACGCGATGGTAGTCCGTTTCGTAGCTGGTGGTGTAACCGCCCAGATTAAGGGCGTAGGCTTCGGCCTCGCGGGCGAAATAGAAACCGGTATTTTCGGACGAAAGCGTGAACTTTTCCAATCCGTCCTGATGGGGGAGAAAATAGCGGAAGGCAATCCCTTCATCGTAAGCACGGAAGATGATGTCCAGACGGCGGTGGGGCGCGCGCCGCTCGCGAAGCGAAACGCTGAGCTGATTGTAACGGTCCGGGATCCGTCGCCGCGCTCCCAGCCTGTTCTCCCAGGTATTGTCGGCGGCCCGGCGGTCGGTGGCCACAATTTCAAAATCCTGATCGAGCGGGCCCGCGTCCTTGAAATCCAGGCCCAGAGGCGAATCCACCAGAATCGGATTCCCCTTGTAGGCAACTCGATAGTAAGCCCGCTCTCCCGGCAAGTAGGGTTGAGGGTTGGCCTTCAGCTCAAAACTGACGGAAAGGTTGCCGTCCGGTGATGTCACAGTGAGCGGGTCTGAGGCGAACGACTTCAAGGCACTCGCAAATGTTGCGAGAGCAACAAGCATGATGGCAGCGGAGTATCTTTTCGACATTCCCTGCTCCTCCTGTTGAGATGTGATGCGGCGCAAACTCAATCGCTGGAGAGATGTGAACACGCTGCGGCGGCACAGCTTCCATTATCGTTTTCTTCCCGGCTCGATTCAAGGCGCTGCGGGGGGATTTGGCCGGCACGCTACGGACAGATCAGTTTCAGTTTGCGACGCGCCTGGTCGTACTTGGGAAATTTCTTCTCCGCGGCGTGGAACGGGCGCGAATGAACAACGCGCCGGTGGCCGTCCCGCTCCACCGGGTAAACTGCGTGAAGCATTTCATGGAATACCAGATATTCCACCAGGTAGCGCGGCACGCGCGGCGAATCCAGCCACCGGCTGATGGAAATGGTCCGGTGCGCGGAATCGTAGTGGCCGAGAATCGTCCGCGAACGCCGCGAAGTCCAGCCCACGCGCAACCGTGGAAGCTCGCTTCGAAAAAACCGCCGCTTCAACCCCTCGAGGATCTCCGCCAGGTCGAAGTGCCACCCGCGCGCCTCCAGCAACCGCTTGCGACCTCGCTTGCGTCGGGTCGCTTCCGTTTTCCGGCGGATGGGGGGGCTGAGCACGTAAGCCAGATAACATTCCCGGGCCTCGCGCGAAGGACGGCGGCGGTAGACGTTGCACAGCAGGATTTCCGCCAACGCCTCGAGCACGAGCGGCGGCGCGTCCGAGAGAAGATCGGAGATATGAACCCGGGCCAGACTGTCCCTCAGCCGGATGCTGCTCCGCATCCCGGCATAGGGACGGAACTCCACGCCAAATCCCGGCGGCGGCCGCCGGAGATCGAGCCGGCGGAAGACCCGCTCAAAGACCCCGGCGAGGTTCGTGCCGGGGCGCAGGGGAAGAAGGAGCTGCTCAGTTTGAGACCTATGCAGGTCCGTGCTCAAGAGATCTCTCAATTGTCGCCTGTGTCACCGGGAACGCGCCGCTTTCCCTGCTGTTTTCGCAGCTTTTCTTCTTCCTTCGTCCGTTTCGCTTCCTCTTTGGCGCGCTGCTTGGCGAGGCGCACGGTTTCCTTCTTTTCCTGCTTGATCTCCGGGAACTTCTTCTCCTGATCAGCCAGGGCGCGCGTGGCGCCGTCGAGAGTGTCGTTAACCTGGTCGATGGCGTCCTGGAGAGAAAGCTCGTAGCTCGAGGCGTAGGGATCCGGAGATTGCTGGATGCTGCGCAACCTCAACAACTGCTGCGGGGCGCGCTCCAGCAACCCGCGCAGGCCGGGGCGCATGTCGCCGTCGCGGTGGTATTCGTACTCGATCCAGTTCTTCAGCTCGTCGTAAACCCCGATATATTCCCCCAACAAATCATCGAGGAACCCGCCGATTTCGTACTTCGGATCGGGAGGCTTCATTCGATAGGACTCAAAGGTGGCAAGCCGGTCCTCGGCGATGTCGAGATAAATCTCCATCCGCCGCGCCGGGTCTTGTTCCTCGCGAAGCTTGTCCTGCTCCGATTCCCTGAGGATTTCCCCCTTCTGCGCGGAAAACAGAAGCGCCGGCAGAAGAAGCAAGCCCAGCACGCCGCGTTTCGCCCTGGTCCAGGAAATCATCCCAAGACCGCTCCGTTCAGAATCTGTGCGCCGAATTCTCCGACGAAATTCTTGTGCCTATTCCGGGGGCGTTCGGAAGGAAAGAGAGCTTCGAGCACCGCGGCCCGGAGTTTTTCCGCTTCCTGAAACACCTTCTCCACGGGTCCGCGCTCCTCAAAGGGGACTCGGTGCATGAGGTCTTGCAGAAAGCGGGCATTTTCGCGAAGCCCGATATCCAGTTGTTTGAAGCCGTCCGGCTTTCGCCAGGCTTGCCGGCCTGACCCCTGCAGGTCCGTCCAGGCGCTCTTCATCACCTCAAGGTAGGCGCCCAACAATTGCTGACATTGGCCGCGGTCTCCCCGGTCATACGCATCGATGGCCTGAAAGAGCTTCACCCGCCCCAGACGGACTTTGAGTTTCGCCTTCTTCACGGGATTTCGCTCGCGCTCGATGCGGGCCTGGAGCTTCTGTTCGTTGTCTTGGCGCGGAGGCGGCGAGGCGAACCCCCAGAGCCCGTCCAGACCCGTCGCCAGCAGGAGGAATGCGACCATCGGAAAGCGAAACGCCATCACATCAATTATAGCTACTTTCGCAATTCTCGACGCAGGAGTTTCGCCCGCTGACGCGCCTGCCATTCCTGATCCGGACTCCGATTGTTGGAGAGTTGCAGAAAACGCTCGTAGGCTTCGAGGGCTTGAGGCTGGGCCTGGAGATGATCGTAACAGGTGGCCAGAACGAAAAAAACTCCCGGGGGAGCGTCGGCGGCTTTGGAGAGACCTTCGAAGAGAGGCAGGGCTTCCGGGTAACGCTTTTGAAGATAGAGACTGGACGCCAGCCCCTTGAAAGCGTCGAGGTTCTTGGGGTCCAAGCGAAGACAGGCGCGAAACTCGGACTCCGCCTCGGTGAATTTCTGCTGATCGAGCAGGGTCTGGCCCAAAGCGCGATGCAAGTCCGGCTCATTCGGAGTGGCGAGCACCGCCTGGCGGTAAAACTTCTCGGACTCAGGGAACTTCTTCAACGAGGTGTTGGCGTCGCCCAGCGCCGCCGCCAAACCCGGCCGCTCGGGATTGACGGCGTAGACCTTCTCCAAGTTCTGAAGCGCTTGCTCGTAATTCTCCATCTGCAGATAGAGCCGGGCCAGGTGGAAGCGGGTCTCGATATCATCGGGCATGGCAACCAGGTACTGATCCAGTTCGTGCGCGGCTTCCGCAATTTGACCCATTCCTTCCAGAGCCAAGCCGGTCCCGAGCTGTGCTTGAGCGAGCTTGGGATCGATTTCGTGGGCCCTGCGAAAATGCTCCACGGCGGCGGTGTAGTTTTTTTCTGAATAGAAAAGCTGCGCCAGATCGAAGTGGGCGATCGCCGACTGCGGGTCCAGCCGCAGCACCTCGCCGAACTGCTTCTCCGCCGCCTCAGCCTGCCCGGCCATTTGGAGCGCCCGGCCGTAGTAAAGGTGACTGCGCGCGTGCTCCGGCTTCAGCTCCACCGCTTTGGAAAGGTGCTCGAGCGCCGCATCGGCCTTCTTTTCCTGAATCAGGAGAATCCCTAGGTTCAGGCGGGCTTCGAAAAGGTCGGGCTGGATTTCGAGCGTTTGCTCGTAGGCTTTCACCGCCTCATCGTTGCGGCCCATGCCGCCGTAGGCGTACGCGAGGTTGAACCACGCCGCCACCATCTCCGGCTCTTTTTCGACGACAACCGACAGCGCCTTGATCGCCGCGGGGAAATCGTTGCGCTTCAGTGCGTCCTTTGCCGTGGCCAGCAACGCGGGGAGGTCCGCCGCGGGTGCGGCAGGCGGGGTCTTGGGCCGTTGGGCGAGAAGCCAGGGAGAAAAAAGCAGCAGACACACCACGAGGTTCAAAGCCGCGGGCAGACGCCTGCGGCGTGCGGTGCGAGAGTTCCCAAGATTTATTTCGGTTCGAATCAACACGGCCTCCCTAACGGGTTAGATACCGTGCCAGGAACTTCCCGGTGTGGGAATGAGAATTCTTCATGATTTCCTCGGGCCTGCCGGCGGCTACGACAAAGCCGCCGTCGTCGCCGCCCTCGGGCCCCAGGTCGATGATCCAATCGGCGGTTTTCAGCACCTCGAAGTTGTGCTCGATGATCAGCACGCTCGCGCCCGCCTCGATCAGCTTGCGGAACGCCGCCAGAAGCTTGTTGATGTCGTCATAATGCAGACCGGTCGTGGGCTCATCGAAGATGAAAAGGGTATTCTCGCTGGTCCGCTGCGCCAAGTGAGCGGCCAACCGGACGCGCTGCGCCTCGCCGCCCGAAAGGGTTGTCGCCGACTGCCCCAGGCGCAGATACCCCAGGCCAACCTCGTCGAGAATGCGGATCTTACTTGTCACCTTCGGCAGGCTCGAGAAAAAGGCCAGCGCCTCCTTGACGGTCATCTGCAGGACGTCGTGAATATTCTTCCCCTTGTACCGGATCTCCAGCAGGCTCGACTTGAAGCGCCGGCCGCGGCACTCCTCGCACACAAGCTCGACGTCGGCGAGGAACTGCATCTCGACCGTCACCGTGCCGTCGCCCTGGCAGGTCTCGCAGCGCCCGCCGGGAATGTTGAACGAGAAATTTCCGGGCGTGTAGCCTCGCTTGCGGGCCTCCGGGGTGGCGGCGAAAAGCTCGCGCACGGCGTCGAACGCCTTGATGTAAGTGATGGGATTCGAGCGCGGCGTCCGGCCGAGCGGCGATTGGTCGACGAGCACCACGTTGGCCAGCAGATTGTCGCCCTCGATCCGGTCGTATTCGGCGCGCGGCGCCGCCACGCCGCGACGCGACAACACCGCGTTGTAGAGCACGTCGTGAACCAGGGTGGATTTTCCGGATCCCGAAACCCCCGTGATGCACACCAAGAGGCCGAGCGGGATTTCCACATCAATGGACTTCAGGTTGTGCTGGCGGGCTCCGAGGATTTTCAGGCGGGCTTTCCCGGGCGGCCGGCGCTCGGCCGGCACCGGAATGGCGAGCTCGCCGGAAAGATACCGCCCGGTCAGCGAATGCGGGTTGGCCACGAGGCTCTGAAAATCTCCGGCGTGAATCATGCGCCCGCCGTTTTCCCCCGCCCCCGGGCCGAGGTCCAGGATCTTGTCCGCCTGGCGGATCATCTCCGGGTCGTGCTCCACCACCAGGATGGTGTTTCCGAGGTCGCGCAGGTTTTTCAGAATCTCGATCAGCCGGCCGGTGTCGCGGGCGTGGAGACCGATCGACGGCTCGTCCAGCACGTAGAGCGCTCCCACCAGATTCGAGCCCAGCGACGTGGCGAGCTGGATGCGTTGCGATTCGCCGCCGGAAAGCGTCGAGGACAGGCGGTCGAGCGTCAGGTATTCCAGTCCCACCTTGTAGAGGTACTTCAGCCGGGAACGAATCTCTTCCAGAACTGTTTTCGCCACCGCCGCCTGGAAAGGCGAGAAGCGAATCTCGTTGAAGAAGGTGTACGCCTCGCGGATGGACATCCGGCAGACGTCGGTGATGCTCTTGCCCTCGATCAGGACGTATTGCGCCTCACGGCGCAAGCGCCTCCCCTGGCACTCCGGGCAAAGCGCGTAGCCGCGAAAGCGGCTGAGGAAGACGCGCACGTGGAGCTTGTATTTCTTCCGCTCCAAATACTTGAAGAATCCCCGCACGCCGTTGAACTCGTCGTCGCCCTGAATCACCCACTGGCGCTGCTCGGGCGTCAAGCGGTAATACGGAACGTCCAGCGGAATGCCGCGCGTCTGCGCCAGCCTTTTCATCTCGTTGGCATAGGTGCGGTAACGCGGCTTGGTCCACGGCTCAATGACTCCGCCGGCCAGTGTTTTGCCTTTGTCGGGAATCACCAGGTCCAGGTCAAAGTCGATAGTGTTGCCGAATCCCTGGCAGCGCGGGCAGGCGCCGTAAGGATTGTTGAAGGAAAAGAGGCGCGGCTCGGGGTCTTGAAAAACCCTGGCGCACCGTTTGCACTCGAAGCGCTCGTTGAACGTCAGCCGCTCCGCAGCCGGCGCCGCGTCAGGGGAGACAAACTCCAGAATCGCCTCGCCTGTCTCGCGGTAGCACAGCTCGACCGAATCGATAAGCCGCTGCCGGATTTCAGGGCCAACCGCCAGGCGGTCCACGAGGACGTAGACGGGCCTGGCAAAATCAATCTCCAAAAGCGATTCGGGCGTTGAAAACTCGAAAACGCGTCCATCTTGGTACAGACGGTTGAACCCGTGCTGGCGAAGGGAGAAGAGCCGGGGCTTCAACGCCTCACTGGCCAGCTTCGATGCGGTAGGGGAGGGCTCAGCCCTCCCGCCCGCGAGCGAGACGGGAGCGCGAAGCGCTCCCCTACCCCGGCCGGTCGCATTGCGCTTCCGTCGCCCAATTCCCTCGTTATCCTCGCTCGCCGCCGCGCCCGGATTGATCTGAAAGAGGACGTAGAACCGACGGCCGGGCTCAAGCCCCAGCACGCGGTCGGCGATTCCATCCACGTGGTCCTTGGTCACCACCTGGCCGCACTGCGGGCAGACGGTCACACCCACGCGGGCATAGAGCAGCCGGAGATAGTCGTAGATTTCGGTCGCCGTCGCCACGGTCGAACGCGGGTTGCGCGTCGAATTCTTCTGGCGGATGGCCACCGAGGGCGCGATGCCCTCCACTTCGTCCACGTCGGGCTTCTCCATGCGCTCCAGAAACTGGCGAGCATAGGCGGAGAGCGATTCGATGTACCGCCGCTGGCCTTCCGCGTAGACCGTGTCAAACGCCAGGCTGGATTTGCCGGAGCCGGAAACGCCGGTGACAACCGTCAGTTTGTTGTGAGGGATTTCGCAATCGAGGGACTTCAGATTGTGAACCCGGGCCCCGCGCACCACGACGGCGTCGTCGTTGGCAACCGCAGAGGACGACCGGGAAGGGGCGGTCGTTAGCCCCACTGAAACCGCGCCGTTCGGGGCATCATGGCCTTCGTCCTTGGGCAACCGCGCCTCCTCGGGTTGGACTGAAGAAAGCCCTGAAGGGAGCATCCCCGCGCGAGCCGGCAGCCCACAGAGGGCCCCGAACGAGGACGCGCAAACTCTCTATTATAGGCCGCAGGGGAGCGAAGAATCAAACGGAAGGTCGTCTGCGAATTCAAAGAGGCGAGACAACGAAAAGCGTTGGCTCCGTCAACAATGCCGCAAGGAGTCGGCGGCCTCAGGCAATGCGGGAGACAGAACGGGCGGGTGAGGCGTGAGCGGTCATCCTGAACGGGGCCACGATTTTACTGGTCATTCGGCGAGATGCATGGCGGCACTTAACTTGGTCTTCAGTGTCTTCAGTGCCCGCCGTTATCTCCATCACCCGGCGTCAGGCCACGGGAGAATTGCGAAGCTTCTGATAGTACATCCTCTGATCGGCG
>DATKYV010000194.1:0-4324 GCA_035528275.1 Terriglobia bacterium | reverse complement strand
CAGACCGACATCTTCAGAGGCCATGCGAATCAGACGGCGGGCGATATAAAGCGGGTCCTCTCCCGCTTCCAGCATGCGCCCCAGCCAGTAGAGCGCCGCGTCGGGGTCGGAGTTGCGCACCGACTTGTGCAGCGCCGAGATCAGGTTGTAGTGCTCCTCGCCCGCTTTGTCGTAAAGGAGCACCTTGCGCTGGATGGCGTCTTCGATGATCGCTTCGGTGACCACCGCGCGTCCTTCGGCGTCGCGAGCGGCGGCGGCGACGGCTGTCTCAAGCGTGTTGTAGGCGGCTCGGGCGTCACCGTTCGAGAATACGGCTATCTGCCGGAGCAATTCGTCGGCAATTTCCACGCGCTCCTCGCCCAATCCTTGCTTTTTGTCTTTGACCGCGCGGCGAAGGAGCGTCTCGACCTCGTCGGTGGAAAGCGCAGAGAGCATGTAGACCTTGGCGCGCGAGAGCAGCGCCGAGATGACCTCGAACGACGGGTTCTCCGTCGTCGCCCCAATGAGGATGATGTCGCCGCGCTCGACGTAGGGCAGGAAGGCGTCCTGCTGCGCCTTGTTGAAGCGGTGAATCTCATCAATAAAGAGAATGGTCCGGCGGCCGTACGCCCGGGACTTTTCCGCCGCGGCCATCACTTCCTTGATTTCCTTGATTCCCGAAAGCACGGCGCTGAACTTCACGAAGTCGCTTTTGGTTCTTTTGGCCACGATGGTGCCGAGAGTCGTCTTCCCTGAGCCGGGCGGACCCCAGAGAATCATGGAAGTTACTTCGTCGCGCTCGATCTGTCTGCGCAGTGGTTTCCCCGGTCCCAGGACATGGACCTGGCCGACGAACTCTTCCAGCGTCTCGGGACGCATGCGGTCGGCAAGTGGCGACTTGCGGCGCTCGCTCCCCGGCGGCTTCTCACTGGCGGGTGGTTCGAAAAGGCCCATAGAAATTGTTCCATCGGTTCATTGAATCATTGGCTCATGGGGCCCTGGGATGGCCGGACGCGGAGAACCCCCGAGAAAGCCCTGCAATGGATCAGTGATTCAATGACTCAATAATTGAATCCCCTCTGGCGCGCCGCCTCGTAAAGAAAAATGCCGGCGGCCGCGGCGGCGTTCACCGAGTCCGCTTCCGGGCGAATGGGAATGCTTAGGAGCAGATTCGCCTCGCGCAGGATTTCCGGACGAAGGCCCGTCGCCTCTTTGCCGATGAGAAACGCCACCGAACCACGAAGGTCGGCTTGAGCAAGCGGCGAGGGGCTGTGGCGGTCCGCAGCGACAATCGCCACGCCCGCGGCGCGCAGGCGTTCGAAAAGCACGTGCGGCTTCAAGCCGTGAAATATCGGCAGTCGGAAGACCGCGCCCGCCGATGCCCGCACGGCTTTGGGATTGAACGGGCTGACGGTTTCCTCCAGGGTGACGAGTGCCGAGGCTCCCAGCGCCTGCGCGCTGCGCATCATGCTGCCCAGATTCCCCGGTTCCTGAAGTCCGCAGGCGACGAGCGCAATCGCGTTCGGTCGCGCCAGGACGGCCGTCAAGTCGTCCCGGCGGAGCTCAACGAGTGCGGCGATGCCCTGCGGGCTCTCGGTCTGCGCCATCTTTGCGAAGAGGCGGTCCGGAATGCTCACGACTTCCGATTCCATCGGCAGCCGCGCGAGGAGCTTGGTGAATTTCTCTTGGCTGCCTCGCGCAATCAGAACGCTGTGAACCGTGGCCCGAGGCGATGCTGTCAAGGCTTCCTCCAGCAAGTGCGGTCCTTCGACGGCCAGCAATCCGTCGCGCGTCACGCCCTCGGCGAGCGCCCGCCTGAAAACCTTCACCAGAGGATTCGTCGCGCTCTCGATTTCCCGAATCTTCGCCTGCCGCCGACTGTCCCCCGGCATTCTCCCTCCAATCGTTCCATCGAAAGCTTAACCCCGGCCGGACCCACAGTCGAGTGCTTACGGCAAGGCCACACCATGACCCGCAAGTCTCACCCGTTGGTGTGGCGGGCGGGGTCAAGACCGCTGTGATAGAATCGCGCCCGTTCCTCGGGACCATTCATTGGAAATTACATGGAGGGGTCAATGCGAAGCCTTGCCGCTTTTCTTCTCATCATGGGACTGTCCGCTCCGGCGCTCGGCCAGAGCCCCGCGAGCGTGAGCGATCTGCTCGAAAATCTTCCCCGGCCACACGACTATGTACTGAAGCGCGTCTCCAGCTACGACCGCACAGGCGGGAATGCCGACTATCGCAAAATCCCGGCGGGTGAATCGTTGACGCTTTTTGACGAGTCCGGACCCGGTGTCATCACCCACGTCTGGATCACCATCAATTCGCCCGAGAAGTTCCACTTGAAGAAGCTGGTGTTGCGCATGTTCTGGGATGACGAAAGCACACCCAGTGTCGAAGCGCCCATCGGCGACTTCTTCGGTTTGGGAAACGGCGATTACTTCCTCTACCAGTCGCTACCGCTGGTGATCGGGCAATCGAAGGCGCTGAACAGTTTCTTTCCTATGCCTTTTGCGAAACACGGAAGAATCACGGTAACCAACGAGGGCAGCGAGGCCGTGGACAATTTCTACTTCAACATCGACTATCGGGGCTACTCAAAGCCGCTGCCCGCCGATACGTTCTACTTTCACGCACAGTACCGCCAGTGCGCACCGTGCCAGGGCTGGACCAGCGAGTGGGAATCAAACGGTCAGGAGAGCGTGAACGGCAAGAAGAATCTCGACGGCGCGGACAATTATACTTTCCTCGAAGCCAGCGGCCGCGGGCACTACGTCGGCGTAACTCACAGCATCTTCCAAAATCAGGATGATTGGTGGGGCGAAGGCGACGACATGATTTTCGTAGACGGCGAAAAGCTGCCCTCCATCGTCGGGACCGGATCGGAAGATTACTATCTGGGAGCGTGGGGATTCTATGGTGGCGCGGTGGATTATCTTCTCTTCGGAAATCCGGTGATGGGAGGATTCAGCGCCGGCGGCCGGTCATCGGTGTACCGATTTCATTTGGACTCGCCGATACCCTTTACCAAATCCATCCGGGTCACGATGGAACACGGGCACGCCAATCACCGGTCCGACAATTTCTTTAGCGTCGCCTACTGGTATCAGGCCGAGCCGCACGGCAAGTTTCCGGCTCTACCCCCTGTGGACCAGCGCATCCCGAGAATCTATCCCACCGGCGGGCCGGGAAACGCGGGGAACCGGCAATAGGCTCTCAGCCACCAGCCCTCAGCAACCAGATGGGCGAGGCGCACGCATGCTGAAAGCTGAAGGCTGAGAGCTGCCCGCTGCCTTTCATCCCGAGGCGCGCTTGGTCCCCGCCATCTGCTTTTCGAGCTCGTCCATGTCGAGCACGATCACCTTACGGCGCTCCAGGCGCAGGATTCCGCGGTCCACGAAGCGTCGCAGGTTGCGCGAGACCAGGTCGCGGACGGTGCCGATGGCGGCGGCAATCTCCTGATTGGTTTCTTCCAGCGGAAACTCCAGGCCGCGCCGCGTGCGCACGCCCGAGTGAAGTGCCCGGTCGCGCAGGAAGCGCGCCAGCCGATGACTGACCTCCTTCAACGAGAGCTCTTCCACCAGGCTGGTCATGTAGCGGAAGCGCCACGCTAGGGTGCGAATCACCGTGAATGCCACTTCGGAGTTGTGCCGGCACAAATCCAGGAACTCACGTTTGGGAAGGAAAAGGAGGGTGGAATCCTCGATAGCCGCCGCCGAGGCCGGAAATTTGCCGCCGTCAAAGAGCGGCAACTCGGCGACGGTGGAGCCCGCGCGCTCAATCACCAGCACCTGCTCGCGCCCCGTATCCGCCATCTTGAAGAGCTTGATGGCGCCCGACTGGACCACGTAAAGGCCTTCGCACTCTTCGCCCTCGGCAAAGAGAATTTCGTCGCGGCCTATCCGCCGGACCACACAATGCCCGGCCAGCGCCTTCAATCTATCCTGAGGCAGGACGGCGAAAAAGGGCACACGCCGCAATGTATCGACGGGCTCCATGTCTCCATCCTAAGCTGGCGCGGGTGCGGCGACAAGCTCCAAGCTTTCGGCGGCTTCCCGGCACTATCGTAGAGCGCAATCCTCGGCTTGAACGGTTGTTCCCGCCCCACGACTTAAGTCGTCGCAAGATGGGACGGCGAGCGCTAAGTTGATGGTGAGGGGAATCGGCCCCACAGGAGGAAATACGAATGGCGTACATCATTGCAGAGCCCTGTATCAACACCAAGGACACGGCGTGTGTGGACGTGTGTCCGGTGGATTGCATCCACCCGCGCAAGGACGAGGCCAACTTCGCCGACCTCCCGCAGCTTTACATCGACCCGGTGGAGTGCATCGACTGCGGCGCC
>DATKYV010000193.1:0-8413 GCA_035528275.1 Terriglobia bacterium | reverse complement strand
CCGGCGATCTGCGCCAGAAAGCTGCCCAGCTTTTCGCCGAGCTGGAGGTAGGGCTCGAGCTTCTTGTATTCCTCGGGCGAAACCGAGGGCATGTTGACGGCGTTGCGCGCCACGCCCAGCAACAGGTAGTCGCGGACCTGCTCGGCGATGCGGATGCCCACCAGCTCCTGCGCCTCTTCCGTCGAGCCGGCGATGTGCGGCGTGGCGATGACGTTGGGGTGGGCGGCCAGCCGAAAATCTTTCAGCGGCTCTTCCTCGAAGACGTCGAGACCCGCGCCCGCCACCTGGCCGCTTTCCAGCGCCTGGAGCAGGTCCGGCTCGTTGATGAGCTCGCCGCGCGCGCAGTTGATGATGCGCACGCCGGGCTTGGCGAGCGCCAGAGTCTCCGCGTTGATTAAGTGATGCGTTTCGGGCGTCGCCGAAGCGTGCACGCTGATGAAGTCGCTGGTCTTCAAGAGCTCTTCGAGCGAGACCAGGCGAACGTTCTGCTCCCGGGCCATCAACGTCGAGACATAAGGGTCGTAGGCAATCGTTTCCATCTGGTAGGCTTGTGCGAAGCGCGCCACTTCCATGCCGATCTTGCCCAGCCCGATCAGTCCCAGGGTCTTCGAGCGCAGCTCGATGCCCACGAGCTTTTTCTTTTCCCAACGCCCCTGTTTGAGCGCGGCGTCGGCCTGGGGAACGCGCCGCACCAAGGCGAGCATCAGCGCCATAGTGTGTTCGGCGACGCTGACGGCGTTGCCGCCCGGCGTGTTCATCACCACAATGCCTTTTTTTGTCGCCGCATCGAGGTCAACGTTGTCCACGCCCACGCCCGCCCGGCCGATCACCCGCAGGCGCTCCGCGTGCATGAGCAGTGCGGCCGTCACCTTCGTGGCGCTGCGCACGAGCAATGCGTCCGCGTCGCGAATCTCATCCGCAACCGAGGCTTGCGGTTTCTTGGGAAGAAAAACGACCTCGAAGGACTGTTCACCCCGCAGCACTTCCAGGGCGCTTTCGGAAACGTTATCGGCAACCAGGATTTTCATGGCGATGAGTCCGGATTGGGAGTCGGGTGCAATGCGCCCCCGTGAAATCAAGCGGAATGCTTCAGATAAACTTCTTGCGCGGCGCGCACGCCGCTGCCCAGTTCAACTTTGTGCCCGATCTTGAGCAGAACGATCTCCAGCGCCGCCAGCACCGCAAACAGGTCCGCCGTGTCGTAGTAGCCGAGGTGGGCGAGGCGGAAAATCTTGCCTTTCATCGACCCCTGACCGTTGGCGACGATGGCGCCGAAGCGCGCGCGCATTTCCTTGACGATTGCGCCGGAGTCCATGCCCTCGGGTGCGCAAACCGCGGTGACGCCGTCGGCGGGCGAGCAGGGGGCGAAGAGTTTCAGTCCTAACGACGAGGCGGCGGCGCGCGTCGCTTCGGCCAGCAAAGCGGCATTGGCAATCAGATTCTCGCGGCCGACCTTGCGGATGTAATCGAGCGCCGCGTGCAGGCTCACCATGAGCGTTGTGGCCGGCGTGTAGCTCGCTTCTCCCTTGGCGAGGTTCTTGCGCTCCTTGGCGTAGTCGAAGTAATAACGCGGCAGCTTCGACTTCTCGATGATCTTCCAGGCCTTCTCGCTGACGCTCGCGAACGCCAGGCCCGGCGCAATCATCAAGGCCTTCTGCGAGCCGCCGATGACGATGTCCAGCCCCCATTCGTCCGGCCGGAGGTCGGTGGTGCCCAGGCCGGTGATGGCGTCCACCACCAGGCAGGTCTCAGGATAGGCGCGCACCGCCTCGCCAAGCGCCTTCACGTCATGGCACACACCCGTCGAAGTCTCTGTGGCCTGCACGAACACGGCGCGGAAGGGACCGTCGTTCGCGAGGCGCTTTTTCATCTCCTCGATATCGAGCGGCTGGCCATACGGCGCTTCAACCTTCACCGCCTCGATGCCGTAAACCTTCGCCAGATCCAGCCAGCGCTCGCCGAATTTTCCCGCCGTGCCCACCAGCACGCGCTCGCCGGGGGAAAGCAGATTGGCCACCGCGCCTTCCATCGCCCCCGTGCCCGAGCTGGTGAAGATCAGCATGTCGTTCGCGGTGTTGAAGAAGTATTTCAGGTTCTCCAGCGACTCGCGCATGATCTGGCGGAAAGCCTCGGTGCGATGATGGAGCGTGGCGGTGAGCGCGCGCGCCTGCGCCTCCATCAGCAGGGGAGTGGGACCGGGAGTAAACAACCGCTCTTTGATGATTCCGGGCATGAGTTCCAGTCCTGGTGCGAGCAGATTTGCTTCGGGAGGATCTTCCCTGGTGGACAAAACGCGACGCGTACAGGAAGTCCGAGCCTTTCGTTCCGAAGCAAGCCAGTCTAGGAGAAGGGAAAATATTTGTCAAACCAGGCGAGGACGTTGGAGTGGGAACACAAGTCGCCGCGCTCGCATGACATTATCGGACACGCGTGTGGCGCGCAAACGGGCTACCTAATACTAGTTCGTCTCCGCCTCGCCGTGCAGGACGCGCACCAGGGCGATGCGGGTTCCGCCGTTCCGTCGTTCGAGGGCCACCACCTTCTCCAGGCCGCTCTTCTTGATCTCGAAGACGGTTTTCCCGTCCTGGTCCTTCTCGATGAATTTGGTGACCTCGTCGGCCAGTCGTTGCCTGTAAAACTCCTGGACCGTCGCGGGCGCGTCGGGCGTCTGGAATGTCGCCGCCAGGACGCGGACGCTCTTCTCGCCCGCGATGTCAATGTTTACCGCGGCGGACCCCTCATCTCCCTTAACGCGCACCGCCCCAGGATAGAGGGGCAGTCCCAGGCGGGATTCATCGACATCCTGAGTGACTTCGAGGGAGCCCAGGGGCGTCTTGATGGAAACGCCTTTCTTTCCCGCCTCACCTTCCTGAACGCTGACCTCGACGTTCCGGGAAATGAGGCGCAATCCCAGCCAGACGGCGGCGACGGAAACGGTAACGATGAGCGCCAGAACCAAGAGCGCGATGGCTACGATGTGGCTTGCCCGTCGGCTGACGGGCGGCGGAGGTGGGACGGGCGGCCGCGGCGGATGAGGGCTTGTTCCCATGGCACACTCCTCCTCTGTCCTTCTACCGAGACTTACGCTTCTGCGCGGCATAAAGTTCCCGGAATCCGTCCTGCAGGAGGAGGGGTGGCGGCCCCCCAGCCCGGCGGTTCTTCTCCTCACTTGAGCAGCTTCAAACCCGGGTGGTATGCTGCAGCACGCCATGACAATTCAATCCAGATTCGGGAGGACGGACTAATGCAGCAACGGCAATTGGGTCACCCGTCGGCTGACGGGCTTAAGGTATCGACCCTTGGGCTGGGGTGCATGGGGATGTCGGATTTCTATGGGCCGCGAAGCGACGAGGAATCCATCGAAGTCATTCATCGCGCGCTGGACGCGGAAATCAACTTGTTCGATACCGCCGACATCTATGGCGTGGGCCGCAACGAAGTGCTGGTGGGCAAGGCCCTCAAGGGGCGGCGCAATGAGGTGGTGTTGGCGACGAAATTTGGGAACGTCCGGGATGCAGAGGGGAAATTCGTGGGCATCAACGGCCGGCCCGAATACGTCCGGCAGGCGTGCGATGCCAGCCTGAAACGACTGGGCGTGGAGACCATCGATCTCTACTACCAACACCGCGTTGACCGCACGGTGCCCATCGAAGAAACCGTGGGGGCGATGTCGCGCCTGGTGGAGGAGGGCAAGGTGCGATTCCTGGGCCTCTCAGAGGCCGCGCCCGCCACCGTTCGCCGCGCGCACAAGACTCATCTCATCAGCGCCCTGCAAACCGAGTATTCGCTCTGGAGCCGCGACCCGGAGGGCGAATTGATCCCCACGTGCCGGGAGCTCGGGATCAGCTTCGTGGCTTACAGCCCGCTCGGGCGCGGTTTCCTCACCGGAAAGATCAAACGAGTTGAGGATCTCGCTCCCGACGACTGGCGGCGCAACATGCCACGCTTCAAGGGAGAGAATTTTGAGCGGAACCTGGAGCTTGTCCGGCACGTCGAGCAGCTCGCCTCAAAGAAAGGTTGCACGCCCGCCCAACTGGCGCTCGCCTGGGTGCTGGCGCAGGGTGAAGACATCCTGCCCATCCCCGGGATCAGCCGCCAGTCCCACCTCGAGGACGACCTTGGCGCTTTGTCTGTGAGCCTCACCAAAGAGGACTTGGCGCACATCAACGAAATCGCGCCCCAAGGCGTCGCCGTGGGTGAGCGCTACCCGGAAATGGCCATGAACGTGGTCAACGTGTAAGACGACCCGCGTGGCGGCGGGCCCGCAGCCGCGGCCCCCCGGCATGCCGGGGTGGAGCGAAGCCGAAAAGAAGAGGCATCCGCCGGGGCGCGCTATCCTTTTGCTGGTGGCCTCGGCCAAAGCATCGGCGTGCGGGCTTTGTAATCTGCGTAGGATTGGCCAAAGCGTATCTCGAGTTCGCGTTCCTCGTAGAATCGGACCAGCAGCAACCATACCGGGGAGACCAGGAAAGCGACCCAAAGGAGAAACAGTATCGACTGGAGCCAAAGCCCCCAGGCCGCCAGAAACGCCAGTGTGCATAGAACCATCGGGTTGCGACACCAGCCATACATCCAATCGGTGGCCAGCCGCCGGCTGACCGAAATCGCGAAGGGCGCGCCCAGGCCACGGACGGCGAGGTTCACCACCGTCAGCAAGAGCGCAGCTCCAGTCACCACCATCAGCGCCCTGCCCACATCCGGCGGGATCGGAATGCGCCAGCCGGGCCAGTTCTGCCCAAGTTTGAGGGCTTCGATAATCGCCGCGCCAAGCGGAACCATCGCAGCGTAATGGATGAGGATCGTCACCCATGCCGTGCGCGCGACTGTTGGCCGGGCATTTAACAAGAAGCGGCCCAGGAAGGTGATAGGCACGAGAATCAAAGGTCCACCGACAATCAGGGCGAAACTCGCTTCCGGGCTCCAAGACCGGTCCTTCACCCAACGCCACACGAGCAGTGTGAGAACAAAGGGAAGAACGCGAAGAAGAAACCTCATAACTGAATGCCTCCGCGGGACGGTGCCACTGTTTACCGGTCCGACTGGGAGCGCAAACCCAAGTTAAGGACGCGCTGGATGAGGTCTTCGTACTCGATGCCCGCCACTTGTGCCGACTTCGCGAAGTCTTCCTCGCGGCCGAGGTCAGGGTTGGGGTTGGGTTCCATCAGATAGATTCTCCCATCCTCCGTCAGCCGGAAGTCCATCCGCGCGTAGCCGTTGAGTCCCAGCATGCGATAGACGCGCTTGCAGAGCTGCGCCATGCGGCCCGCGACGCCGTTGGGGAGGTTCTGGGCAAGTTCGGTCTTGATACCGACCTTTTTCTGGTAATCCAGATCCCACTTGATTTTCGCCGTGGCGATCCGTGGCGTACCCTCGGGAAGATTCCCGAAGTGCATTTCCCAGACGGGAAAGGTCACCAGGCGATTGTTCCCCAACACGCCCACGTAGAATTCCCGGCCGTCGATGTACTCCTCGGCCATGGCATCGGTCTGAAGGTTTTCGTGGATGAACTCCACGCGCTCCTTCAGCTTCTCATCACTGGTGACCACGGACGCCTGGGCGATGCCCAGCGAACTGTGCTCGGCGGCCGATTTCACGATCAGCGGGAAGCCCAGGCGCGCCGGCCGCTTGATGTTTCTGCCGCGGGGGAAGTTGACGAAATGCGGAACTGGGATGCGATGATAGGCAAGGATCTTCTTGGTCATCGGCTTGCTGTCCGTAAGAACCAGGCTCGCTGGATTGCATCCCGTGAAGGGCTGGCGGATGAGCTCGAAGTATCCCAACACGTAGGGGACGTAAATGTTTTCGCCCAGAAATTCCTCGAGCTGGTTGAAGACGATGTCAGGTTTCCAGCTCATCACGGCCTCTCTCAGGACTTTCATTTCCGAAACGTCGGCCAGGATGTGCGTCTCGTGTCCCAGCTTCTCGAGCGCGGTGACGATCTCATATTCCGTCTTCCAGTCGGCGATCTGCTTCGGCTCGAGTTTGGCGATGTCCTCGGGCATCTTGAAGTCCTGATGGGTCAAGAGCAGCACGCGGAGCTTCACCGCTGGTCACCT
Organism: Terriglobia bacterium; assembly: GCA_035528275.1. Taxonomy (GTDB): domain Bacteria; phylum Acidobacteriota; class Terriglobia; order UBA7540; family UBA7540; genus DATKYV01. The sequence goes on along the minus strand of DATKYV010000193.1, from coordinate 2,357 downwards.
CGGAGTCGCAAATTTCTGTTCGTCATTCCGTCCGCTCCCGAATGGCCCGCGCCCTCAGATGGGCAGGTGGTGATCCTTGCTGTGCAAGTAATTCATCGTCTGCATGGTGAGCAGGATGGCGGCTTCGAGCTTCAATTTGCTCTCCGGACGCGACACCCGCAGGTTGAGTTCGCGGCAGCATTGAATCATGTCCTTCAGAGCCAGGTTGATGGTGTAGGCATGTTCCCCCGTCCAGCCCGCCACCCGCCGGCGCAGTTCCGGGCTGATGCGCCGCAGAAATGCCGACGCCGGTGGATACTTGCGCTGGTCCTGCGTGGGCGGAAACAGCCGCCTCAGATCGAGATCGTAAAAACCGGGATAATCAATGCCGTACTTTTCCTGCTTTTGCAGATAGTGCTCCCGCAAGGTCTGCCGCAGCCGATGAACCGGATCGACCGGCGTCCGAAACTTCACCAGCGAAGGCTTGCCGGCAAGCTCCGACATGAGTTGGTCGACGTAGCGGAGCTTTTTCAGCGCCGGCCAATCCTTGTACCGCTTGCGCCACTGGGAACCGGGGCGCAGCCAGACCGCGAAGGTCTCGGCAAAGTCCTCCACCGGGTGGCTCTGCGCATACCACCAGTCCAGGTGTAAAACGAAATTCCTGCTGAAGGGTTCGGGGCTGTAATACTCGGGATACCGTCTCGCGGCGCGGCCGAAGACCCTTCGCCATCTTTTCCTTCGGCTTAGGCGGTAGGCCGCCTCGTAGGCATGCCCCGCTTCGTGACGCAGCAGCTGCATGCACCAGGCTTTCGTACCGCCCTCCACCTCCTTCATCATGCGAGCCTCGAGTTTCCCTAGACGAGGGTGGGCCAGATAAAATGGGATCGCAATGCCCGGGATATCGTGCGGGGAAAACCATTCGCTGGAAAGCCAGCAGCGCGGCAGCAGCCGGAGACCGCGCTCCTTGAGCTCGTCATAGAGTTGCTGAATCCGCAGCTCGAGCTCGGTGCCCTGGACCTTCAGGCCCAGGTCACAAAAGCGCAAGCTCAGAAGATTCTCATCGGAAAGCCGGACCCACGAGGGCTCGGCCCGGCGGTGGCGGCCGTTGCTGTGGCGTTCGGGCATAGGCGCTGGCCGATCATGGAGAGGAAACTCACCCTTCAAAGGCCAGCATACGTGTCACTGCAAACGATGTCAACGCGCGGCACAGCAGCGAAACGCGCGGGGCGGCAACGATATTGCGCCCAAGGCGTGGTGGCAGGCGAGTGCAAGATTGCGATGAAGGCGCCAAGCTTGTAACGGGAAACTCCCCTCCTCGCAGAGGAGGGGAATTCGTCATCAAGCTCCCCTCCTTGATAAGGAGGGGCTAGTGTCGCGTTACAGAAGAAAGTGAAACAGTGTAGTGGCTGTCATCCTGAGCGCCAGCGAAGGTTCTGCTTTTGAAGGCACTCAAACCAAACGAGATGCTTCGCTGCGCAAGGCTCCGCTCAGCATGACAGGTTCAGCCGTCGTGTGTCACCTATTTCGGTAACGCGACACTAGGGGGTGGTTGCTGGTTTCGACAGATGGTCTTTGATGGCTTGAAGCACTCCCTCGGGATGTTCGAACACCGCCCGGTTCTCGAACCGCAGCACGCGGATGTTGTTTCGGCTCAAGAACTCCGTGCGCCGCAGGTCGTATTCCGAAGCGATCGTGTTGAAATGCTTTTCCCCGTCAAGTTCGATGGCCAGCTTGCACTCGGGGCAGTAGAAGTCCACCACGTAGTTCCCGATGCTGTGCTGGCGGCGGAACTTCTTGCCGGCCAGTTTCGAACCTTGCAGGGCTTTCCAGAGGGAGGCTTCAGCGGGGGTTAGTGAGTGTCTGAGATTCCTGCGGATTTCCTTCATTGATTTTTGGTTGTGGATTCTTTGGGCGCTCACGCTCACCACCCCCTTACCCCCTCCTCAGAGAGGAGGGGAATTAGTTTTCAGACTCCCCTCCTAGTTTAGGAGGGGGGTGGGGGGTGGTCAACCCACTGCGGAACTCCCCTCCTAGTTCAGGGGCCGTTGTTCTTGAACTCCCCTCCTGGCTCAGGAGGGGTTGGGGGTGGTCGGGTCTGCGGATTGATTTCTCATCATCCCTGACCCGCCGGCCTGAGGAGGCCCGCGCCAGCCTGTGGTGCCGTTACTCGGTGTAGAAGAATGGCATAAGGTTAGCACTCGACACGAAGCGTGAGGCTTGGCGCAAAATTGCCCGGCTGATTTCGATACTCTGAATTGGCCCCACCGTGAAGGTCGAGCCGACTACTCTGTCGTGGGCGAAGCCCAGGACGGAGGGGCCGGTGGATTGGAGAGCCAAGGTGGAGCTATTTGAACAGATGAGGCGAGAGTACGAGCACG
>DATKYV010000192.1:0-8163 GCA_035528275.1 Terriglobia bacterium | reverse complement strand
GGGTCTTCTGCGACGGGCATCAGATGGGACAGGTGCTGGCCGGATGATGGCGCAAATATTCCGCGAGTACGGATACGGCCTGCTCTTTGCGGCCATCCTTGCTGAGACCCTGGGGCTGCCCATCCCAAGCTACCCGCTGGTGCTCCTGGCCGCCGCACTTGCTGCCGACTTGCACTTCAGTTTGGGTGGGATTCTTATCGTCGGTGTGGTCGCGGCTCTGATGGGTGACCTGACGTGGTATCTCATCGGCCGGCGGCGAGGGCGGCCCATCCTCCGCACGTTGTGTTCGATCTCTCTCAATCCGGACTCCTGCGTCAGCCGGACGGAAACCTTCTTCGCGCGGCATGGCCTGAAATCGCTTCTGGTGACCAAATTCTTTCCCGGGCTGAACACCGTGGTTCAGCCCATTGCGGGCATGCTGCGGATCTCTCCGCTGCGATTCATTCCCTTTGACCTGGGGGGAATCGTGCTCTGGATCGGCTCGGCGATCACCCTGGGCGTGGTTTTTCGCGGCCAAGTCGAGTGGCTGCTCGAATGGCTGGACGCCTTGGGCAGAGTCGGCTTGCTGGTGGTCGGGGTTCCGTTCGTTGCCTGGGTCCTGTTGAAGTGGGTGGAGCGCCGGCGCTTTTACCGCCTGCTCGAGCGCTCGCGGATTTCATCTCCCGAACTGAAGGACCTTCTCGACCGTGGCGAACATGTCGCGATCGTCGACCTGCGCTCCGGTCTCGCCTACCGGGTGGAAGGCGTGAAGATTCCAGGCAGCTTGCACATTCCGCCCGAGGAATTCGAAGCGCGCTACAGGGAGATTCCCTCTGGCCGGCCCATTGTGATGTATTGTACCTGACCGAACGAGGCCAGTAGCGCCAGGATGGCGCGCCTTCTGCTCGACCGGGGATAGGCGGACGTCTGCCCGCTCCTGGGCGGGTTTGATGCGTGGCAGGCCCTTGGCTATCCGGTTGAGCCCATTGACCGTGCCGTGCTGCCCGCCGGATTGGCGGCGGAGTTGAACCCTGTAAGATGAGGACTGGCCAAGCAACTCCAGCGACCGTGCCTGCCTCTTATTGAACAGAGGGCTTCGGTCCGAAATTGTCGGGTAAGTCAAGCTTCTTCGACGAAGGGTGATCAAGCCGTGAAAACGAGACTTTTTGGAAAAGCAGCGCTGGTCGTTCTGGCATGCCTGCTGACGTTTGGAGCCAAGGCAGCCGACAAGGCTCCCAAACCCCTGAGCCAGGACGACGTCGTCCTGCTTCTGATCGGGGGGGCGACCACGGAGAAGATGATTGAGATCATCGAAGACCGCGGAATCGGTTTTCAGATGAATCCCGACCTCGCCAAACGCTTTCACGACGCCGGCGCCGACGATAGGGTCATCGAAGCCCTTCAGAAGGCCATGATGAAGGCGAGCGCCGCTCCTTCAAAGCCTGAGGAAAACGCTCAGGCAAAGCCGGAAAACAAGGAGGCGGAAACCAAACCTGCCATCACACCCTCCGCGGAAAACGCGGCGGCGGAAGCGAGGCCTCCACAGAAGAAAGGATCGGGCCTCGCCGACCCCAGTCCCGCGAAAATCCAAGAGATCATCCAGGCCTTCGCGGCCAAAGAAAAGGTCTTCAAAGAAGCGCGGGACAACTACACCTACCACCAAATCAACAAGGTTCAGCAACTGGACTCGGACGGCAACACCGTGGGTGTGTTCCAGCAGGAGTGGGACATCCTCTACGACGACAACGGAGGCCGAATCGAGCGCGTCACCTACGCACCGCCCGACACCCTGAAGGGCCTCATGGTCACCAAAGAAGACTATGAGTCGATGCGGAATGTTCAGCCTTTCGTGCTCACGTCGGATGAACTGCCCGAGTACGACATCAAATACCTCGGCCATGTCAAGGTGGACGAGATAACCGCCTACGTCTTCTCGATACGTCCCAAAGAGCTCGTCAAAGGACGGGTCTATTTTCAGGGAACAGTCTGGGTGGACGACCGCGACCTGCAGATTGTGAAATCCGAAGGGAAAACCGTTCCGGAGACGAAGACCAAGAAAGGCGAAAACCTCTTTCCCCGATTCGCCACTTATCGCCAACAGATCGACGGGAAGTTCTGGTTCCCCACTTTCACCATGGCCGATGACACGCTCTACTTTGCCAACGGGCCCATCCGGATCAAGCAGGTCATCAAGTACACGGATTACAAACAGTTCAGGTCTACCACCAAGGTGAAAGTCCTGGCCGAGCTGCCGGGCGGAGACTCGAAGGCCTCCGGGTCGGCTGACAAGAAGTAAACCCGCAGATACTCGCGGGCGGAGGCAGTGCTCGGTTCGGGAGCTGCGCTGAGACCCGGCCTGCCTTCCAACCCGCCCACTTCCTGATAGAATCTCCCGCATGAATGAGTCCCGTTTCGAGTGGCGCGTGGTTCTGGTTCGGCCGCGGAACCCGCTGAATGTCGGCGCCGCCGCCCGCGCCATGGCCAATTTCGGTCTCCGGGACCTCGTGGTGGTTGCACCCCACGCACCGGTCTGGCGGGAGGCGCGGTCGGCGGTGGGCGCTGGGGAAGTGCTCAAGTCGGCGCGCGCGGTCAACGATCTCGCCAAGGCCATCGGCGAGGCCTCTCTCGTCCTGGGGACCACCTCCGGCTCGCGAAGAAACCTCGACCGCGATCTAGTGCCTCTTTCCGAGCTGTCAACCTGGCTCCAGGGCCGGACGCCGGGGCGCGGCTTGGCGGCGCTCCTTTTCGGGTCGGAGAAGACCGGCCTCTCGAACGAGCAGATGAGCTATTGCCACGGCCTGGTCCGCATCCCGACTTCTTCCCGATGCCCTTCCATGAACCTCGGCCAGGCGGTTTCCGTTTGCTGCTACGAGCTGGCCCGGTCAGGATTTGTGAGCGTAGCGGCACGAAAAGCCCGCGTTCACCTCTCCGATTCCGCCAACCTTCAAGCCCTGGAACACGTGTTTGAGCGCGCCACCCGAGTCCTGGACCGGGTGGGGTATCTCAAGCCCAAGAGCCGCAGTGCCGCGTTGACCAAACTCCGCCGCTTTCTGCTTGATTTGGGGCTTACCAACAATGACGTGAAGATTCTGGGTGGGATCCTGGCACAAATCGAGTGGAAGCTGAAAGACTCTGATTAAGAATAGTGAATGGTGAATTGCACCCCGGGTTTTCCGTTGCCGGTGAATGACGCCTGGCACCCTGCGTCGACGCTGCCAGGGCAGGGCTTAAACTCACCATTCACAATTCACTATTTTCTTACGATTCTTCGACTTGGGCGGGCAGCTGCACGAGCGATTCGAGAGGGATGAAGGCGGGACGGGTTTGTGGGTCACGCCAGTTATCAAGCATGGCGACCTGCTGCACGCAGGAAACCGTGCAGCGCGGCACGCAGGATTTCTGGGTGTGATACTCGTGCTCGCGGATATCCAGTGAGTACTGTTCGAGGGGAATCGCCGGAAATCCCCGCTGCTGCGAGCAATAGTGGACCAGCCCGTCCTCGCAGACGTAGAGATAGCGGCTGCCGGCGCGGCAACGCCAGGTGTTGGCCACACCGTGGGCGATGTTGTGTTCGAACTGGTTGAAGCGCGAGTAGGAGCGTTTGCCCAGCCCCATGATCTCCTCGAAGATGCTCTGCTGTCGCTCGGAGAGTGGTTGGAGCTGCCCGGTATGGTCGTGCAGAATGCCGACGGTGCTCGTGAATCCGAGCTCGACGGCGCGGTGCGCCACCGCCAGCGCGTCCTCGGGATTGCGGACGGCACTGCCGATGACCGAATTGATGTTCACATGGAAGATGGCGTGCTTGGCGAGCATGACGAGTTTCTGGTCCAGCACTTTCAGACTCTTCTTGGAGACTTCGTCCGGCGTCACGTTGTCGATGCTGATCTGAAGGTGGTCGAGGCCCGCGCGGTTCAGGCCGGCGATTCGCTCGGGAGTCAGGAGGTAGCCGTTGGTGATCAAGCCGGCGAGAATCCCGTGGCTGCGAACCCGCTGAATCAACACCTCGAGTTCGGGATGGAGCAGAGGCTCGCCGCCGCTGAACGTGATGATGGTGATACCGAACGAGGCCAGGCGGTCGAGGCGGCGCAGCATCTCCGAGGTGGGAACGGGCTTGGAAGAGGTGTCGAACTCGTTGCAGTAGGCGCAGGAAAGATTGCACCGGCGGATGGGGATGACGTGCGCCAGGACCGGGTGCCGCCGGGAAATGAGGCCCTTGGCGATCATCCGCCATTCGCGGAGACGCGTGTTCCAAAAACGGAGTCTTCGCCTTAATCTAATGTCATGCATGGAGCGATTGAGCAAGATCCTTCGAGAACTTCAAGTCTTGAGCTTGATCAATTCGAAGACCTTGTCGGAGATTCCCACCTCGAAACGCGATCCCTTTCCAGACTGCCTGGGGCGAAACCGCCCTGAGGGTCTCGACCCCTAGGCGCAAGCAAATAAAGAGGTTCAGTCTAGTGAACTCCCAAGCCCGGCGGGAATCAGAAACCTTCGAATGGCGAAATAACCGGCCTGAATTGTTCTTTCTGGGTGCCAAACGTTCAGACGAGAAGGCCACCCGTGGCCTGGAATTTGACAAATCTCAGGTTTCGATCCGGGGCAGGGCTTGCGTGGAATCGAACTGTGAAGACGCGGCGGATTGGTCGCGGACAGTTTTGCGGCATCCTGAGCAAACGGGCATTCCATGAACCGCAAAGGAGTCCACCGATCGGATACAAAACGTTCCACTTGCTCGCCGTGCGCAAGAGGGGTATCCTAGCGCCTCGTCGCGGGAGGGCACTATCGGTTAGATTGAGAGTTTGCCCGACCCTGATTAGTCCTTGAGCGCTGTCACCTTCAGCCGCTGAGGAACTTGCCTTGCGAACCATACCGCTAGTGCGAGCGGCGCGCATGATCGCGCGGGGAACCTGGAGCTTCTGGACCGATCAGCCCCTGGTGGTCTCGTTCGAGGTCACCCATTCCTGCACCGCCAACTGCCGTCATTGTGACAAGGGCGGAATCAAGCCCGACCCTCCCGGGCTTTTGCGCGCTGAAGATTACCGGCGGCTCCGCGCGGCGTTGAAACCCATGGCCGTGCAGATCTCCGGCGGCGAGCCTCTCCTGCGAAAAGACATCGAGGACATTGTTCGGGCTCTCAAAGAGCCGAGCGGCTTGCCTTACACGATTCTGGTCTCAAACGCCCGCCTGATGACCGAGCTGAAATACCTGACGTTGCGGGCGCTGGGCGTGAATCAGTTCTCCATCTCCCTGGATTTTCCTGACGAGCGCCACGACGATTTCCGGCAGTCCCCGGGCCTTTTCAGGCACCTCTCGAAGCTGGTGCCGGCGATGGTGCGCCACGGCTTCGACGACGTGGTTCTAAACACCGCCATTACTCGCCATAATCTGCCCACGCTCCTCGCCACCTATGAGAAAGCCCGCGAGTGGGGGGTCTCCATCTCTTACAGCGCCTATACCCCCCTGCGGACTGGAAATATGGATCACTACATCGGCACACCGGAAGATCTCGACCTCCTGAAGCGGACCATGGACGAGCTGCTGAAATTGAAAGCCAAGAACGGGCGGATTACCAACTCGGCGTGGACGCTCTCGGGAATCCCCGAATTCTTCAAGCAGGGCAGTATCCCGGGCTGCACCGCCGGACGGCGGTTTCTTGTAATCACGCCCGACGGCGGCCTGCGCGGGTGCTCGATGTACGAGGAGACTTACGGCTCGCGTGAGGAAGTCATGGAGAAGTTCGTCGCCCAGAACACCTGCGGTGGCTGCTATGTTTCCATCCGCGCCTACCTCGATGCCTCCTTCTGGACCCTCCTCAAGGACAACGTCAAAACCCGTGTGTTTGCCCGCAACGGGCCGAAGAATTCTTGCTGAAGCGCATGACCCTGGCTCTGCACGGTCTGTGTAGGGTCTCCAGTATGGGCGCCTGAGCATGGGTCTGCATGTCCCCTGAGTTTCGATTTCTCTCTGTTTCATCCCCTGGTCCGCATCAGCATCAAGCGTCGACGGCGTGCTAAAACAGCTGCCTCTGGTCATCGGAATTTCCCACGGCCAGGCTCTGTCGGCAGCATCCTTTCACGAATCGCCAGGATTGCTGCGAGGAAACCTGTCGGGTATAATTCTCGCTTCTGAGATCGATTTGGAGGGAGATCATGGCCGACGGACAAGCCAAGGGACACGAAGACGCTGGGGGTGTGGTGAAGCAAGCCGAGGCGGTGGGGCGGAAGGAGGTACCCGCCGGGACCGCCACACAGATGCAGGTCCTGATCGGGCCGGAGGACGGCGCGCCGAATTTCGCCATGCGACGCTTCATCATGGGAGAAGGGGGAGGCGTGCCCACGCACACCAATAAGGTGGAACACGAACAGTTCGTATTGCGGGGACGCGCCGAGGTGGGGATTGGCAACAAGGTGTACGACGTCCAAAGCGGGGATGTCGTTTACATTCCGGCCGGAGTCCCGCACTACTACAAGGTGCGCGAGGCCCCTTTCGAGTTCCTGTGCATGGTGCCGAACACCCCCGACCAGCTCAAGATCGTTGGGGACGATCGATAACTGCCCTGCCAGCGTCGGGCCTCAAGAATTCCCTGAACAATTCTGAGGAATCGCGGGACTTCAGAAGGGTTCTCAACTGCGCCCGTTCACTCAACGAGCTCCTGACACAGCACACTACTTTGCTAGGCGACTTCTCTCCTGTGGGCTTCTCGAACCTGCTGCCGCAAACAAGAGCACAAGCACAGACGATGTCCTCGGAGAACTCGCCTGTCCAAATGCTTCCCTTACCCCTGAAGTGCCACCGACAGGTCGCTGCGAAGGGGTGTAAGATGGGTTCCGCGGACGGGTTCGCCAGGCTGAGACCAGACCCTGCCGGCAAGAGGCCACATCCGGAATCCGCAAATTGCTATCGTCTGTGGGAGCGAGGGTCATTATGTTGATGAAATCATGGAAACTGCTCGTCGTCGCGCTTGCAGTGTGGCTGGTGAGCTGGTCCGGACCATCCGCGTCGCAGAGGGCCCAAGTGGATGGCAAGAACATCCGCATCGAGTTCAACGAAATGCTGCACAGTCGCGTGGTGGCCAAATTCGCGGGCGGGGAAATCGCGATAGGCGATTTCGCGCCATCGGAGTCCGTCACGGTCGCGGGAAAGGAAATCCTTGATTTCGCGTTGGACGACGTGACGCCCGAGAGCGTTCAGGACGCGATGGGCGCCGGGCAGCGCGTTACCCTGACCGGGGCCGCCCCGTCACTGAAGAAGACCGTGGCCGTGACGACCTACGATGAGTTTCCGCAGATGGCCTTCTTTGAGGTGGAGTACACAAACACCGGAGACTCCGGCCTTTCTGTGGACGGCTGGACGAATCAGCGCTACTCCATCTCGGCCGCACAAGGCGGGGGCGAACCGGCGTTCTGGTCGTATCAGAGCGGTTCCTACGAGAAGCGTCCGGATTGGGTGCTCCCGTTGAAGGTGGGTTTCGAGCAGGAGAACTATCTGGGGATGAACGCCACCGACTACGGAGGGGGCACGCCGGTTGTCGATGTTTGGCGGAGAGACGTGGGTATTGCCGCGGGTCATGTGGAACTCGCGCCCAAACTCATCTCGTTGCCCGTCGGCATGCCGGACCAGGCGCACGCCACAGTGGCCGTGCATTTCAAATTGAATAGAGAACTGAAACCGGGCGAAACGATCAAGACCTTTCGGACTTTCGTCGCCGTTCATCAGGGTGACTACTTCCGGAGCCTGGCGGAGTATCGGCGCGCCATGGTCAAACAAGGCGTCGTGTTCAAGCCGGCGCCTGATGACGCTTTCGGCCCCATCTGGTGCGCCTGGGGTTACGGCAGGAATTTCACGGCGGGCCAGGTCTACAACGCGTTGCCGATCGTGAAGAAGCTGGGTTTCCGGTGGGTCACGCTGGATGATGGATGGCAGACCGCAGAGGGGGATTGGTTCCTGAACCCGGAGAAATTCCCCCGCGGCGACCGCGACATGAAAGCGATGGTGGACCGGATTCACGCCGAAGGTTTCAAAGCTCAACTTTGGTGGGCGCCCTTGGCGGTTGATCCGGACACGCAACTGATCAAGGACCACCCGGAGTATCTGCTGCTCAACGCCGATGGATCGAAGCAGAAGATTTCCTGGTGGAACGCGTGGTATCTCTGCCCCGCCGTTCCCGAGGTGGTGGAGTACCAC
>DATKYV010000191.1:0-6001 GCA_035528275.1 Terriglobia bacterium | reverse complement strand
TCGTATCCCTGCAGGCGGTGAGTGAGCTCATCGGGCGTCCCCACCGCAACCACCCGACCGGCGTTGATGACCACCACGCGCTGGCAGGTCTTCGAGACCTCCGGCAGGATGTGGGTGCTCAGCACGACGGTGTGCTGCCCGGCGAGACCCTTGATGAGCTCCCGGGTCTCAATGATCTGTTTCGGGTCGAGCCCGGCGGTGGGCTCGTCGAGGATCAGGACGTCGGGGTTGTGAATGATCGCCTGCGCCAGCCCCACGCGCTGCCGATAACCCTTGGAGAGCTTGCCGATCTGCCGCTGCCCCACGTCCGTGATGGCGCATTTTTCGCTGGCCTCGTCAATGCGGCTCTTGATTTCGCGCCGGGGAACGCCCTTGATGCGCGCCACGAAGGCCAGGTATTCCCTCACTCGCATGTCCGTATAGACGGGAGGACTCTCCGGGAGATAGCCGATGCGCCGCTTGGCTTCCAAGGGCTCCTCGAAGACGTCGAAGCCCGCCACGCGCACTCTGCCGCCGGTGGGGGGAAGGTATCCGGTGATCACCCGCATGGTGGTGGTCTTGCCGGCGCCGTTCGGCCCCAGAAAACCCAGGATTTCGCCCTTCTGCACGTCGAAGCTGACATCGGAAACAGCCAGCGTGGGCCCATACCGCTTCGTCAGATTCTGGACTTCAATCATTTCGGTTCTGTCCTTCTAGCGTTCCGCGGGGGGATCCTCGCGGATTTCGCGCTTGCGTGCCCCGGCGGGTGCGGGCAAGCAGCCCCTCGGGCGAGCTTGCCTCGGTCGTTCGTCTGGGATGGCCTCAAAACAGATACGAATACCAGAAAACCCCAAAGGTTGCCAAGAGATTCCGAAGGAAGGTAGTGGGTCAAATTGCTGTAGCGGCGCTCTCTGAGCGCCGGAAGTCCTTGAGAACTAAGATTCGGCGGTCAGAGACCGCCGCTACAAAAAGCCAAACTGGCCCACCACCCGAAGGAAGGTAGTGACTTATTTGGGCTTGATCAGGTTCTGGTAGAACTTTTGGACCTTTTGGGGCGTGAAATCGGAGGCCAATATACCAGCCCTTACGTTTGCCAAGGTTTGCGCCGAGCAAGGCTCGCGCATTTGTATGTGACCCAACTTTGCTTTGCTATCCAGTTCGCGGACATCCACAAGCAGAGCATCCGCATAGAAGACACTCGAAGCTCTTGTGATAAACGGATGCTCTCCCTTCCCAAGTATCATCGTTTGGTCAGCCCCGTGCCGAAGGGTGGTTATGCTGACGATCACAACAGTGGGGTCTTCCTCTGCCGGGTCTGTAAGCACTATCCAGAGGTGGGGAGTTCTATTTGAAATGCCCGGCGCAGGCATGAGAAAAGTGTCGCCGGATTTCATGGGCATGTCTAAGCGCTGTGGAGAACCGAACTAACGAGACGCACATTGTCCAGTTCAGACTCGATGTCCTCTATCGCCTCCGGGGGTATTCCGCCAAGCTGCAAAATCTCTCGATACTCTAGCGGCAGACGTCCGCTCTTAATTTCCTTCCACTCCGGCAGCGTCTTGTGGAGAAATTCGACCAGGTCGAATGGCGCATAGTGGCCATAAGCAGCAAAGATTTCATCAATCAGTCTTTCCTCCGCCCTTGAAAGTTCATCGTTCCCCGGATCGTCTTTCAATTGAACTTCATAATCAGACGGCGACGAGATGTAGTCCCGCCAAAAAGCCTTTTCACCTGGACACGGCACCTCTGTGATCAAGTCATGGACCTCAGTGAGAACCGGCCCCAGCTTCATCAGATAATATCGATCCCCAGAAACGGGACGGCCCCAACGCAAGAGGGCTCCCCGGTCGGTCAAATACAGAAGCTTTATCAGCTTCATGTAATTCATTCGACCGCCAGCCAGGGTTAGAAATCGCGCTGCCGCCTGGGTAGTTTTCTTTTGATTAAACCTCAGTTGCATGGCCTTATCATATACCATACTTCTCGGCTTGGACCACAAGTATCAGAGTTTATTCGGTTGCGCGAGCCCTATCCCCGCTCGCAGCCTTGACTGCAAGGGCGAGGTGCGAGGAATTGATTCTGGATAGCGCCCAGATGAAAACCAAGGGCTTGTCCTTAGCCCAGAGATTTCAGCCTTCGGCGATATCTGCCAACTCTTTTTCTTTCTGCCGAATAGAACCGCATAGCGCCTTCACGGGGGCTACACGGATTTGGCCCACTACCCGCAGGAAGAACTGCGGAAGAACCTTTCCGTCAGGCGGTGCGATGCGTTAGGATGCGGGATTCCCGCAAAACGCCGGGAGGGAGGCGAGCATGAAACTCGAAGGTCAAGTCGCATTAATCACCGGAGCGTCCAGCGGCATCGGCTGCGCCACGGCGCAATCCATGGCGCGCGCCGGAGCCCGCGTGGCGGTGAACTACTGCAAGAACCGCGCCGGAGCGGAAGCCGCGGCGGAGGAGATCCGCAAGGCGGGCGGCGAGGCGCTGCCCATCCACGCCGACGTGACGCGAAGCGCCGATGTCCAAACCATGGTCGAGGCGGTGCGCAAGCGCTGGGGGCGCATCGACATCCTCGTGAACAATGCCGGCGACCTCCTCGCCCGGCGCATGCTCTCCGACATGACGGAGGAATACTGGGACCAGATCATGGCGCTCAACTTGAAGAGCGTTTTCCTGTGCGTCAAGGCGGTGTGGGAGGAAATGGCGGCGCGCCAGAGCGGCTGCATCATCAACGTCACCTCCATCGCGGCGCGCAACGGCGGCGGCCCCGGAGCGGCGGCTTACGCGGCGGCGAAGGGCGGAATGCTGACCTATACCAAAAGCCTCGCCAAGGAACTGGCCCCGCACGGCGTGCGCGTCAATGGCATCGCTCCCGGCGTGATCGCCACTCCCTACCACGAGCGCTACAGCCCGCCCGAGCTTTGGCAGAAATACATCGCCGCGATTCCCATGGGCCGCGCCGGAACTTCCGAGGAGATTGCCGAGGTCATCGTCTTCCTCGCCTCCCCCGCGGCGCGCTACATCACCGGCGAAACCATCGAAGTCAACGGCGGGATGTGGATGGATTGAACGAGTCTCTGGGCATTTGGCGCGCTCCCGCCTCAGAGGTCGTAGTAGCGGGCGCGGTAGTAGTAGAGGCCGGTTTCGGAATCCAGTTCGCGGGCCGTGTAGCGGAAGGGATTCGTCACGCTGCCGGTTGACGTGGTCAGGTTCCCGAAGGAGCCATACACATAACTGGCCGATATTATCCCGTGGTTGTTCGTCAATCCGACGACCGAACCCAAGCCCTCGGCATGGTAGTAGTATTCTTTTCCGCCTCGATACAGCGCCAAAGGCTTGTCCATGCCCAAGCCCTTGGGTGTAGCGAGCCATCGCGCCGCCACTCGGATCCAGTTCTTCGATGGTGTTGTCTCCATCGTAGGCTTAGACGCTCGTGCCGCTTGCTGAGACTTCCCGAATCCTTCGCCCGAAGGGATCGCAAACGAAACTGACCACAGCCGCACCCGGCACAGAAGCACTCGTAAGCTGGTTCTCGAAGTTCCAGGTGTAGGTCGTCGTCGGGTTGGGTGCGGTCTTGCTCAGGGTGTTCCCATCGGCATCGGTCGTGAAGGTGGTGTTGCGCTTCCCTGTATGTTACTTGGAAGACTTACGCGACCGAGACTCGCGTCCAAGAACCAATCCTTCAATCTAGTAATAAGGTCGACCCGAATACGCCAAGTGCTTGGTCCGGTGATCCCAGAAGACTTGGAATTGGAATACCCCCCGATTGTCAAAGATGTTGAGGTACACGTAGGCGCTATCTGTCCTTGGCTCATTCCTATCGGTAAACCAAAAGGCTCTGAAGATTCTTTCGGCTTCTTCCCGAGTCGGCGGCTCATCGGCCCGGCATCTTGCATCTAGGTACAGATCTGACTGAGGTGAGAACTCATACCGGTGACCGAATTCCCTTTCCAAGGCTGCGAGCCTCTTCTCGTCCTCATCCGTGGTCCATGTTCCGCATGACGACAGTGTGAGCATCGCCAGAATGATGGCGATTGCCCTTGGGCTGGCGTTCATTAAAGGGTTCCCCCCGAACAAGCCTTGTTGCCACAGCATTCCTCACATGAATACAAACGAAAGCTGCGGACTCTTTCCGCGCAGGCGAAGCCGCGCTCGTTGTTCACCAAATCAACCACCTGGGCGGCCTCAGGTGATTCGCCGGAAATGCGGCTGCGAATATTCCGGACGTCGAGAATTAACCCTTGCAGCTCATTCACTACTCCGGATGCTCTCACAATCTGAATTGGCCAGCGCAGGGCAAGCTCACAACTGATCGTACAGTGACGCATGGGAGAGTTGAGCTCACCGGGGAACCTGTGGTGTCCCGCTCGGCGTGTTTCATGCAAATCGCGCACAAGAAACGTTATAGAACTTTGTACTAACCTTGCGACTTTTCCGGGCAACGTTACGCGGATTGGAGGAAATAAACCACTTGGGTCGGTTTGGTTGATGGGGCTATTAGAGACGTATGCGTAGAAGTTAATTTCAGCCGTGAAATTTATGAGGTCTTCGCTGATGAAGCGGCCAGCGCTGGGGTCGTAGTACCGGGCGCGGTAGTAGTAGAGGCCGGGGCCGGGCGCGTTTCCGTCTCCGTTCGAGAACTCGCGCCCGGTGAAACCGAAGGGACTAACGACAATTTGCGTCTGCATGGTCGTCGCGCCAAAGGACTCGTACACATAGCTGGCTGCCACGGCCCGGGCGGCGTTGGTCACCGCCACAATCGAGCCCAGCCCGTCGACGTAATAGTACAGCGGCACGCTCGCCCGACGTTGCTCCGAAGATTCGTGGCAGCGCGCCTTCAGCGTTTCCTTTTCTTTGAGAGCTGTCCGCTCAGCAACCTGCGGCCTTCCGGCTTCCCGAGAGGTGTGTTTCCCCCTCCCTTCACCCACTCGAGGGCTTCCGCGTGCGCGACTTTCAAGACGGGATCATCCTTCCAATCCGCAAAGAACTTGCGAAATTTGCTCTGTTCGAAAAGGTGCTCAAGGGTGGCGTCCACGAAACACCGCCGTAACTCCGCGTCGCCCTCCTTATAGAGCTTAGCCATCCAACTTTTCAGGTCGTCAAGGGCGGACCTCGGAACCTCTGGATCGTTCCACTGAAATGCGAACCAGTTCACCAAATCCCACCCGGCCTCGTACCTGTTGTTGGTCCACTTGCCGTCGGGGTTCTCACGAAAGCAACGCTCAAAGTAATGCGTCACAAACTTGTGATAGTCGCGGTATTCCAGCGGAGGCTGAACGCGATTCCGGCGCTCCGGCTTATTAAACAAGAACGCGTACGTCGCACCGAGCGCTTGGATATCCCGGCTCGCCATCCATTTCAGAACCATTTCTTTCGGAATCGGATTGGTCGGAGGACGTTCGTACCCAGAATCTGCGCCCATTTCAGCCAAGATTTCCTGCAAGCTACCTGCGTCTTGGAGCTCTGAGTTCATATGCCTCTTCTCCGCGCGATGGCCGTTCTAAAACGCGAAAGCTGGAATCTCAGGGGCGAATGGGGCCAATACCGGGGCGAGGACTGGCAATGAATAGCCAAGAGGTATCGCCGGCAGGCCGTATAGTATTGTCTTCCAGAAGCTTTCCATTCGACGAGCCGCTTCTTCCTCCAATCGCAGTTCCTCAGGGCATTTCAGATTGGCGCACTTGGAAAGCCAAATTTGCTGGCACCTTGCGTAAGCTCTCCAATAGTTAGCGATCTCTTCGGCATGCCGACCACCGCCTCGCGGCGCTGGTACGTGCCGATCCCAACCTGAGTGGGACTTAATGGTCTTCTGCAACAACTGCATTTTGCCGAGGAGTGTCGAGCACGAATCCTCTTCGTAACAGTGCGTGGGGGCCCGAGGTTCCTTCGGGCCGGCGACAAGCCCCATCGGGTCTACGAGGTCAACGGGGTCGTTATAAACGTAAGCGTAGGAGTTGATACCCCCAACAAACCGCGCCGGGTCCTCGCTGAGGAAGCGGCCGGTGGCGGGGTCGTAGTAGCG
>DATKYV010000190.1:0-12539 GCA_035528275.1 Terriglobia bacterium | reverse complement strand
TTTTGAAACGAGCAGCCCTTTCTTAACCAGCCTCTGGAGGATCTTTGCCAAAAGCTGGGGTGGGATGTTGTAGGCCTCGGCGATTTCCTTGGCGCTGCAAGAACCCGTCTGGGTCATCGTCGCCAGATGCCTGACGGCGATTAAACCGTAATCCGCTTTCTTGCTCAACTTCAGCATAAGAATATCCGACCTCACCGGTCGGATATATCCTAAGGCTTTCAGTTTATTGCTGTCAAGCTATTTCAGACCATTTCAGTCGTATATTTTGACCGAATCCCAAATTGGCGTCAACCACCGTTCGGCAAAGCCCCTTATTCCTGCCCTGAAAGGTCACAAAAGACGGTTGAAGGGGTTGGCACGGGGCATGGTCCGAGTGGCGGAGGCCGCAAAACCGCACGGGCGCGGGCGGGCTCCGCTAAGCCGCGCGTTGCAGGGGAGCCCGGATATCGGGTACCATCGCGGGCTGCAATGTGAGCCGCACATTGCGGGCTCTTGCGTGTCTCTCTTCAGATTGGCCCAAAGGAATCGCCTCGGATCGTGAAAATCCTCCGTCGAATTCTGGCTCTTGTAGTTCTGGCGGGGCTAGCCCTAGTAGCCGGCGCCGGCATATGGCTCTACTGGCGGACTCATCTGTGCCTTCCCCAGCTCGATGGCAGGCTCGCGGTAAGCGGGCTTTCAGCCCGGGTCGAAGTGCTCCGCGACGCCCGGGGTGTCCCTCACCTGCGCGCCGGGTCTCTCGAAGACCTGATGTTCGCGCAGGGTTACGTGACCGCACAAGACCGGCTCTGGCAGATGGACCTGAGCCGCCGCTTGGCCCGCGGGGAGCTTTCCGAAATCTTTGGTGAGCGCACGTTGCGGCTGGATGTTGAGAACCGAACACTGGGTCTAAAGCAGGTGGCGGAGCGGGCCGTTCAAGGGAACGACGCGCAGACGCGCGCTGTGTTCGCCGCTTATGCCCGTGGCGTCAACGCGTTCATATCCACTCATCTGGATCGCCTTCCCATAGAGTTCGCGATGCTCGGTTACCAGCCTCGGCTTTGGCAGGAGGCCGACTCATTCGCCGTCGCCCTGAACATGATGAAGACGCTCAGCACGACGTGGCCGGATGAATTGATGCGGGAGAGGATTCGCTCCAAGGTTAGCCCGGAACTCTACGCAGACCTATTTCCAGAGCGTTCGGCCCTCGATCGTCCGGTGGCCGAAACTTCGCCCGCCCCCGCGACCGCCTTGCTCACACCCACGAGCCCCTACAACGCCGGACGGCCCTCGCCCGGGACTTCCCCCGAGCTCCGTTTGCTCCCTCCTCGACCGCGCCCAGAAGAGCTTGACCCTGTCCTCGCAACTCTCATTGATTCACGGGCAAGCTCACAAGGCGGCCTGGGAAGCAACGACTGGGTGGTAAGCGGCGCGCACACACAATCCGGCCGGCCACTCTTGGCCAACGATCCTCACCTGGCTCACCGCGTGCCAAGCGTCTGGTACATGATCCACCTGAAGGCGCCCGGCCTGAACGCGTCGGGGGTCAGCTTTCCCGGCCTGCCCGCCGTGATCCTCGGCCACAACGAGCGGATTGCCTGGGGCGCGACGAACACCGGGCCGGATGTCCAAGACCTCTACATCGAGAGTTTCAACTTCCGCGACCCGAAGAAGTACCTGGATCGCGGCGAATGGGTGGACGCCGAGTTCAGAGAGGAAACCATCAAAGTCCGCGACGCCCGGGAGCACAAATTCACGGTCAAGGTTACGCGGCACGGTCCGGTCGTTTCCCATGAGGGAAATCGCGACCTGGCTCTGCGCTGGACGGCGCTCGAGCCGGGGGCCATGCGGTTCGCCTTTCTGAAAATGGACCAGGCGCAGAACTGGCAGGAATTCACTAACGCGCTGCGCGATTTCTCCGGTTCCATGCAGAACTTCGTGTTCGCTGACGTGGAGGGGGACATCGGGTACTACGCCGCCGGCTGGGTTCCCGTTCGCAGGCAGGGCGACGGTACGCTTCCGGTGAAAGGCGGCACCGAGGAGTCCGATTGGAACGGCTACATCCCTTTTGAGAGTTTGCCGCAGGCGTTCAATCCGTCCAGTGGAATCATCGCCACGGCGAACGGCCGCATTGTCCCTGATTCCTATCCCTATTATTTGACGAAGAAGTGGGACCCGCCCTACCGGACGGCGCGCATTTTTCAACTCCTGGAATCGGGTGACCGGCTTTCA
This sequence comes from Terriglobia bacterium, assembly GCA_035528275.1. GTDB lineage: Bacteria > Acidobacteriota > Terriglobia > UBA7540 > UBA7540 > DATKYV01. Next base: position 10,331 of record DATKYV010000190.1, on the reverse strand, counting down.
GTGGCCGACATGCTGCGCATTCAGTCGGACATCCACTCGTTCGAAGACGAATGGCTGGCTCGGCAGCTCGTTTCAGCGGGAGCAAAATACCCGCCGGAAGGTTCGGACGCGCGCTATGCCCTGGGAGTTCTCGAAAAGTGGGACGGCGAAGCCCGGCAGGACTCCGCCGCCACGCTGATTTGCGAGCTTACACGTCAGGCTCTGCTCGAACGAATCTTGATTCCCAAACTGGGCAATGACCTTTCGGGGTATCACTGGCCGATGAGCACGGTCTTTCTTCAAAACGTCATCGAAAACCAATGGCAGCGTTGGCTACCACCCGATGACGCGGATCTCGAATTGACTCTAATCAGGGGCCTGGAAGAAGCCGTCCGGCGAATTCCCCAGATGGTGGGGAACGGCGACCACAGCGCCTGGCGATGGGGCCAGACCATCCCGCTGACGTTTCATCATCCGCTCAGTGGCGCGCTGCCTTATCTCAACCGACTGCTCGACGTTGGCCCCTATCTCCAATCGGGGACCGCGACGACAGTGAAAGCGACCACCAGCGGGCATGGTCCCTCGATGCGGATGGTGGTGGATTTCTCCGACCTTGACAATTCGGTTCAGAACATTACGCTCGGCGAATCCGGTCAGGCCTTCAGTCCCTATTACCGCGACCAATTTGAGGCGTGGTACAACGGCCGGAGCTTCCCCATGTTATTTAATGATACAGCCGTGGACAGCGGCGCCGTGCATCGACTGGTATTGGAGCCGGCAGGCCAGCCGTAAGGGATCGGCGGAGAGAACCAGGTGTTTGGCGGGCTCGGCCGTTCGATCCGCAAGCAAGTGCAATACAACTTGACATCAATTTCCAAGGGCGCTCAGGAGAATGATGAGACAACTTCAATCCATTTCGCGCGCTTTGCTCTCAGTGCTGTTGGTGGGAATCCTTACGCCTTGGACAACCCGACCTTGCATGGCCGGGATCCAGACAGCGCCGGCACCGACCGACCCGCTTCAACTCCACTATCAGTTGAAACTTTTGCGACCCACCACGCACCTCCTGGAGGTCGAGATTCGCGCCGACAATGTTGCCGAAGCGACGCTTGACTTCGTCATCCCCGCCTGGTCGCCGGGTCGCTATGCCATCTACGATTTAGCCAAGAACGTTCAGGAGTTCAGGGCGGAAGGCGCTCAAGGCGAGGCCCTCGCCTGGGAGAAGGTCGACAAACAGACCTGGCGCGTTCGGACGCAGCAGGCGGGCGGTGTGGTGCGAGTTGTCTACCGGGTCTTTGCCAACGACCTGAACGGGACGTTTTCCCAGTTCGACACTTCCCACGCCAATCTGAACGGCGCCTCGATTTTCCTTTTCGTCGGCGGCCATCAGCAGGACGCTCTCACGCTGACCGTGGAGGCTCCAGAGAAATGGAAATTGATCAGCGGATATTCCCTCTCCACAGAACAGAGGACTTTTCAGGTCCCCGGCTACGATCGGCTGGCGGATACTCCGATGGAGATTTCCGCCGATTGCCGGCTGGAGCAGTTCCGGGAGGCCGGGAAGACCATCCGGGTGGCGGTGCACAGTTACAGCGACCGCGACGGCAACCTTTCCGAGCTGGTCGAGCGCTTGAAGAAAATCGTCCGTTCCGAAATGGCGATGATGCCCCCGCCGAACTTTAACCATTACACGTTCATCTTCCATTTCGCCCCCCAGATTCAGTTGGGAGACGGGATGGAGCATTACAACTCAACGCAGATTGTGGTGCGGGGCGAGCTATCGCTCGGCGGGCTTGGGGAAGCGCTGGAAATCGCAGCGCACGAATTCTTCCATCTCTGGAACGTCAAGCGCCTGCGGCCGTCGATCCTGGTCCACTACGATTATTCCCGGGAGCAGTACACGCGTTCGCTCTGGTTCGCGGAGGGCCTCACCAGCTACTACGCCTACGCGCATCTTCTGCGGTCGGGCGTCTGGAGCCGGGAGGAATTTCTTGACCGGTTGGCGCAGGAGATCCGCACTTTGCAGTTCGAACCGGGCCGCGAGTTGATGTCCGCGGAGAGCTCCAGCTTCCATGCCTGGTTTTATGACCGCTCGCCCCAGATGCAGGAGACGAATTTCGCCAACACGACAATCAGCTACTACAACAAGGGGGCCGTGCTGGCGATGCTCCTGGACCTGGAGATTCGCGCCCGCACGGGCGGTGAGAAGTCACTCGACGACGTGCTCGTGGCCATGTATCGGAAATTCTACGAAACGGGCCACTCCGCAAGCGGCGGACCGGAGCGCGGCTACAATGATAAGGATATCGTTGAAGCCGCGAGCGCCGTGGCGGGAAGCGATCTCACTTCGTTCTTCGAGCGCTACGTTCGCGGCACGGAGCCGCTGCCCTATGACGCGGCGCTGGCCGCCGCCGGGCTGGAACTTCGCGTCATCACCTCGCCCGACGCTCCGCCCACGCTCGGCATTCTCACCCAGCCGGGCGAACGCGGGGTGAAGATCGCCTCCGTCCGTCCGGGCGGGGCCGCCGACCGCGGCGGACTCAGCCGCGACGATTTGCTGCTTGCTGTCGATGAACTCTCGCTCGCCACTGCCGACCTCCGTGATCGCCTGAAGATCTATCCCCCCGGCGCCGAGGTCCCTTTTACCGTCGAGCGCCAGGGCCGCCTGGAGCGAATTTCTGTGGTCCTCGATCCCCCGATCCCCGATCAGTATTCTCTCGAACTGCTGGCAGAGCCATCCCCCGAGCAGCGAAGTGTTCGTGACGGCTGGCTGGGAAGCGGGAAGTAATCCTGGTGCGGTCCGGAACAAAGTAACCGTTTGGGGCAGCCGGCTATCACTCGCCCCAAGGAACAATTCCGAAGAAAGCTGCCAACATGCTAGACTAAGTGAATCCGGGCCATGCGTGAACCCTTTCTTCAAAGGCTTGAGAAACGTATCGTCGTCTGCGACGGGGCGATGGGAACGATGCTCTACTCCAAGGGCATTTCCCTGAAGCGCTGCTTCGACGAGCTGAATCTGACCATGCCCCAAATGGTCAAGGAAATGCACCTGGGCTATCTCAAGGCCGGGGCGGAAGTCATTGAGACCAACACGTTCGGCGCCACGCGCTTTCGGTTGCAGAGCTTCGACCTCGGCGACAAGGTGTCGGAGATCAATCTGGCCGGCGCCCGTCTGGCGCGCGAAGTGACCGGCGACGACCTTTATGTTGCCGGCTCGGTGGGCCCGCTGGGAATTCGTCTGGAACCGCTGGGATCAACTTCCCTCGAGGAAGCCCGCGAAGCCTTCCGGGAGCAGATCGAAGCATTGGTGGAAGGTGGGGTTGACTTGATCATCGTGGAGACAATGACCGACGTCAACGAGGCGCATCAGGCGCTTCTGGCGGCACGGGACGTCGGCACGCTTCCCGTGGTCGCGCAGATGACCATTCAGGACGAAGGCGCCACCCCGACGGGAACCCAGCCGGAAGATTTCACTCGCCTACTGGACGCCTGGGGCGCGGACGTCATCGGCATCAATTGCAGCGTCGGACCCGCCGGCGTGCTCGACGCCCTGGAACGGATGGCGCAGGTAACGGGCAAGAAACTCTCCGCCCAGCCCAACGCCGGCCTGCCTCGCACGATCGAAGGCCGCAACTTCTATCTCTCTTCTCCCGAGTATATGGCCAGCTACGCGAGGCGGTTCATCCAGGCGGGCGCGCGGCTGGTGGGAGGTTGTTGCGGGACCACACCTGACCACATCCGGGCGATCAAGGCCGCGGTGCGTTCGCTCAGCCCTCGGCCAGCACGCGCCGCCGTCGAGGCTTCGAGCCGCCCGGTCCGTCCGCAGGAGCCCGTGCGCCTCGAGAAACGCTCGCGCCTGGCGGAAAAGCTCTGGCGGGGAGAGTTCCCGGTTCTGGCGGAGATTGTCCCTCCCAAGGGTTGCGACCCGACCAAGGAAATCGAAGGCGCTCAATACCTGCAGGCCCATGGAGTCGACGCCGTCAACGTTCCCGATGGGACCGGAGCGACGGCTCGCATGAGCGCCCTGACCATGGCAGCCGTTCTTCAGCAGCGGGTGGGCGTGGAAGTTCTCCTCCACTACAGCTCCCGCGACCGCAGCGTGCTGAGTATTCAATCGGACTTCCTGGGCGCGCACGCCCTCGGCGTGAGGAACGTCCTGGCCCTCACCCGCGACGCCGCCCAGTATTCGACAATCCTCGAATCGGCGGTCTTCGAGGTTGACGCCATCGGCCTGGTCAACATTCTGAATAACCTCAATCGGGGGCTCGACGTGGGGAGCAATCCCCTTGGGACGCAGACGAGTTTCCTGATCGCCGTCGGCGCCAACCCCTACGCGTTGAACTTGGATGAGGAACTCAAGAGATTCGAATACAAAGTGGAGGCCGGGGCCAATCTCGCCGTGACCCAGCCGGTCTTCGCCGTCGAGCCTCTCGAGCGCTTTCTCCGGCGCATCGAGCCCTTCGGCATTCCGGTGGTGGGGAGCATCTGGCCGCTCACCAGCTATCGCAACGCCGAATTCATGAACAACGAAGTCCCCGGCGTCTCGGTGCCCCCGGAAATCATGGAACGAATGCGCAAGGCGGATACGGGCGAGCGGGCGCGCGCCGAAGGTACTAAAATCGCGCAGGAAACGCTGCTTGAAATCCGCGGACTCGTCCAGGGCGTGCAGATCGGCGCGCCATTCGGCCGTTATGCCATGGCGGTGGAGGTGGCGCAGGTCATTGGCGACCGAGCGCCCGGCGGCCACACCCGTACCGCAGAACCGGAGAATGTCCCATGAGCCAATCCTCCAAAAGTGCCAAAGCGGAAAGCTTTGAGAAAAACCTCGAACGGCTGGATGCCATCGTCGTGCAGTTGGAGGACGCCGACCTCCCCCTCGAAAAAGCCTTGCAACTTTACGAAGAGGGCATGAAACTCTCCGCGTTGTGCCACAAGCAACTGGAGGAAGCCGAAGGGCGGGTGGAAATTCTGATGAAGAAAGCCGGCGGCAAGATTTCGGCCGAACCCTTTGAAACCGAGGAGTCGCAAGCGGATTGAAAGCCACGTCGCCAGAAACCCTGACCCAACACCTCGATGAGCAACGGCTGCGGGTCGACGAAGAGCTGCAAAGAATCCTCCCCGACGCCGATGCGTTCCCGGCTTCCATTCACCGGGCGATGCGGCATTCGGTGTTGGCGGGAGGAAAGCGAATCCGGCCGATTCTTTGTCTGGAATCCGGACGGCTCTTCGCGGGCGACGAACCGAGTCTGCTCCGCCTGGGTTGCGCGCTGGAGCTGATTCACACTTACTCGCTCATCCACGACGACCTGCCGGCGCTCGACAACGACGACCTGCGCCGCGGCAAACCCACGTGCCACCGAGTCTTCGGAGAGGCCACGGCGATTCTGGCGGGCGACGCGCTCCTCACGCTGGCGTTTGAGGTGCTCTCCACTCCCGGCCCGCTGCCCGAGGAGCGCAGGCTTCGCGTGATCCACGAGCTCTCCCACGCCATCGGAACGCGGAGCGGGATGGTCAGTGGCCAGGTCGTCGACCTGGAAACCGACGGGCAAACCGCGGACGCCGCGACGCTCGAGTATATTCACGCCGCGAAGACCGGAGCATTCATTCGCGCTGCCGTGCGGTGCGGCGCTCTGTACGCGAACGCCGGGGAAGAAGACCTGGCGCGCGTGACGTCCTACGGCGAGAAGGTGGGATTGGCGTTTCAGGTTGTCGACGATTTGCTCGACGTTCTCGGCTCCAAAGAGGAGCTTGGAAAAGAGGTCCGCAAGGACAGACAGCAAAAGAAGGCGACCTATCCCGGAATCCACGGAGTGGCGGAGTCGCGGCGCATCGCCTCCCACCTTGTGAATGAAGCCTGCGAAATCCTCGAGCCCCTGGGAGCGCGGGCGCGGCGGCTCCAGGAGATTGCCCATCACCTGATTGCGAGGACCCATTGATGGAATACCGATACCTCACCCAGATCGATTCCCCCGCCGATCTGAAGAAGGTCCCGCGCGAGGAGTTGCCCGTCGTGGCGGAGGAGCTGCGCGACTATCTCATCACCACGATCTCCAAGGTGGGCGGCCATCTCGCCTCGAGCCTGGGGGCGGTGGAACTGACGCTGGCGCTGCACTACACGTTCAACGCGCCCGAGGATAAGATCGTCTGGGACGTCGGCCATCAGGCCTACGGCCACAAAATTCTCACCGGACGCCGCGATCGTTTCCCCACCATCCGCCAGTACGGCGGAATCTCCGGCTTTCCCGTCCGCGCCGAGAGTTCCTATGACACCTTCAACGTTGCGCACGCCGGGACGGCCATCTCCGGAGCGCTCGGCATGGCCGTGGCGCGCGACCTTCAAGGAAAAGATTACTACGTCGTCGCCGTGGTCGGCGACGCGGGGCTGACGGCGGGCGTCGAACTGGAAGGCATCAATAACCTCGGAACACTCCAGAAAAAGGTCCTCGTCATTCTCAATGACAACACGATGTCGATCTCGCCCAACGTCGGAGCGCTGGCCGGCTATTTGAACCGCATCGTCCACGGACAGGCCTATCATCACGTGACCCAGGAAGTCGAGAAGATGATCCTCGCCGTCCCGCGCCTCGGCCCTCGATTGCTGAGACTTTCCAAGGAGCTCGTCGAATCCGCCAAGACGCTGCTCATTCCGGGTTTGGTGTTCAAGGAACTGGGATTTGAGTACGTGGGGCCCATCAGCGGTCACAGCATCGAGGACCTGCTCGCGGTCCTGGCCCAGGTCAAAGACAATTCCCGGCCCACGCTCCTCCACATCGTCACGCAAAAGGGCAAGGGCTATCCGCACGCCGAACAACTGCCCATGAAGTATCACGGCGTGACGCAGTTCGACGTTTCCACCGGCGACTTCCACAAGGCTCCGGCCAAGGCTCCGAGTTATACCTCCGTCTTCGGCAAAGCCATGTGCGAGCTGGCCGAGCGGGATTCCCGCGTCGTGGCCATTACCGCCGCCATGTGCGAAGGCACGGGCCTCACTGAGTTCGCCAAGCGCTTCCCCGACCGGTTCTTCGACGTGGGCATCGCCGAACAGCACGCTGTGACGTTCGCCACCGGCCTGGCCTGTGAGGGTATGCGCCCCGTGGCGGCGATCTACTCGACCTTCCTTCAGCGCGCCTTCGATCAGGTGATGCACGATACCTGCCTGATGCACGCTCCGGTGACCTTTGCGCTCGACCGCGGCGGCCTGGTGGGGGCGGACGGGCCCACCCACCATGGGCTCTACGATTTGGTCTATCTCCCGGCGCTGCCCGGCTTGGTGGTGATGGCACCCAAAGACGAAAACGAGCTGCGCCACATGCTCTACACGGCGGTTTCACTGGACGGCCCCGCCGCGCTCCGCTACCCGCGCGGCAACGGCATCGGCGTCCAGCTCGACTCGGATTTCAAGCGGCTGGAAATCGGCAAGGGTGAGATTCTTCGCGAAGGCGCCGACATCGCCATCCTGGCGCTGGGCAGCATGGTCTACCCCTGCCTGGAAGCGGCCACCCGGCTCGAGGCATCCGGAATTCACGCCACGGTGATCAATGCCCGTTTTGCGAAACCTCTCGACGAGGAACTGGTTTGCGTTTTGGCGGCGGCGAAACAGTTTCTGGTGACCGCGGAAGAGGGGACGGAGGCGGGAGGCTTCGGAGCGGGCGTGGCCGCTTTGCTTCAGGACCGTAGGATTCCCGCCTCCATTCTGCGCATTACGGTGCCCGACCGCATCATTCCTCACGGCGCGCCCAACCTGCTGCACGCCAAGTACGGCCTGGACGTCGACGGGATCGTGGAAAAGATCGGGAACTTCGCCGCCGAGCACCCCACTTGGTCGGAACTCAAGGGCCGGTCAATCCTGCGACCTTGAGGCGCTGCCCTCCCGTCATCCTCATTTGCAGGCAGGGTACGGCCGAAGCTCCGTTGGACTTCGAACGCCGGCAGTCCGCTTCCCCCCTTCCCTCCGATGCCGCGCAGCGATACTCTTGGCATCACATGTCACAAGCGCGCCCGGAAAAAACCCGTTTGGATCGCCTGCTGGTGAACCGCGGTCTCGCCGAGACGCGCCAGAAGGCGCAAGCGCTGATCCTCGCCGGCAAGGTTCTGGTTGACGAGCAGAAGGCGGAGAAGTGCGGCTCAACATTCGTCCCGGAAGTGGCCATCCGAATTCTCGGCGAGCCCACAAAATTCGTCAGCCGCGGCGGGCTGAAGTTGGAGGACGCGCTCAACGCGTTTCGCATCAACCCCAGCGGCAAGCTCTGTCTCGACATCGGCGCTTCCACCGGCGGCTTCACGGATTGTCTTCTGCAGCGCGGTGCCGCCAAGGTCTTTGCCGTCGACGTCGGAACCAATCAATTGGACTGGAAGTTGCGCCGCGACCCGCGCGTTCGGGTCCTGGAAAAAGTCAACGCCCGTTATCTGAAGCCCGACCAGATCGCCACGCCCGTCGAGCTGGTCACAATGGACGTATCATTCATCTCCGCGACACTGATCCTTCCCGCCCTGCCGCCGCTTCTCGCCCCGCGCGCCGAGCTGCTCATTCTCGTCAAGCCGCAGTTCGAAGTAGGCCGCGGGCAAGTGGGCAAGGGAGGCGTGGTACGCGACCCGCGACTCCATCAGGAAGCGGTGGCCAAAGTTTCCACCAAGCTGCTGGAACTGGATTTCCGCGAAGTCGCATCGCGCGAAAGCTGTCTTCCGGGAGCGGAGGGCAACCGGGAATTTTTCCTGCATGCCATTTGGCAAAAACCCGTCTAGAATAGGCCGGAACTCATGTCCATCAAAAGAATTGGGATTGTTTCGAAACCGAAGAAGGCGGAGATTCGCGAGATCGCCCCGCCGCTCATCGCCTGGCTGCGCGAGCGCCACGTCGAGGTTTTCATTGACAAGGAGACGGCGTCGATTCTGGAAAGCGACGAAGGGCGCCTGTCGCGAAACGAGCTGCCCGGCACGGTTGACCTGGTGGTGGTTCTGGGCGGCGATGGAACGCTGCTGGCCGCGGTCCGGGCGCTGAATCGCAAAGTGGTTCCGGTGCTGGCGGTCAACCTGGGCGGATTGGGATTTCTCACGGTCATCACCCGCGAGCAACTCTATCCCACCCTGGAAGGCGTCCTGGCGGGAAACTTTCAGGTTGAGCGCCGGGTCCAAATTGAAGGCGAGCTGGTTCGCGCCGACGAAGTGATCTCCACTTTTCTGGCGCTGAACGACGTGGTGCTCAACAAAGGCGCCATCGCCCGCATCCTGGATTTTGACGTGCTCGTGGACGGAAAATTCATCTCCACCTACAAGTCCGACGGCTTGATTGTCTCCACGCCAACCGGCTCCACGGCCTACTCCCTGGCTGCCGGCGGCCCCATCGTCACCCCCGCGGTCGCCGCCTTCATCGTCACGCCGATTTGCGCGCACACGCTCACCAATCGCCCCATCGTCGTGCCCGACGCGGTGACCATCTCCGTGGTGCTCAAGACCCAGCGCGAGGCCGCCTACCTGACCGTGGACGGTCAGGTGGGAATCGCCGTCCACAGCGAAGATATCGTGCAGTTGAGGAAAGCTCCCTCCAGCGTCGAGCTCGTCCAGCCACCCGCCACAGACTACTTCGAAATCCTGCGACAGAAATTGAAGTGGGGGGAGAGGTAGGGAGACAGTAGACGGCAGACGGTAGACAGCAGACAGGGGGCGGGAGTCGGCAGAAAGCTGTCAGCTGTCAGAATTCAGTTGTCAGTGGTCAGTCGTCGTCAGTTGTTAGTGGTCCGTTGCCCGTGGTCAGTTCAATCACCCCACCCGACCCAGCATGGCCGGGATCGCTAAATCACCAAATCGCTAAATGAATGTATGCGCCGGCCGGCGACGACGGAGTTGACATGATCCACAAACACCCGCCCGGAAGAGAGAAGCGAGGAACAAGGCTTCGGAAGGAACACGAGCCGCCCACGGCAATCTCGGCGCGGGGCTGGCGATATCACCATATGGGCATCCCCACCAAGACACCGCGGCCCGGGGAGCGTTATCTGGAGAAGTTCAAGATGTACGTGTCGGGATTTGAAACCAGTCCCTACGGAATCGAGTGGATGCGCTTCGAGCCGGATAGCCCCGTCTCCGCACTCGTCAGGTCGGTGCCCCACATCGCCTTTGAAGTGGACGATCTTGAAGCGGCCCTGGAAGGCAAGGAGATCTTGACCGCGGCGAATTCCCCTTCCCAGGGTGTCCGCGTGGCCATGATCGTTGACCATGGCGCTCCGGTTGAACTCCTGGAGTTCCGCAGTGATTCGCGCCGGCAGGGGGGTTGCGCAGAGTAGGGGCGCAGCATGCTGCGCCCGCGTTGTAGCGCAGACCTTTTGGTCTGCGGCTTGTCCGAGCACCACGCCCGC
>DATKYV010000189.1:0-10083 GCA_035528275.1 Terriglobia bacterium | reverse complement strand
ACTCCTCGCCCAGCCCGGCGCTCATCCATGCGCTGGTGAAGCGGTACGGGCCTCCGACTTCCACCCGCTGGTCCCCGTGGAAGAAGGCCACCTGGCCGACTTTCCATTCCATGCCGAATGAAAACGGCGGAGCGTTGGCGGTTTCGAACTCGACTCGATAAAAGCGGGTCTGGAAAGCCCGGCTCAGCGGGATGGAAGGTGTGAACAATTGCCCCCTCTGCGCAAAACCCATCGGGTAGCCGGCGACGGAAACGGGCTTGGGATCTGTGACGCTGCCTGCTTCTTTCCACTCCCGGCCGTCCTCAGAGGCCGAGACCCTGACCATCAAGTTCTCCGGTTTCAAGCCCAAGGGCGCGACGACGAGCACGTCAACGCGATCCACCTCCGGGACGCTCTCTCCACCCCCAATTTGCACCTGCACGTATGGGCGCGCACCCCTCAGCTCGATAACGCTGGTTGGGTTGTGGTCCAGGAAGAACTCGCGCTCGAGCTTTGGCAGCGGCCCGCGAAAGCTTGCCGAAGTCGCAATCCAGTCAGGAAGGCGCGTATCCTTGATTCCGTCCGTGACCAACTGGGCCGTCAGGTTGTAGTCGTAGCTGCTCGAATGGTAGGCAGGGCGGTGCAACGCCAGGTTGCGGTAGGTCGATCCCTCCACAACCAGCACAGGAGAGAAATCTTCCCCCGGATCGCCCGGATAAATTCCCACTCCGCGCGTGTACTGCGGCTCGCCCGAGGGGGCCTCGACGTGTGGTTGAAGCTCGCCGCTCTTGACGGCGCCGGCCGAACCTTTTGCCAGACTCGGCAGCCCACCCAGGGCCGCGCCCGCTCCGGCAACTGTGGTTTTCAGAAAGGTTCGTCTGGATGTTGACATGGCATCACCTCTTCGACGATTCGGACCTCCAACCTGCGGTTTGACAATCCGGGAACATACGCTCAGGTGGAAAGCAAGACGACGGCGACCAGGGCACACAACACGCCCACTCCTTGAAGCGGGGAAATGGATTCGTGGAGAACGAACGGCGCAGCCAAAACCACAACCAGCGGGTAGAGGGCCGTGAAGGGCGCGACGATGGAGGCTTTGCCTCCGCTGTGCATCGCTGCCAACAGCGCCCACGCTCCCAACGCATTGAGCAAACCGCAAAACAGCGCCCATCCGAGGCTGCGAGTGGAGTACGTCCATAACGTTTTGCCCGGGTATACGAATGGCTGAATGAGAAAGAAACCCACGACCAGCCAGATGAGCGCCGTCTCCGCGGAGAGATAGTTGGTGGAGAGCTTCTGGAGCAGTCCGACTACACCCCAGGAGATGAGGACGATCATCGCGAACCAGAACCAGGGAGGAAGATGCATAAACACCCGCCGGCCTAAAATGAGAGGATCACGATCGCCACGGCGGCAAATCCCAGGCCGAGAATCTGCAGCCGAGAGAGCCGCTCGCGCAGGATGGTGACCGCGAGCAGCACCGTTATCATCGGATAGAGCGCCGTGGTGGCGGTAATCACCGAGGTGTTACCCTGGGTTCGGTAGGCCGCAAACAGCGCCAGCCCGCCAATCCCCGATACGACTCCATTAAGGACCGCATAGAAGATTCCTTTGGGACTCCGCTCGAACTTGAAGCGCCGCGCCACGGTCAGGACCAGTGCTACGGGCAGAGCTCCAAATGTGAAGAGGAACTGCATGGTGTCGGCGGGGATTTCCGTTGAGCCGATCTTCGAAGCAAGCGCCCACCCGCCCCAGCAAAGGACGCAGAGAATCGAGTACCAGAACCATTTAGCTTTGAGCGTGGCAAGTGACGGCATTATAGAAATTCGCTCTCGCGAAGAAAGCGAGGGATTATGCTCCGCCCTTCGGAGATCCTCGCATTCGTCGCTGAACGCGAAAGGGCAGGACATTGTCTTCCAACCGGCGGCAGAGCGCAACATGAAGCAAACGCGCTGGTCCGGCTCCCGGAGCTGCGGTTTTTTCCCGGCCGCTCCAGCCTCCGCGGCGGGCCGCCTCTCCCCCGTTCCGAGCCATTCCTAGTGGGTATTTCGCGGTTGTCAACGGGTGTGGGCTGTCACATACTGTTTGTCGGAGCAGATTGCTCGGACGGCTCACAGCGATGAGGTATATTGCCAGGGTCTCCCGGCTACAGACCTAATCGTCACGTTTTGCGCACATTGCTGACCGTCGCGCTCGCAGCTCTCGTCTGCCACGCGCTTTGGAGTTCGTCGCGGGCGGTGCAGGGGGGAGGCACGGGCGTAAAGTTTGTGGACATTACGCAAACTTCCGGCGTCCACTTCAAATACTTTTCCGCTCCCGAGAAGAAGTACATCATCGAATCCATGAGCGGGGGAGTGGCCCTCTTCGACTTCAACAACGACGGCTACCTGGACATCTACTTCACCAACAGCCTGACCGTGGACGCGGCCAACGATCCTCAAAAGGCCCCGAGCGCCCTTTATCGCAACAATGGAGACGGGACATTTACAGACGTGACCGAAGGCTCCGGGCTCGCCTCACCGGGCTGGGCGCACGGTGTAGCGGCCGCAGACTACGACGGCGACGGGTGGGTGGACCTCTACGTTACCTGTCTGGGCTCCAACCGGCTTTACCACAACAACGGCGACGGAACTTTCACCGACGTCACCCAAAAGGCAGGCGTGGATGACACGCGCTGGTCCATGGGCGCGGCCTTCGGCGATTACGACAACGACGGCGACTTGGACCTCTTCGTCGCTAACTACGTGGATTTCCACCTCGACGATCTCCCGGAGTTCGGCAAAGGAAAATTCTGCAATTTCCGCGGCGTCCCCGTCCAGTGCGGGCCGCGCGGACTGCCGGGAGCCGGGGACTCGTTGTTTCGGAACAACGGCGATGGGACCTTTACCAACGTCACCCAGGAAGCCGGAGTCAGCGACCCCGAGGGCCGCTTTGGGCTCACAGCGCAATGGACCGATCTGGACGGAGACGGCTGGGTTGATCTCTACGTGGCTAACGACGCTTGGCCGAACTTCCTTTACAGGAACAACCGCGACGGCACCTTTACCGAGGACGCCTTCTTTGCCGGCACGGCCGTCGGCGAGGACGGCAACGAGCAAGGCTCCATGGGGGTCGCCATCGGCGACTACAATCATGATGGCAAGCCAGACATCTACGTCACGAACTTCTCCGACGAATACAACACTTTGTACCGCCAGGAAGGCCAGTTGACGTTCGCGGACGTTTCCTACGCCTCGAAGATCGCGCAGGTGAGTTTCCCTTTCGTGGGTTGGTCCACGAAATTCTTCGACTATGACAATGATGGCTGGGTGGACCTGCTGGTAGTGAATGGCCATATCTACCCACAGATGGAAAACGTCAGTTTGGGTACGACTTATACGCAGCGCAAACTGCTCTTTCGCAACAACCGGGATGGAACTTTCACGGAAGTTGCCAATTCGACGGGCGAGGCGTTGACGGCCCGTCAGGTGAGCCGCGGAGTGGGTTTCGGGGATATCGACAACGACGGCGACGTTGACCTGGTCGTGGAGAACATCGATGGTGCGCCGATGATTCTTCGCAACGAGGGCGGCAATCAAAACAACTGGATCACCATCCAAACGGTCGGCTTCAAGCTCAACCTCCAGGGCCTGGGCGCGCGGGTCAAGGTTGTCGCGGGCGATTTGGTCCAAGTGGGCGAAGTGCGCTGCGGAGGCAGCTATATTTCCGACAGCGACCGGCGGCTTCACTTTGGTCTGGAGAAGCGAGCGCGAGTTGACCTGATCGAAGTCCAGTGGCCGGGCGGCCACGTCGACAAGGTGGAAAACCTCGCCGCCAATCAGTTCGTCGTCATTCAGGAAGGAAAGGGAATCGTCGAGAGAAACCCAGCCGCTCGCTGAGCGAATTCGCCCGCTGGCACAAACCACCAAGACACGAAGACACCAAGAAGATCGGTTTGACCAGAGGTGAGGGCCACAAAAGGCTTTGTGCCTTGGCGCCTTGGTGGTGGCAGTCTCATTCACGCATGGGAGACGCCCCACCGTGGCGTATCTAAATGCCGGGAGGGCACGGGGCACCCTGGTAGACGCAGCCTCTGGGGTCCAGGCTGCTGTGCCCCTACGTCGGCGGGTAGCGGAGGAACGAGATGCAGATTCTTCGCTATCGCTTAGAATGACAAGCGCGCGCACGGCCACGGTCGCCGCGACGGCGACGCGGCGCCTTGACACGAGCCCTCTTCGGTGATAGGCTACGTTGTAGCCTATATTGCGGAGCAGTACGTTGGCACCCGATCGGCAGTTGGGACGTAAATCGCGGCGCTCCATGCCGCGGCAGCGGAGAGAAAAATGCCCCCGAGGCGACCAAAGGGCGAGAGTGGGGCGAAAAAGGATAGTTTTTTGACGGAACGAAGCTAGCAGGTTGTTGAAAAAAACGATCGGTCTTGGGTTCGCCCCCCGAATACGAACCCACGAGGGACACCGACGAACCCAAAGCGCAGCCAAGCCCGGAGGAGAGCCAGGGGCGGGGGTTAGTAGGTCGCCCGCCCGCCGCTCACGTCGTAGCACTGGCCGGTAACAAAACTCGCGTCGTCCGAGGCAAGGAAATGGACCACCGCCGCCACCTCATCAGGCCGTCCCACGCGCCCCATAGGGATGCGGCTGGTCATATACTCGATCTGCTGGGCGGTGAGCTGCTTCAGGATCGGAGTTTCAATAACCGCCGGCGTGACGCAGTTCACCAGAACTCCATTGAGGACCACTTCCTTGGCTAGAGCTTTGGTAAGGCCGATGACCGCGGCCTTGGCGGCCGAATAAGGCGCCAGATTAGGATTTCCTTCCTTCCCGGCGATGGAGGCGACATTCACAATCCTCCCGTATCGCCGCTCGATCATGTGCGGCAGGACGGCCTTCGAGCAGAGAAAGACGCTCTTCACGTCGACCGACATGACTTGGTCCCATTCCTCCTCGCTGACTTCGAGCAGCGGCGCGTTCTTGCCCGCGATGCCCGCGTTGTTGACGAGGATATCGATGCGGCCCAGCTCGGTCAGCACGCGGTCGCGCATGGCGTTGACCTCGGCGGCGCGGGACACGTCGCATCGAACAGAAATGGACTTCCGGCCGAGGTCGCGGATCTTCTGTGCGACCGCTTCGGCCAGAGGGAGATTCAAATCCACCACAGCCACATCGGCGCCCGCTCCGGCCAGGCGCAGGGCGATGGCTTCTCCAATGCCTTGGCCCGCGCCCGTGACAATCGCAACTCGATCTTTGAGATTCATGTGGAAAAGACCTTTCGTGATGATGGTGTTTGAGCTGCTGAAGTGGAAGCCTCCTTGCGCGCCCGCCGTCGACAAGGCCGGGGAACTCCGAACAACATAACGCTTCGAACTCGACCCAAAGCCTAACCCGTCGCTCTCCCAATTTCAACCTAGGACCAACCAAGTCGAGTGGATATCCCGAATAAGGCTGCGCATCGTGGGAAAAGCCCGGGTCCTCACGGTTGGAGAAAGAAGCCCGGCGCTCATGAGAAACCGCGAACAAAACGGCACTGGCGTGCGTGGGTCTCCATGGAGTAGCATCTGCGGGCAGAAACGAAGGGAGAGGCGAGGCCTCTTGCGGCTTTTTGCCATCCCGTTCAAGCACCTGGCTCCATGATTGAGAGCCGCTGGGGGGCGGGCTGGTTGAGGGTAGACTATTTTGGGCTGGTGGCGGCACAACCGTGATGCCGGGGTTTTGCCGCAATGGAGGGGCACATGCGGTTGAAGGGCAAAGTGGCTGTGGTCACGGGCTCGGGTGCGGGGATAGGACAGGGGACAGCGGAGCTTTTTGGAGAGGAAGGCGCGAAGGTTGTTGTCGTCGATGTCGATGCCGCGTCGAGCGCCAGGACCGCTGCCAAGATCCGGGAGAAGGGCGGTTCGAGCCACTTCATCCACGCCGATATTTCGAGCGAGGCGGACGCCAGAAAGATCGCCGACGAAGCGGTCGAAACTT
Organism: Terriglobia bacterium; assembly: GCA_035528275.1. GTDB lineage: Bacteria > Acidobacteriota > Terriglobia > UBA7540 > UBA7540 > DATKYV01. The sequence goes on along the minus strand of DATKYV010000189.1, from coordinate 4,138 downwards.
TCGGCCGCATCGACGTTCTGGTGAACAACGCAGCGACGTTTGTTCTCAAGGGATTCGAGGCCACCGTTGAGGACTGGCGCCGCTCGCTGGGGGTGAACGTTGTAGGGACGGCGATGGTGACCAAGTACGCGGTTGAGCAGATGAAGAAGACCGGAGGAGGGGCGATCGTCAACCTAGCCTCGATCTCCGGTTTTGTCGCCCAGCCGAATTTCTTCGCCTACAGCGCCACGAAAGCCGCCATCCTGCAGATGACTCGCAACATGGCGATGGACCTGGGACCCCACAAGATTCGGGTCAATTGTGTTTGCCCGGGAACCATCCTGACCGCGGCGAGCCAACGGCACATCGACAGTATAGGAACCACCTTCGAGCAGTTCAATGCCGAGGAAGGAGCGAAGACTCTCTTGGGAAGAATCGGAAACGTCCGCGAAGTTGCCCACGCCGTTCTCTTTCTCGCCTCTGATGAGGCATCGTACATCACGGGTGCGTCGCTGATGGTCGATGGCGGTTACACGGCGCAATAGCACGGACCGCTCGCTCTCGGCGTTGACACACCTTTCGGCTTCCCCTATCCTGGGGGTGGGGATTGTGGTCTTCGCCGGTCCGAATTTTCTGACAACCTATTCGTAGCCCCGGAAGAATTCTGACGGAGAGTTGCGGTGCTGGAACAGGAACTCTTCTCACTCTTGGAAGGCACGGCTGACGCCGCGTTTACCGTGGATCAGCAGGGCATGATCTGTTCCTGGAACCGCGCTGCCGAAAAGCTCTTTGGCTATACTTCCGCGGAAGTCCTCGAAAAACGCTGCGCAGATCTCTTCCGCGGCCGAGGCGCGTTGGGCACGATGGTGTGCTCCGACGGGTGCGAAGTCCGGGAATGCGTGGCCGCCCGCCGCGAGGTCCCCAACTACGATATGGAAGTCCAGGCTCGCTCCGGAAATCGAGTCTGGGTGAATGTGTCGATCCTGGTTTTTCAGGACGATCGAACCAGCCGCCGCTTGATCGTTCATCTCGCCCGCGATATCGCCCGGCGAAAGAAGAGCGAGGAGTTGACTCACAGCTTCCTGCTGGCCGCCAGACAACTCGCATCCCACGCCGAGGATCCGGCGCGCGCCGCGCCGGCTACGCCTCTTACCGAGCAAGAGCGGAGAATTTTGGGCCTCCTCGCGGAAGGGAAGAGTCCCAAAGACGTCGCCAGACAACTGGAGATAACGGCGCGAACCTTGCGCAACCACATCCATCACGTCAACCGGAAACTGCGAACCAAGAACCGCCTCGAAGCCGTTATGCACGCCATCCGACGGGGACTGATTTAGGAAATCGTCCGCCTCCGATCTGAACACCAGCCTGAGTTACGCATCGGCTTGCTGGGTTGATGGCCCGCCAACGGTCGTGCGGCCATGGACAATTCGTCCCATCATCGCGTGACGGAAGTCACAGTCAAAGTGCAACATCCTGCAACAAAATCCAAGAGCTAGTGCATTTGAACAATTGACCGACGCCAGCTAAGGAACTAGTGTCGGCCATGGCGCGGGCAGGAATGGGACAGGATGGCGTGGTTTGAATCCTGATTGAATTCGCGCTCACTGACTCGTTGGTTCTCTGAACTCCTTTTGAATCTCCGTCGGGTGTTGGGCAAGGACAGACAAGAATTCCTTGCTGTCCGTATCCAAGGACTCTAGTTGAAGGAGGGGCGCATGGACGAACCCAACTCTCAATCACCAGGCGCGAATCCATTCCCCAGAACTGCCGAGAATCGCTGGGCGGAACGCGCCAAGGAATGGCGTGCGCCGCTGGCCATCATCGCGGCAGGGTTTCTGTTGTTTTCCACCCTCAGTGGACTCTCTATCTGGCTTCTTCCCTTCAACGTGCCCAACCAAGTGATGGTGCTCATTCACACGCTCGCGGGGCTTGTGTTCCTGGTTCCGTGCATTTGGTACCTGGTTCGCCACTGGCGCCGGTACTGGCGCGACCGGATGAGCCACATCCAGCTGCTGGGATACTTCGCGGCCGTGGCGCTCGTTCTCTGTCTGGTTTCGGGTCTCATTCTCACTTACCAGTCGGTCTTGGGCACGCGCATCAGCTACGCTTGGGATACGGTGCATATCATCACTACGTTGGCGACGCTGGCGTTTGGGCTACCACATTTGCTGCTGATTGTCTTCCGCGACCGCAAGGCCCGCGAGACAAGCGTAACCGTCCAGGTGCCGGAGACTGCGGGCCATTACGGGAAGGCTGCGCTCATCTTCACCCTGGCGTGTCTGGCTGTGGTGGCGATTGCCTCCTTCGCCTATCAACCGGTGAAGATCCGCAACGAGTTCCCCGCCGACTACAGCTACAAGTACGGAAAGGGTCGCCCCTTCGCCCCCAGCCTGGCGAAGACGGTCAGCGGTGAGGCGATAGACGCTCGCTTACTCTCGGGGTCGCGGTCCTGCGGCACGTCGGGTTGTCATGAGGAGATCGTGAAGGAATGGGAGGCGAGCGCCCACCGCTGGTCGGCGATGGACCTGGGCTTTCAAGCGATTCAGTTGAACATGGCGAAGCAGAACGGTCCCGAGTCCACGCGCTACTGCGGCGGATGTCACGATCCCATCTCGCTCTTCTCCGGAACCAAGAACATTTTCACGGACGTCAAGGAGCTCACGTCGCTGCACGGGTATCAGGAGGAGGTCTCGTGCCTGGCTTGCCACTCGGTGCGCAAGGTGGACGTGAAGGGCAACGCAAATTACCTCGTTGCCGAGCCGACGCGATACATGTTCGAGCTTGAATACGACCAGAAGCCGGCCCCGACTTTGCGCTTCCTGCGCGACTTCCTGATTCGCTCTTATCCGCGCCAGCATGTGGCAGACCTCAGCAAGCGACTCTTTAAAACGCCAGAATACTGCGCCGCCTGCCACAAGCAGTTCATCGATCAGGAGATCAACAACGTGGGCTGGGTGCAGTTGCAGAACCAATACGACAACTGGCGCCAAAGCCGCTGGAATCATCCTGGTGATCCGAAGAAGACCATCGAGTGCCGCGAGTGCCACATGCCGCTCATGGATTCCGGCGATCCCGCTTCGGGAGACGCTTCGGATTACAACCGCACTCCCGACGACGGCAAACATCGCAGCCACCGCTTCATCGCCGCCAACCCACTGATGCCCGCGCTGCTCAAGCCTCCCGGCTGGGAGAAGCAGCTCGAACTTACCGAGAAGTGGCTGCAGGGCAAATACGAAATTCCCGAGATCGCTCAGAAGTGGACCGCCGGACCGGCCGTGGGCATGGAAATGATCGTGCCCGAAAGGGTCTCGCCCGGCGAGAAGGTGAGTGTGAAATTGGTTCTGACCTCGAACAAAGTGGGCCACGACTTCCCCACCGGGCCGCTGGACATCATCCAGTCCTGGGTGGAATTGATCGTCAAGGACGATTCGGGCAAGGTTATCTATTCCACCGGCAAAGTGGACGAGAAAGGTTTCATCGAGCTGGGAACGTTCATGTTCAAGGCCGAGCCGGTGGATCAGAACGGGAACCTCATTGACCGGCACAATCTCTGGGAGATGGTCGGCGTGCGCCATCGGCGCTCGCTCTTCCCGGGCTTTTCCGACACCACGGAATTCAGCTTCTTCTGCCCGCAGATTGCCCCGGTACGCACCAAAGTCTTTCCTCAGGAGATTGCGTATCAGGTTGGGGCGCCGAAAGGAGCGCGGAGGTTGCACGTTCAGGCTCGCCTTCGCTACCGCAAGGTTGACCAGTACCTGCTCAACTTCATGTTCGGCGAGGACAAGGGCTTGACGTCGCCAATTACCGATATGGCGACCGAGAGCCGGGTGATTGAGGTTGGCGCACCGGAGCGCAAGTTCGGCGGGTAACGCGGCGGGAGGGCGTCCGTTTCCGGTTGGGGACGATAATTCCCTTCGTTCGAGGCGAAGGTTCAGACGTCGCGCGCTTGGCGGCTACACCATAGCTTCGGAGGGGGCCGCCGGGCGGTGGTTCGGGACCCAGCGTTACTCCGAATTTTTCCGGGCCACAATCGAGAACGCCGAATTCAGATGAGAGTGATGGGGGACTGTGGGAACTAATGGACGGACACTGCCGTTCCTTGCCTCGCGGCGGCGGAAGCTGATTGTCAAATACACCCTAATCAGTGTCTCGCTCGTGT
>DATKYV010000188.1:0-5749 GCA_035528275.1 Terriglobia bacterium | reverse complement strand
CGTGGTCGACGACGAGCCTTTGATTCTCGCCTTCGCCGAGGAGGGTTTGAACGCTCTCGGCTACCAGGTCGTGAAGGCGGAGGACGGCGCGCGAGCTTGCGAGATCTATTCCCAGCGGGCGGCGGAAATCGATTTTGTTCTCATGGACATCGTGCTCCCCGGTATGAGCGGGATCGATGCCACGCGGAAACTCCGCGAAATCAATCCCGATGTCAAAGTCATTCTCTCCTCGGGTTACAGCGGCCGGGGGAAGGAGCGGGAGGTCCTCGACGCGGGAGGGGTGGATTTCATTGGCAAGCCGTACACCGTCGAAATGCTGTCCCGGGTCCTGAGCAAGGTCCGCCAGGGGGCGGCCAGAACCTCACCATGAAGACCTTGGTCGTCAAGGATGATCCCGCATCTCGCCACCTAGTCGGCGATGGTGTGCTTCGGGCTGTCGCCAGCCGGATCGGGTCGTCCGTGCGCGCTTACGATGGCGTCGGCCGGTTTGGAGGCGAGGAGTTACTGATCGTTTTCCCGGGAGGCGACGTCGAAGTTTCCGCGAAGCTCGCGGAACGGTTGAGAGTTAGCGTTTGTCGTGCGCCTCAGGAAGTTTCCGGACTCGGCATTCACGTGACTCTCAGTCTGGGCGTGGCGGCAGCCGCGGCCGCGAAGGCGTCGCACTTTGATGCCTTGCTCCACGCCGCGCCTGGCGCGCTTAACAGGGCAAAGAGCGCTGGCCGCAACCGCGTGGAGCGGGCCATGGCGTCGGACCTCGCCTTCTCAACAGGAGCCCCCGCGGGTCCGGGCGATTAAGAGACTGCGCAAGACGAAGTTACACTTGTGCCCCGATGAGGTATTGTCTGCCGGGGACGTCGGGTTCCGCCCAGGGAGGTACGCCCACCCCTGACCCCTGGGGACGAGGGAAATCGAGGAGCGAGCCCCTAAACCCAGCTGGGAGCCAACGGCCCTCTCCCCAAGAAAATGCACGACATTCTCTTGACGACTGTGCGAAACTGTTGTCCGTGGTCCGCGAGGCCGTGGCATTCCTCGAAGCCCAGGACGCGGAGGGGTGCCGCCCCAATGTTTGCCAGAGGTTAGCGGACGAATTTCTTGCACACCCTATTCTCGGGGCGGCCCTGCAATGTCGGAAGCGAGCCGCCACGGCAATCCGATCGGCGCAAAGGAAACCCGTCCACTCCAGGACCGGGAACCCCATCGCCTCTGGTCGGCGCCCACCGATCGGGGGAGGAGGCGCGTGAATGAATATCTTGATCGCTCAAGAGGACAAGTCCTCGTGCCAATCTCTCGAAGCCACGCTGACAAAATGGGGGCACGATGTGGTGGTGGCTCCCGACGGACCGGGAGCGTTTCAGGCTCTCCAAAAGGAAGCCGCCCCAAGGTTGGCCGTGCTCGGCAGTGCCGTCCCCGGAATGGACGCGTTTCAGATCTGCCGGAAGGTCAGGAAACGCCCGGATGGCCCCTACGTTTATTTCATTGTGACGGTGGCCAAAGGCCGCGAGCAGGACATTATCGAAGGAATTCGCGCCGGGGCGGACGATTTTCTGCTGACGCCTCTGAACCCCGACGAGCTCATGACCCGTCTTCGAGTGGGAAAGCGCATCTTGGAGATGCAGGGGGATCTTCAACGCGCGCATGAGGCCATCAGTTACCAGACAACGCACGATCCCCTGACCGGACTGTGGAATCGCACCGCCATTCTCGACGCCCTGCGGCGCGAACTGGCCCGCGTGTCGCGCGAGAAGTCTCCGGTGGGTGTCATCGTCGCCGAAATCGACCATTTCAAGAGCATCAACGAAACGCACGGGCACATGGCTGGCGACGCCGTCCTTCGGGAAACGACGCGGCGCATTCGTTCCTCCGTGCGGCCCTACGACACGGTGGGCCGATACGGGGCGCAGGAGTTTCTGGTCATTTTCCCCGGATGCGATGCGCCCAGCGCCCAGAACCAGGCGGAAAGATTGCGCTCTGGTGTCAGCAGGGAACCAATCGACATCGCGGAGTGGGGGAAATTCGCCTCCGGTGAGGAGGGCAAGATAACCGTGACGATTTGCGCGGGAGTGGCGGCGGGCGACAAAGTCAAGGACGCCGAGACCCTTCTTCAAGCCGGTGAGGCAGCTTTGGCCCGGGCCAGGACTCAAGGTACCAATCGCGTGGAACTGGCGCCGGAGGCCGCACTTCTATAGGGCGCTTCACCAGCTCGGGCGATCGGAGATTCGTCCCCCGCGTCAAGGCTCAGTTCTATCTCCCAAACCCATCCACACGAGGGTCTTCCCTCACAGATCTTCCGTCACGGCAATTCACCACGAACCGGACAAGAGCCTCGCCGGCAGTCATTCGACGACGATGTGAGTTTCCGTCCGTTCCACGCCCTCTAGTTTCTGGAGGTTATCCATAACCAGTTCATTAAGCTTTTTCTCGTCGGGCGTTTCTACGTAGACGAAGACATCCGGCAGTCCCCAGCAAGCGTCGGCATGACGCACGCCTTCCAGCCGGCTCACGAAGCTCACGACATCCCTCACCTTTCCTGGCCGCACATTAATCAGGACGTATGCTCTCATCGGATGCCCATCTCCTAAACAGAGTATCCCGGGCGGCGACGGCCTCGACGGAAACACCGAGGCGGCTGAGGCATGCTCACGGCTCCCAACCAACCGTACTCGGTTCTCCGGACTCCGGGATCGAGGAGATTCTACCATCTTAACTTCTTCCCCGACGCTTTCGAGCCCGGACGCCAGGTCCCGGCGAGAGGACTTGCCCGCGCCGGTCAACTTGAATAACCCACAGCAGTATGACGAAAGAGTTTCGCCAAGCATTTTTTATGCGGGCGATAAACCGAATTGATTGGTTATGCAACCAGCGCATTCTTATGATTCCCCCTTGCTTTTCTTCGGCTGACTCCCGATTGAAATCGAACGGAGGATTTCACGTGCGAAAGCTGCTCCTCGCGTTTTTCATGGGGCTGGTGCTCATCTCTTGGGGCTCCGTCCCCCCGGGATTCGCTCAATCCACCTCCGCCCAGGAGGACGCCGCTCCCGCTCCGGACGCTCCGCAGCTCCAGGAAAAGGTCGCGCAGCTCGAAGAACAGGTGGCGGGGGCGCAAAGCGCCGGTGACAATGCCTGGCTCTTGGTCAGCTCGGCGCTGGCTCTCATGATGACCGGACCGGGGCTGGCGCTTTTCTACGGCGGGTTGGTCCGCAAGAAAAATGTGCTCGCCACCATGATGCAGAGCTTCACGCTCATGGCGTTGGTCACGGTGCTGTGGGCGCTTTTCGGCTACAGCCTGGCCTACGGTCCGGGCAATGCGTTTGTCGGCGGGCTGGACCATCTGTTTTTGCGAGGCGTGGGAGCGCCGCCTGATCCCGCCTATGCGGAGACCGTTCCCGCCCAGAGCTTCATGGTTTTTCAGTTGATGTTCGCCATCATCACCCCGGCGCTGATTGTTGGCGCGTTTGCGGAGCGCATGAAGTTCAGCGCCATGATCGCGTTCATGATCCTCTGGTCCATCATCGTCTACGATCCAATGGCCCACATGGTGTGGGGCAAAGGCGGGTTGTTGAACGCCGCGGCGGGAGGCCGGCTCCCCACGCTGGATTTTGCGGGTGGCACCGTGGTTCACATCACCTCCGGCGTTTCCGCCCTCGTGTGCGCACTTTACTTGGGTAAACGAGTCGGATTCCCGAAGGAACCCATGCCGCCGCACAGCGTGGTGCTGAGCTTCGTCGGAGCCTGCCTGCTGTGGGTGGGATGGTTCGGATTCAATGCCGGTAGCGCCCTGGGCGCTGGCAGCTTGGCGACGAGCGCATTCGTGGCAACGCATTTCGCCGCCGCCGCCGTGGGTTGGGCGCTTGCGGAGTGGGTCCGCAACGGCAAGCCCAGCGTGCTCGGCGCGATTTCCGGCGGCGTGGCGGGGCTTGTGGCCATCACCCCGGCCTCGGGATTTGTAGGACCCATGGCGGCGCTGGTTATTGGCTTCGTTGCCGGCGTGGCCTGTTACTGGATGGTGGCCCGGGTGAAAACGAGAATGGGGTACGACGACTCCCTGGATGCGTTCGGCGTGCACGGCGTGGGCGGCACGGTGGGCGCGCTGCTGACTGGCTTGTTGGCCTCCAGCGTGATCAACCCCCTCTTCAAAGACAGCCAGGGAAACTCCACCGCCATGGGATTGCTCGAAGGCAACGCGGGCCAACTCCTCAATCAACTCGCGGGAGTTCTCATTGCCTGGGTCTTGGCCATCGTCGGGACGCTGATCATTCTGAAGGTTGTGGACGCGGTCATCGGGCTGCGAGTTTCCGAAGATCACGAGATCCAGGGGCTGGATCTCTCCCAGCACGGCGAAGAAGGGTACAATCTGGAAGCGTGAGCTCCGGAGCGGAGCGGGGATAGGGCGGCAAGTTGGGAGCGGCGACGGGGCCCGCCCCGAGTGAGGCTTGGGGGTTACCTAACCATCTTTCAAGGAATGAGGTGCCATGACAAAACTGGAAGCCATCGTTCAGCCCTCGCGTTTTGACTCGGTCAAGGAGGCCCTCCATGAGATCGGCGTGGAAGGGATGACGGTCTCGGAAGTGCGCGGACACGGCCGGCAGAAAGGTCACACGGAAGTCTACCGCGGCAGCGAGTACACGGTGGACCTGGTGCCCAAGGTCAAGCTTGAGATGATTCTCCCCGATAAGCTCGTCGACTCGGCTGTCGCGGCGATCCTGAAAACGGCCAAGACCGGAAAGATCGGGGATGGCAAGATCTTTCTCTCCAAGGTCGATGACGCCATTCGCATCCGCAACGAGGAACGCGGCGAAGCCGCTCTGTAAGGCGTTCTCCTGTTGCATCGCGGGGTCGCCCGATCGGGGCGACCCGCCTGCGACCCGGATCTCCGCCTCAATCTCTTCGAGACGCTATCCATGCCCGGTGATCCCCGCGTGAAACATAGTGGTGGACCTTCCTCGCCACCTTTCCCCTCGTCGCTTTTGAACACCTGTGCGGTAGAGTCGGCCAGTATCCGGGAGAGGTTCGAAGCCCACGGTGACGGACTGGCCGCACTGCGCGAGTGCTCGTCCTTCCTCGATACGGTTATTGATGGTTTCTATCGCGACTTTTTCTCTGCCCAGCGGGCCGGCCCCAAGGACTTCTGCCTTGTGGCCTTGGGGGGCTACGGGCGCCGCGAGCTCTTCCCCTTCTCGGACGTCGACCTGCTCTTCCTTTCTCTGAACGGACAAGTGGAAGCGTCCCGCAAGGACGCCGTTGCCGCCATGGCGCGCATGTTGTGGGATTTGCGGTTCCGCGTCGGTCACACGCCGCGCACCCTCGCCGAGTGCGGTAAGCTGCACCGCGACAACCTGGAATTCAATACTTCACTTCTCGACTGCCGCTACCTTGCCGGCGACCCGGCGCTCTTTGAGAGGCTGCGCGGTGAAGTGATTCCCCACCTGGTCCGCCGGGACGGCCAGGATTTGATCCGCGGCTTCGTGGAAATGACCCAAGCTCGGCATGAGAAGCACGGCAACACTATCTTCCACCTGGAGCCCAATCTGAAGGAATCGCCGGGGGGTTTGCGCGATTTCCACGTGGCCCGCTGGCTGACCCTTGTCTCCGGGCTTGATAAGCAGGGGCAATGGGTGGTGCCTGAGGAAGTCTGGCCGCAGGCGTTGCAGGCCGAAAGTGCTCGGGCTTTCGAATTCCTTGCCGCCGCACGGTGTTTTGTTCACTATGCGCGGGGACGCGACGACAATCAATTAACTTACGAAGGGCAGGA
>DATKYV010000187.1:0-3634 GCA_035528275.1 Terriglobia bacterium | reverse complement strand
GGTCCTTCAGGCAGGTTGGCCCCGCCAACACCACCACTTGCTGCCCGTTTTCCAAACCGGCGACCACGAATTGAAGGACTTCGGCCGTGCCCCGCTGCTTCCTGACTACCAACCGACAAGGACTACCACCAGAATGGATATCCTGTGCGGAAGTAAATTGTCCATTCATATATATGTATGGTGACCGAATCACCCGCATCTGTCAACAAATGTTCCATTGAGAGTGTGTTGCAAGAATGAATAAATGGCTGGACAGTAAGGGTTATCGGATAGAGTCTGCCTGCCTCGTCATGGTCAGCAATCGCGCAGGGCGCGGCGAGGGCGCAAAGGTGAGGTCCGGCCGGCGCAGCGGGATCCGGAACTCCATGCAGCCGCCTATTGAGTCGCCTGCAAGGCCACGGTGAAGCTCGCCTGACACTCCAGCCCCGGGTCGTGCGCCACCATCTTGGTCATGGCCCCGTGGCTGACCTTGATCTCCAGCGGCTTCTTCACCTTATTGGGAAGTCCTTCAATCCGGGCCTTCCCGTCACTGTTTGTTCCGATTTCCAACTCGGACTTCCGCTTGCTCATGAAACCGTAGCGGACCGTGACGTGAATCTTGGCGTCATAGAGCGGGTTGTTTTCGCCATCAGTCACCGTGAAATCAGCGGAACACGGCCCGAGCTCACCCTTGATGACGGGGATATCCGTAGCGCCAGCCTGGGGCGGAAGAGATGCCAACAACAAGAATAGAGGGACGGCGATTCCCAAGAGAATCCCGGTCACCCGCAGCCCTCTCGAGCAATCTGTTTGTGGCGCTTCTGTGTTTCTTCGGGATTTCACAATCTGCTCCTTCGCCTTCCGAGATAGGTGTAACCCACGTGAAGAGCGGCTCGAGTTCCGGATTCCTCGGCGCTCGGCGCAAGCCTAGGGAGTGGCGTCGAGGGCCGCATCGGCCTGAAGGAGTCCGGCCCCGACGGGATCGCACGGCTCGCCGTCACAATCGCTATCCCAATGCGGATCGTAAAACCCGCCGACCAGGAACGGTTCCAAAACATTGAGCCGCCCGCCGTCAGGGGCCATTTCGAGTGCCGTCGCCCTCAGGATGTCTTCCACCGTCGCCTGCGTCAGGTTCGGATTCTTCTCGAGCATCAAGGCCGCGACGCCTGCCGTGAGGGGAGTGGAAAAGCTAGTCCCCGCCCAATAGAAGTACCCGGCGTTGGGTCCGTGTGAGCCGGGAGCGACGGTCCAGATGCCGGGGGCGAGCACATCCAGCTCCTGCGGGTCAGTGCCGAAGGCTTCTCCCAACGAAGGAACAGCCCGGCTGCTGAAGTCCGGAACGTACGCGACCTCTGATTCCGATGTCCCCGTGCCGTCAGGGTCATTGCCCACGTCCAGGTTCCACCAGAAGCCGCCATTGGGCTGGCCATTCGTGATGGGGAGGAATTGCCGGGTCCAGCCGATAGCGCCGGCCGAGATGACTTCCGGGTACGCGGCCGGCCAACTCATCCCACCTTCGCCTTCGTTCCCTGCGGAAGTGACCACGATGATGCCCGCGCTGATGGCGTCGTCCACTGCCCGCCTCTCGAGGGTCGCGGGGCCGCCGCCAATGCTCATCGTAATCACCATGGGGCCGAGGCCATTTTCCTTGAGCTCGGTCGCGTAAGCAAAGGCCGCGATAATCCGCGAACTGAAGGTGAAAGCTTTTCCGTTGGGGAAGACTTTGAGGGGAATGATTTGCGCACCGGGGGCGACGCCGTCCACAAACCCGCCCCCAATCTTGAAACCTATCACGTGCGAGGTCACAGCCGTGCCGTGGCTGTTGGTATCCCGTTCCCACAGGTTGGTGGGATTCGACGTATGGAACTTATCGACGGGGACAAAATCATAGGCGGTGGCGCCGCCACCCATGAAGGCCCGGGCGAGATCCGTGCGGACTCGCTGCGAAGGCAGGAAGACCCGCCAGTTCTTGATCAATCCGCTGTCGATCACGACGACGTGAACGCCGGCGCCCGTCTCCGCCACTTCCCGCGGGTCGGGGTCGCCCACCGTGCCTGATTCCTGGACATCCACAACATCGAGGATGTCTCGATCCCACGATCCAACGTCCGCCAGGTACCGCGGCTGGTCGTCTTCGACAGTGGCCACGAAGGGAAGGCGCTCGATGGCCTGCCGGGCGCGCGGACCGCGCGGCGTGACCGCCACGATGTTGTATCTGGCGATGACTCCGTGGACGACGCCCAGACTTCCCAGAACCTCAAGCATCGAGGGCGTGACCAGACCTTTGGCAGCCACCATCAGCCGCCCCGCCCGGTCCGCCGAGACTCGGTTCTTGTACTTTAGGACCGGCTTGAAATCCGTTACCGCCGGTTCAGCATCGCGGCGGGGCGCCGCCGAGGTTTTCGACTCGTGGAACAGGCCGAGGATACAAAACGCGGCCAGAATGATTCCCGCCGCGAGGAAACCGAATCGAGGACTGTCGGCTTGGCGCATAACGCATCCTCTCTCATGGAGGAGCTCAGGGTGTTCTCCATTGGGAGAATTGCGGGCTCAACTGCGGGCTCGGCCCGGCTCCCTGTATCTCCTCCCTACGAAATTGTTGTCGGCTTTCGGGAGGATATCACGGTTCCAGAGGGCACTCAATCTCCGGACTGGTGCGTGGGGTTGGAGAGCAGAGGGGAAGTGGGCGTGGCTGGGCGCGGCGAGACTCCCGGCCGGCTAGCGGCTGGGGAAGATGTACGCCTCCAGCATGTCGGCGCGGGCTTTCTGATCGGTGGCGATGACGCGCAGCAGGTCCTGGACGGAGATCAACCCGTGAAAGCTGCCTTCATCGTCCACCACAGCCAGGTGAAAGATCTTGTGCTTCTCCATCAGCCGAAGGCATTCGTCGAGCGGCGTCGCCGGTTTGATAAGCACCAGATCGGTGCTCATGATTTCCGGAACGCGCATCCACGCCGGGCATTTGTTTTCCGCAGCCACCTTGTCGGAGATGTCGCTTTGCGACACGACTCCGATGAGCCGGCCCTGTTCGCCCAGCACTCCCACGGCGCGCACCTGGTTGTCGCGGAGGTAGCGGGCTGCCTCGTGCACCGTGGCGGTCTTGGGGACCGAAAAGACTACTTTTCGAGAGCCGATCAAGTCTGCGACGGTCATGTTGGATCTCCCTGTACCGTCAAAACTCAGGGAATGTTAGGACGAATTGTCGCTAGATTCAAGCAAAACCGGCGCGCCGTCAAGGGGAAGTGTAGATCCGAGAGGGGCTAAATCCTCAAACAACCATCACCCGGCAGGCACCGCCGGCGAATTGAAATGCCAAGTTGGAAGGCTTGCCCAACAATGCTCGCCGCGACTGAAAAGACTGGCGGGGACGACGGGACTCGAACCCGCGACCTCATGCGTGACAGAGTGATACGACCCATTTTCTAACCCGTGGCCTGCCTTGGTTTTCTGCGACTTAGGAATCGCCGGACCCGCGATTTTCGGCGGGTTTTGCTCCCTAGTTGCTCCCTTTGAACTCATGCGTGGCGGAGCATGAGGTCAGGAAATCGGGCTTCCTGGTGGGCGCTTTTGCTCCCAACCGCCCGCACACTGACCCCTTTTGCGCAGAGTAGGCGGCCACGTCTCAGCCCTCTTCCGGGCCGGTTTGCGCGTTTTC
>DATKYV010000186.1:0-16356 GCA_035528275.1 Terriglobia bacterium | reverse complement strand
TTGTTCTTGCAAAGCCAACCCTAACGCACAAGGGGCGCCCTTTCATAATGCGTTAAAATGCAAAAACGAAGCCACCAAGTTGTTGAACATAAAGGGTAGAGCTTGGGTTCGTTCTTCAATACAAACCGCAAACGAAGCCATCTCTTGGGCAGAACGAACCCATTTCTTCGGGACCGAATCGGACCGCTTTGTGATACGGAACACTCCATGTAGCTAGCTCATTACAAATTACTTATGTGTAGTATGGAAAGACTCGGACACGATCCCATTGCCAAGGCCACAGGCGTTCGGTGTATCGTGGTATCTTGGCTCGTTCGGAGAACCAGTTCAAATGACCCGTAACCCAGAAGCGCTGAGCACGACCCGGTTCGACCTGGCAGTAATCGGCGGCGGCGTACAAGGTGCGGCGACGGCGCGCGAGGCGACTTTGCGCGGCCTGAAGGTGGCGCTGGTGGAGGCGCGGGATTTTGCCGCCGGCACTTCCAGCCGCTCCTCCAAACTGATTCACGGCGGGTTGCGCTACCTGGAGCAATTCGCCTTCCGGCTGGTTCACGAATCCCGCCGCGAGCGCCGATTGCTGCAGCGCCTGGCGCCCCACTTGGCGCGACCCCTTCCTTTCCTCCTTCCCATCTACCGCGGCGACCCGTACTACCCGCTCAAGATCCGCGTGGGGCTTTCCATCTACGATCTTCTCGGTAACCTGGGCCGCGACGACCGCCACCGCATGCTCAGCGCCGAGGAAGCGCTCGGTTTGTTCCCAGCCCTGCGCGGCGAAGGACTTCTTGCCGGCGCCGTCTATAACGATTCGGAGACGGACGACGCCCGCCTGACGCTCGAATACGTTCTCGACGCGGCGGAGCGCGGCGCCGTGGTTGCGAACTACACCGAGGTCCGCGCCCTCGCAGCCTCGAGCAGCACAGATGCACGCCAGGGCGAGGTGGTGAGTGCGGAAGCCGAAGACCTCCTTACCGGCCGCCGGTACGAAATCTCCGCGCGCTACTGGGTGAACGCCACGGGGCCTTGGCTCGATCACGTCCGAGCTTTGGTTCCAGGCTTCGACGGAACCAGAACCCTCCGCCTGACCAAGGGCACGCACCTGATTCTCCCCGCCGTCTCGCCAACTCATGCTTTGTTCGCCGCCATCCTGCCCGGAGACCGCGTGTTCCTGATGCTCCCCTGGCACGGCTACTCCCTGCTGGGAACCACCGACACGGATTATGAGGGCGACCCGGCGAGTGCGCAGCCCGATGCCTCGGACATCGAATACCTGCTCCGAGGCGTGAATCGCGTCCTGCGTCAGCCGTTTCGGGCCGACCAGGTTCTGGGAAGCTTCGCCGGACTGCGCGCCCTGGTTTTGGAGCAGGGGCGCAGCCCCTCCGACGTTACCCGCGAGTACCGATTCCACCAGGACCCTAGGGCGGGTAACTTCGTCTCTATTTGCGGCGGTAAACTGACTACCGCGCGATCGCTGGGCGAGAATCTGGTGAACCAGATTGTCGCGCGACTGAGAATCAGTCCGCCGATTGGCGGACTCTCCAGCCGCGAGATCCCACTGCCCGGCGGGAAAACCGGGCCGTTCGAGCTTTTTGTAAAGTCGGCGGCTGCGGAAGCCGCCCGGCAGTTCCGGCTCGACGCGGCGATGGCGGAGCGCATTGTGCGAACCTACGGAAGCCGGTGGCCGGCCGTACTCGCCCCCATTGGGGGAAACCCGTCGCTGGGCGAAACACTGCCCGGCTCTCCGGCGTTGTTGGCCGCGGAGGTCGAATTCGCAATTCGGCACGAAATGGCCGTGCGGGTGGAAGATTTTCTCCTCCGCCGCTCGGGGCTCAACTGGGCGGCTTGTACACTCGGCGAGGCGGCGCCGGCGGTGGCGGGAATATTCGCCCGGCACTTCGGGTGGGGCGCGGAACGGCGACTCGCCGCAGTTCTGGACTTCTCACGCTGCACGTGCGCGAATTCGGGTCCGGGGAGTGGAACCGGGGGGCCTGCAGCATGATTCCGCTCAAAGAGGATTCGGGATCTCAAACCGATCACCTGGATTGGGGAGGATTTCGGCAACCCCTGGTCATCGCCCATCGCGGCGCCGCGGCCGATGCGCCGGAAAACACCCTGGTGGCCTTCGAACTGGCCCTCGGCCAGGGAGCGGACGCCATCGAGCTTGACGTCCACCTCTCCGCCGACGGCGTCCCGGTGGTGATTCACGACATGCGTCTCGACCGCACGACATCCGGCAAGGGGCTGGTCCGGAAGCATACCGCGGCGGAAATCCGGCGGCTCGACGCGGGCTCGTGGTTCAACCGGCGATATCCCGCCAAGGCGCGCCCCAACTACTCCGCGCAGAGAATCCCGATGCTCGCCGAAGTGCTGGGATGGGTACGCGCGCACCAATGCCGTGTTTTTGTCGAGATCAAGACCGGCGGAAAAACCTATCCGGGCATCGAGGCGAAGGTGTTGGAGGAGATTTACCGCGCCGGGGTCGCCCCGGGCGCGACCATCATGTCATTCGACCAGGAAATTCTCCGGGGGATTCGCAAACTCGACCCCGGAATCGCCCTGGGCACGAGCTCCGATCGTCCGGTGCCGACGCTGAGGCGGGCACGATTGCTCAGCGCCCGGTTCGTGGTGCCGCACTGGGCACTTGCCACGCCGCGGTTCATTCGCCGCGCGCACGAGGCCGGACTCCAGGTGATCGTCTGGACGGTCAACCAGCCGCGGGCCATGCGGCGCATGCTCGCGAATGCCGTGGACGGCATCATCACCGATTATCCCGCCAGGTTGGTGGAGCTTCGCGGCGCCGTGGCCAGCGGCAAAGGAAGTCAGAAATCCCGGAGCGAGGGAACTTTTTCGGGCGCGGTGCGTATAAACATGTAGAGGAGGTGTGACAGATCTCCATGCTTAATTTTCTGCTCTGGTGCATTCTGCTGGTCCTCTGCTGGCCGCTGGCCCTGCTGGCGCTGGTACTCTACCCGATTGTCTGGCTGCTCCTGATTCCCTTCCGCCTGATGGGGATTGCGGTCACGGGAGTACTTGAGTTCATCCGCGCCCTCATCATGCTTCCCGCGCGCATCCTCGCCGGACCGCGGCGTGCCTGACCGTTGTCGCTCCGCCGACCGTCCGCTATAATCGCGCTGGCCCATCGGTGGAGCGCAGCACCCCATTCGCCTTACCAGCTCGTCGCACTTTCCGGAGCGCGAGAGGGTCGCCGGGGCTCTGAAGGGCGATTCCGGTCCTGTTGCCCAAGACGTCAGGATGAAGATTGCGAAGAAATTTCTTGTTTCAGGACGGGTACAAGGCGTCGGATACCGTTTCTTCGCCGAGCGCCTGGCCAACCAGCTCGGCATTCACGGCTACGTCAAAAATCTTTGGGACGGCAACGTGGAAGTTTACGCCATCGGCCACGCCGCCTCGCTCGAGGAATTGAAGCGCCAACTCGCCGAGGGCCCGCGCAGCGCCCGGGTGAGTGGCGTCGAGGAATCCGACGAGCCCGTAAATAAACGTTACTCACGATTTCAGATTGAGGGCGGATGGTAGGAAGAATTGATTCATTGATCCATCGGGTCATTGCTTCATTGAACTGAAAGAAAGCCGTCGTCCGGCGGCTCAATGATTCAATGACTCAATGATTCAATGAATTGGAGGTTGCGTGGACGATCTCAAAAATCTGATTCGCGAAGTCCCTGATTTTCCCAAGCCCGGAATACTCTTCTATGACATCACCACCCTGCTCAAAGATCCCGTGGGGCTGCATCGCGCGGTAGACGCATTGGCCAATCACTACGTGGATCGCAAGATCGATCGCGTGGTGGGCATCGAGGCGCGCGGCTTCATCTTTGCCCCCATGGTCGCCTACCGGCTGAACGCCGGGTTCGTTCCGGTGCGCAAGCCCAAGAAACTTCCCGCCGAGGTGGCACGCGCCACTTACAGCCTGGAATACGGCCAGGACTCGCTGGAAATTCACCGTGACGGCGTGAGCAAAGGCGACGAGGTCCTGATCATCGACGACCTGCTGGCCACGGGCGGCACGGCGGCCGCGGTCGCCGGGCTGGTTGAATCCCTGGGCGGCCACGTCTCCGGCATTGGATTCCTGATCGAACTGGAATTCCTCAAAGGCCGCGAAAAACTCGGCGGTTACGAACTGCACTCCGTTTTGAAGTATTGAACGGCAGACGCGAGCCTCGCGCCGGCCCAGAGAATCGCGCTCCCAGAGAGCCGCGCTACGAGCTTTCCGCTGGAGCGGGAGGTTCGACGGCTTCGAGTACTTTATCGAGGAAGAATCCCTCCGGCAGCGCCCCCTCGATGGATGTCGCGGCGTTGATGACGGTCTTGGGCACCGCATAGACGCGGTACATCCCGGCGAGCTCGGGAAACTCCGTGGACTCGATACAATCCGCGCGGATGAATTCGTTCTCCACGGCGAATTGTTGGGCCAGACGCACGGCCTGGGGACAGTGCGGTCAGGTGGGAGTGACGAACACCTCCAGGTGGAGGGGAGAAACAACGCGCTTGAGTTTCTCTCGGCTTTCCTCCGTCAACCCCGAATCTCCTCGCGAGACTGCCAGGATGGCGTCGAGCAACGTGGAGAACTCGTAGCCGGCGGGGATGCCGTAGAACCGGATGCCGTGGTCCATGCCGTCGCGAACCACGGTGGCCGGGACCTTGTCCACTCCGTACTCCGTGACTTTTTCTTTGTCGAGCAGGAAGTTGTGGATTTCAAGCGAGAGCTTGTCGGAGAGTTCCGTCAGGTTCTGCAAAAGTTGCTGAGTCTCGCGCCCGTATTCCAGGTTCAGTTCCTGGGTGAAGTGGACGAGCTTAACCGGATTGACCATCTCCTTCAGCCGCTGGCGGATTTCAACGGCGTCTTCGTCGCGAATGAGACCCATGCCTTTAGCTGCCTTATTTTTTCGGATCGGTCAACCGAGGCTTGCTTCTCGCCGGGCGACTTGAAGGGCGCCACGCTCTTTCGATGCCCCAGGTGGCGCGCCGATTCGGAAAATTGAAACCGGCTCTTGGCGCTTCGCCGGTCCTCCACTCCCCCGGATTTCACGAGTCCGAATTCGATTCGAACCCGTATTTCTTCATCTTGTACCGGAGCGCGTCGCGGGAGATATCGAGCAGTCGCGCGGCGTGAGTCTGGTTTCCGCCCGTTTGCTTCAGGGCCAACCCGACGAGCTCGCGCTCCACTTCCTCGAGGGAAGTCCCCGCCTTGGGCAAATCCAGCACCGGAATCATCCTGCCCGAGGGAAGCGGTTTCCAGGTGGCCGGAGAGACCTCAGCCGCGCCGGGCGTGCCGATCTCCGGTCCGTCGGCGGCCTGAACGGAAACCGGCACCGGAACCTCCTGGCCGGGAGCCTGGCCCGTCACCTGGATGGGGAGATAGGTGGGGCGGATATACTCCGCCTCCTCCAGAATCATGGCGCGCTCGACAGCGTTCTTAAGTTCGCGCACGTTGCCCGGCCAGTCGTAATGCACCAGAAAGTCACGGGTTTCCTGCGTGATGCCCTTGACGTTTCTCCGGAAGCGGAAGTTGTAGCGCTCGATGAAGAATTCCACCAGCGGCAGGATATCCTCTTTCCGCTGGCGCAGCGAGGGGATGAAGATGGGAATGATGCTCAGCCGGTAGAACAGGTCCTGGCGAAACGTGCCGTCGCGGACGCCCTGTTCCAGGTCGCGATTGGAGGCGGCGATGACGCGGATATCGACTCCGATATCCTTCACCCCGCCGATGCGCCGGATGGTCTGGTCCTCGAGGGCGCGCAGCAGTTTCGCCTGGAGGTAGGTGGAAAGCTCACCGATCTCGTCGAGGAACAGGCTGCCGCCGTCGGCGACCTCGAAAAGCCCCTTCTTCTGCGCTTTGGCGTCGGTGAACGCGCCGCGCTCGTGGCCGAAGAGCTCGGCCTCCATCAAGGTCTCAGGGATGGCCGAGCAGTTGATGGCCACCAGCGGCTTGTTGGCTCGGACGCTCTCATAGTGGATGGCCTTGGCGATCAGGTCCTTGCCGGTGCCGCTCTCCCCCTGAATCAGAACGGTGGAGGCCTCGCTGGCCGCCACCTTGCGCACGAAGCTCATCAGCTCCTGAATGCGCTGCGACTTGCCAATGACCTCGTGATAGCCGGAGCGCCGTTTGACTTCCGCGCGCAGGCTGTCGCGCTCCGAGCGAAGCTGGGAGCGGTCGATGGCGTTCTCGATAGTCACCTGAAGCTCGTCGAAGTCCAGCGGCTTCTTAACGAAGTCGAGGGCGCCCAATTTGATGGCCGTCTTGATGTCGTCGAGCTGCGGGTCGCCGGTAATCACGATAACCGGGACGGAAACGTTGTTCTGCTTGATCTCCCGCAGCACCTCGATGCCGCTCAGGTCCGGCAGGCGCACGTCAAGGAGAATCAGGTCGGGGAGCTCGGCGCGGATCTGCGCCAGGCCGCCCGTCCCGCTCTCCGCTTCCAGCGCCGCGTAGCCCCACTCTTCGAGCTGCCGGCGCACCGACCAGCGGATCAGCTTCTCGTCGTCAATGATCAGAACTTTCTCGTTGGACATAGACTTCTTTCAGCTCTTCGACGGCTTCCCGGAATGGAAAGCGAATGGTGAACTGACTACCATGGCCGATTTCGCTCTTTGCCGTCAAGGTGCCACCGTGCTGGCTGATGATTCGCCGGCACAGAGACAGCCCCAGGCCCGTTCCGCTGCGCTTGGTGGTGTAGAACGGCCGGAAGATGCGCTCCAGGTGCTCGGGAGGGATGCCCGACCCCGTGTCGCTCACTGAAATCTCCAGATGCCCCGCCCGCTTTCCCTCCTCCCGGTCAATCACTCTCGCCGCGACGGTGATTCGGCCTTCGTCTTCGATGGCCTGGATGCTGTTCAGGATAAGGTTGAGGAGGACCTGATGGAGCTGTTCGGCGTCGGCGCGGAAACGGGGAAGCGAGGGCGAAATCTCGACCGAAAAGTTCACCTTCTTGGAGCCGAGCTGCTGCCGCGCCAGTTGCAGCGTCTGGGCGGCGATTTCCCGCAGGTCGGTGGGACCGAAGTGCGAGGGCTTGGGGCGAGCGTACACCAACAGGTCGTTCAGTGTCTTCTCGATCCGGTGGACCTCGTGTCGCAGGTCTTCGAGGACTTCCCGGTCCGGATGATCGGGTGGAAAACCCTTGGTGATAATCTCGATGGCGCCCGCGATTCCCGCCAAGGGATTGCGAATCTCGTGAGCGAGGCCCGCCGCAAGTTCGCCGATCGTCGCCAAGTGCTCGGCCTGGACCATCTCCGAGTCATGAAGTCGCTGGCAGTGTTCGCAGAATTCCGTCCAGCGCTCGGTCAGCGTCCGGATTTCCTTTTCCAGAGCTTCCACGCTGGTTGCAGCGCTCATGCCTGAGGTGAGTCGAGCGTATGCCGGAGCAATCTTGGCGATGACGCTGCGCAGGTCACGAAGCAGCGCCCAGGATCGGCGCTCCTGATAGATCAGCATGCCGGTCGCCGCGGAAAGCGCCGCCAGAAGCGCCATCACCAGCCCATGCCGCGGCGTCAACCCCTGATGGTAGGACTCGAGCAGGGTGAAAACCAGAATTCCCGCCAGAGAAGCAATTAGGACCACCAAGTTCTGTCCGAAGGTGGGTGGGAACCGGAAAAGGCGTTTTGGTAGGTTCCAGTCCAATGGTAAGATGAATTCCTTTATCAGGATTTCTGACGTTTAATTTTACCATACGGTACAGGGTGTGGCCAGGAAGCCCGAGACATTTTTCGAAGAAATGAAGCGATACGTTGGCTTTACGGAGGAGGACGCCCTTCTCCTTGGGGCCGCCGGCCCGCTCCTCGAACCCCACCTCCCTGCCATGGCGGACCGATTCTACGAGCAGACTGCGCGTCATCCGGAATCGGCAAAGGTCTTCGGGGGAGGAGGGCAACAAATTGCCCGGCTCAAGGAAACTCTCATGACCTGGGCCCGGGGACTTATGGCCGGCCAGTATGACGAGAACTACGCCGCGGGCCGGTACCGGATCGGGGCGCAGCACGTCGCCGTGGGCCTGCCTCAACGCTACATGATCAGCTCCATGGCCGTTGTTCGCGACAGCCTTCAGGAGGGCCTGGCCCGCGAATTGCGGTCAGAGCCCGAACGCCTGGCGTCAACCAAAAGGGCTCTGGACAAGATCCTCAACCTCGACCTCAACTTGATGTGCGAGTCCTATTTCCAGGAGAGCGTCCGCACCCTCAGCGATTTGAACCGCAAGCTCGAACAGGTCAACCTGGAGCTGGCCGAAATGAGCCGCGTGAAGACGGAATTCCTGGCCAGCACTTCGCACGAGTTGCGGACCCCGCTCAATTCCATACTGGGTTTCACGCGGCTTATCCTGGACGGACTGTGCGCCAACCTCGAGGAGGAACGCGAGCTCCAGCGGGACATCCTGCGGAGCGCCGAGCATCAGCTTTCCATCGTCAACGACATCCTCGATATCGGCAAGATTGAGGCCGGGAAATTGCGCCTGAACCCCGAGCCGGTGGAACTGAAAGGCGTTTTCGCGGACGTCAAGGCGGTGCTGGGAAACCAGGTGGAAGCCAAGAAGCTCACCCTCATCGATGAAATGGCGGGCGAGGAACTGCCTCGCGTCGTCGGGGACCGCGTGCGCGTCAAGCAGATTCTCATCAACCTGATGAGCAACGCCATCAAGTTCACCGAGAGCGGGTGGATCACCGTGCGGGCGAGAGCCTACCCGGAACGCGGCTTTGTCGAAGTGGAAGTCCAGGACACCGGAACCGGCATTCCTCCGGAGAAACAAGGCTCGCTCTTCGAGAAGTTCCGGCAGGTGGACAGCTCGTTCACCCGCCAGCACGGCGGCAGCGGACTGGGTCTGGCAATCACGCGCCGGCTGGTGGAGATGATGGGGGGGAGAATCAGGCTCTGGAGCGCCGGCAGCGGCTGCGGAACCACCGTGACCTTCTCGTTGCCTGTGAGCCGTGAGGTGGACGACCCGGTGCACGTAGTGGGCAAGGATAGCCTCGCGGCCTCCGGGGATGACAGTGAGGTTCGGATCCTGGTCGTGGATAACGACCCGCAGTTTCGCGTATATCTCAAATCGCTTCTTACCAAGCACGGCTATTACGTGCTGGGCGCGGCCACCGCGGACGATGCTGTCGATGCCACGCGCCGCTTCCGCCCCCAGTTCCTGATCTTGGATCTCGCGCTTCCCCAACGGCCGGGGGCGGAATTGAACGACGGCAAGGACGTGATCGCCCAGTTACAAACCGGCGCGCTGACTCGGGAGCTCTACTGTTTTGTGGTTACGGGATATGACCCCGGCGAGGTCCGTGAAAAGCTGGCGCCTTTGCAGGTGACGCCGGAGATCTGGCAGAAGCCCATCGACGGGGAAAAATTTGTGGAAAGACTGGAGGAAATCCGTTCGCGGTCGGGGGTGGCGCCACCCTTGCGCCCGGTGAAGCCCTGACGGAACGTTCCGCTGCAAAGGAAATGGCCCACATCCTGGTGGTCGAAGACGATAGGCTGGTAGCCAAGTTTTACCGGCTGGCCCTGGAGCGCGCCGGTGGCTATCAGGTGACCTGCTCGGAGAATGTCGAGGAAATCCTTCGCCTTGTCTCCAGCCGCGTGGTCGATGCGCTGATTCTGGATGTCTCCCTGCGTGACTGCCGTTACGATGGCCGCACGATCGATGGGCTGGACCTGGCGCGCCTGATTCGCGGAAGACCGGACGGGCAAGAACTGCCTATATTGCTGGCCACCGCGCACGCCATGCAGGGAGACCGCGAGCGCCTGCTCGCCGCTTCCGGCGCGGATGGGTACGTGGAAAAACCCATCTACGACCCTCAGGTCCTCATCGCAAAACTGAAAGAGATCATGACTTAAGGGCTATTCTGCGGCAAGCCGGGATAGGTCGCGAATCGTCCCCGCCAGGAAAACGAAGGTCACGGCGCTCCCCGAGGACCGTAGCCTCCGGGGCGCAGGCTGCCGTGCCCCGACGGTCTTGGAGCCCAGCGTTTGCTGCTACACGTATGCGTGCAGGCCCGGCAACAGGTAAGTGACGCCGAAGAAGGTGAACATGACGATGGCGAAGCCGATGATCGCCATGGCCGCGGCACGCCGACCCCGCCACCCACGGGTGAGACGCATGTGGAGGTACCCGGCGTAGGTCAACCAGGTAATGAGCGCCCAGTCTTCCTTGGGATCCCAACTCCAGTAGGACCCCCAGGTGCGGTTTGCCCAGTAGGCGCCGGAGATAATCATCAGCGTCAGAAGTGGGAAGGAAAGGGCCACGGTCTTGTAAATCAGATTGTCCAGCGTGTCGCGGTGCGGCAAGTGCTCGACGATAGTGTCGTGTTTCCAGTTGAGAACAAGCCACGCGAATGAAACGAACAGAGCCGTGACCAGCCCCGCCAGCAGGAACGGGCTGGAGGCGAAATGGACGTCAAAGCTCTGTCCGAAGCGGGCGACAAAGTAGGGACCGGATTTGACTTTTAGGACGAGCAGAAAAAGCGCTACAACCTGGACGGCGACCATCGTCAGGAAAAGCCGGCGCGCCCACAGGCCCCATTCGCTCCCCCGGCTCGACGAAAACGTCTCGAGGAGGCTGAGGGCCAGGGCGGTGGCGGCCAGCGCCGCCGCGGCCACAAACGGCCAACCCAACCCGGAGAGAGGCACCATCAGGGCCTCCTTGGGAGCCAGTAGAATTTTCTCCCCGGTCGTCGCGTCCCATGCAGGGAGGGTCAGATTGAACCCACCGTCAACCGAGGTGATTATGATCGCTCCGTAGATTCCCAGAACCAGCCCTGCGGTCCAATTCAGGAAAGTCCGCGCGCTCGTTCCGTCCTTGATGAAGTAGAGCACGCCCGCCGCGAAGGAGAGTGTGAACCCGGCGTAACTGAGCACCGCCAGGGTAACGTGGATTTGCAGCCAGGTGCTCTGTAAGGCGGGGACCAGCGGCCGGATCCCCCCCGGAAGGACCTGCATCAGGATCAGTGAGAGGGCGGCAACGGGAAGCGTGACCGCTCCCAGAACCTTCAATCCCAGCTTCCACTCGGAGAAGATCTGGAACGCCACCACGCCCCAGGAAAACATCAGCACCATCTCATAAATATTGGAAAACGGCGCATGACCGGAACTGGCCCAGCGGACCACGATGCCCGTCGTGTGGGTCAGAAAAGCGCCGCGCGCCAGGGCGGCCGCCCCGGCAATCAAAGAGGCTTGGCGGACCGGGATGGAGGCGATATACAGCGCTGAGGCCCCCAGGTATCCGATCAAGGCGATATACAGGAACTTCTCGCCCGTCATCCATCCCTCGGCACCCACCAGGCGCGGCACGGAGATCGCCAGCACGGCAGCGACCGCGACACCGACTACCAGCAGCAGCCAGGTCCCCACGGTGGTGGGCTGGCGCTCGTCAACGTGTGTGGAAATAGCTTTGGCCATAGCAGACTCCCTTGTTCCTCTCCCCTAGGCCGAAAGGCGCTCGAACCCCGCGATCGCGGGTTCCATCGAGCCCAGCGTTTCTTCGACCTGATCGGCCAGTTTATTGAATCGAACTTCAAAGCTCTCCCGATACTTGCTGGGCTGCCCGCCCAGGAGCAGCACGGGCCGGCCCTGAGCGTCCTTCCCCACGACCCCCCAAATACGAATGTGGACCATGTAGAGGGCCAGGACGAGCCCGCAGCTTAAGAGCAAGCATCCACCCCAGATCAATCCGTTCCCGGGTTGCTTCGCCACTTGAAGCCCTGTGAAGTAACCCATTTCGACGTCACGGAGCTGGAAATTGATTCCCGAATCGTTGGGTGGATTCATCTGGGGGAATTTGGGGAAGAACCAAACCGCAGACTCCTTCCCGTCCGGCTGCGTCAAGTGGAGCTGCACCGCCGGATTGTTGGGCTCGTCGGACCGAGTCGCCAACTGATTTCCCTCGAAGACAAAGTCAGGAACAAATCCGGCCAGTTCCACCAATGTGCCGGACTCACCCAGCGGGACCTTCTCACCGGGGTGAAGCGTGATCGTCTCCGAGGGGCGATCCTGGCCGGGCCAGCTCGCCTCGATCTTCAATTTCGAGGGTTTTCCACTCGACCCATAGTTCGCCTGAAAGAAACGGATTCCTTTATAAGTGAGGGGCTCGTTGACGAAGATCCTCTTGGTGAGGACCTCGCGCCCGTTCTCCTCAACCGCCAATTGCGACCAGTACTGCCGCGGCGAGCCGTCAGGGTACTTCTCCATCCCCGCCCCGTCACAGCGCAGAGTGAATGGCAGACGCTGCGGCGCCGCGTCCGCCGAAAGCGGCTCCAACTGCCGGCTTCGCATACCCGGCCCCAGGCTGATGAAGCCCCGGTAGCCCCACACGGCGTCGACAATGGCCCCGGCAAAAATAATAAGCAGGCTCAGGTGGACCACATAAGGAGCCAGCCGCGCTACCCGGTGCTTTTCGACGTAAAGCGTCCCCTTCCCCAGCGATTCGCGGCGTGCCCGAAAGCCCTGTCTTTGGAATTCCCGCGCCGCCGCGGGGAGGGCTTCTTGTGCTTTCTGACTGCGCAGAGGGATTTCCCGAACTATGGGAAGGTTGCGCACGAACCACTCGTCGGCCAGCACGTGAGGGCGTGAGAAGTATCGCCAAGCCTGAGGAAAGCGCTCCAGAGATGCCAGCGCGATGGTGGCCCCAAGGAGGCCCAACAGGAGGATGAACCACCAGGCGTGGAACACGTCAAAGAAGCCGAAAAAGTCGAGAAGCCGGATCGTCTGCGGGGCATAAATCTGCTCGATCTGTCCTTCGCGCGCCATGGGTCGTTGAAGGATTACGGTCCCCAGAATCACCGCAACACCCAGCAGCCCAAGAAGCGTCAGCCCGCACTTTAGAGAACTGAAGAATTGCAGAAATTTGTCGAATGACGATTGCCGATTGACCATTAACTCCGCTCCTGCTTCTCCCGGCCACCCTGAGGGTCGGCCGTGCCCAGACCATTGGTTTCGCATCTGGAATGCCAGGTCGGCAAATATGTCCGTTCCTCGTAACCTATTGAAAATAAATTGGAAAAGTCACAGCCAGCGGAATTCTCGGCCAATAGGCAGCCATGGCGGGCCGGAAGAATGGGGCAAAAGGCGCATGGTTATGCGCGCTGAAACTCAACCTATCCTCCATCAAGAGTCGAACCGGACACGCTTACCCTCTTCTTATCAACAGAATCCGGTTTTGGCCGCTGGGAACTCAAAATGCAGACAAAAGGGCGGCTAGTTTGGTTCAACGAAAGAGGAGGCCAAAAATGAAATCCTATGCTCCATCGCGGGGGCCGGCGGAAGCCCGGGAGCTTGCTTCCCATCACAAAATCGTAACCCCCATCAAAGGAGAGACCCCGGTGGAAATGCAGCCGACGTTTACACTGACCTTCGCCCTCGGCACTCCCATGCGTGAGATCAACGATACGGTTATTCGCACCGTGTTGCAGTACACGCGGAGCAATCGTCTGCGGGCCGCTCAATTGCTTCAAATCAATCCGCGGACTATCCGGCGTCGCTTGGGCAAGAAGGAAGGCTCGAGCTCCGCGTCCATCGCGGCCTAATCGATCGCATTGACCCAGGGCGCCTTCGCTCTTCAGCGAGCGCTGGGCCGTCCCTCGCCCTTTTTGTCCCGCCGACAATCATTTCCATTTGTTCCCGGCCCTGTGAGGTGGAAATGTATGTGGGGCATGGGAACCAGCCGGAATGGTGCCCGACGTGCTTTGATGACCGGTGTCGCTTTTCCTGGACGCGCGAGGTTTTTCCCAGGCAGGCGACTCCGAACGCCGATGACTTGCCGGGAAGGATTCACCCGGAAGCGATGGATGTCATGCCAGGAGAAACCCCAACTCGAATCCTATTGGTCGACGACGACCCTTATTTCCTACGGGTGTTGAGCCGGATCCTAACTGACGAGAAGTTCCATGTAACAACGGCCTCGAAGGCTGCCGAAGCCGAGCAGACCCTGCGCGAGAGCTCCTTCGATGTGATTATCAGCGATCTCAGACTGCCGGACGGTGACGGGGTGAGCATTCTGGAAAGCCTCCGCCGTGCCGGCAGCTCGGTCCCGGTGGTCATCCTCACGGCTTACGGCGAGGTGGACAGCTATCTCGCCGCCATGAATGCCGGGGCGGTGGAGTACCTGAACAAGCCCGTCAAATCGGAAGAGTTGCTCGGCGTGGTCCGAAACTGCCTGCGGTCGCGCACCACGGCACAGAAGGCCCGGCGGTAGGACTCTGCGGGGGCGGCTGGGGAACGAAGTCGGCAAGAAAACCCATCCTACCGGAAACCCAACCCTCAATTCCTGAGTTCCACAATTGTCGCTCCCCCGCCGCCTTCTTGAGGTGGGGCGGGATAGAACTTCTCAACGTGCGGATGTGAAGCGAACATCTCGCGGAGCGTCCGCTTCAGAATGCCTTTGCCGTGGCCGTGCACGATCCGCAGCCGGAAGCGTCCCGCCATGAAAGCCTCGTCCAGAAACTTGTCCACGCGCTCGCGAGCCTCCTCCGCCGAGTTTCCGATGACGTTGATTTCCGCCGGCGCCTCAGCAGGGGCTTTGCCGGGCCGCACTTCAGCGGCAGGTGCCTCAAAGCGGGCGGCCGGGGCCGGGAGAAGGACCTGGACCTCCTCTTTCCGCGCCCGCATGCGCAACCGCCCCACCTCCACTTCAAGCTGATCCCCGCCCACCAGAGCGATAACGGTCCCCGGGGTCGTAAAGCCCCTCACGCGCACCCGGTCCCCCGCCGCGGGCGTGGCACCCTGCGCCACCTCGTCTTCCTTCGGCGGAGCCCCGATGGTTTCCAGCACCTGCGCGTTCCACTCTTCGCGAGTATCCTCCTCCAGCGCCCGGGCTTTCCGCTCGAGTTTCTTCCTCGCCTTGGTCGCCTCCGTCTGGGCAATGAGTCCTTTCAGCGTCTCTTCCCACCGCTGGGCGTGCTGGCGGAGAGTCTCGTCGAGCCGGGCGTCCAATTCGCGCAACTTGGCCCGGCGATCCCGTTCGAATTCCTTCTCCAAAGCCTGTCGCCGCGCGTCCAGTTCCCTGCCCCGCTCGTCGAGCCGCGCGAGCTCGCGCTCCAACTCCGCCCGCTGCTCGTGAAGCCTCCCCACCAGCGTTGCCGCCTCCGCGTCCGCGGGATGAAGCAGGGCACGCCCCTTATTGACAATCGAGGGCGCAAGACCCAGACGCGCGGCGATATCCAGGGCGCTGGATTTTCCCGGCAAGCCGATTAATAGCCGGTAAGTGGGCTGAAGGGTGGCCTCGTCGAACTCCATGGCGGCGTTCACGGCCGCGGAGGTTTCGGCAGCATAGGCCTTCAAGCGCGAATGATGCGTGGTCACGAAAGTCATTGCCGCCCGTTCGCGAAAGTGCTCGAGAATCGCCACGGCCAGCGCCGCGCCTTCGCTGGGCTCGGTGCTCGCGCCGAGCTCATCCAGCAGAACAAGGTCCTCGCCTCCTGTCACCTCCGCCATGTTCTGGATGTTTTTCACATGCGCGGAGAAGGTGCTGAGGTTCGCTTCAATCGACTGCTGGTCGCCGATATCCGCCAGCACGCGCCCGAACAAAGGCAGGCGCGCCTCCGCGGCGGCGACGGGCAATCCCGCCTGCGCCATGAGCACCGCGATCCCCAGCGTCTTGAGCGTCACCGTCTTCCCGCCGGCGTTCGGACCGCTGATGACCATCAGCGTTTTGGGCGGCGCCAGCTCCAAGGTTACGGGAACGGATTTCCGCTTCTGCCCGCGCAGAGCCCTTTCGAGGAGCGGGTGGCGCGCGTCCTTGAGAAGAAGTTCGCGTCCCTCTGCGAACCGCGGCAGGCAGCAGTCGTATTGCCGGGCGAATTCCGCCTTGGCGAATGCCAGGTCGATTTCGCTCAGGATGTCCGCCGCCGTTTCGAGCTCCTGGCGTTGCTCGCGGAGGCGGGCGCTGAACTCCCCCAGAATTCTCTGGACCTCGGCGAATTCCCGGTCCTGCAGCTCCACCAGCTCGTTATTGAGCGGCAAGGTCTCCAGCGGCTCGAGATAGACGGTGGCGCCCGAAGAGCTTGTCCCGTGCACCACGCCGGGAACGCGCCGTTTTTCCTCCGCGCGGACGGGGATGACGAAGCGCTCGTTGCGGATGGTCACTACGCTGTCCTGAAGCACCTTGTCGGCCCCCAGGCGGCGCATGAGCTTTTCGAGCGTCGTTTGCACCTCTTGGCGCCGGAGTTCGATCAGGCGGCGAATGCGCGCCAGTTCCGGACTGGCAGAGGAATCCACAGAACCATCCGGCAGAATCTTGCCGTCCAGGGCCGACACCAGGCTGCGGAAGTCCGCGAGGCCGCGGGCGAGGCTGTCCAGGCGCGTAAAGGGCGTCTTGGAGAAAAGCAGACGGAAATCACGTCCGGCGCGGGCCACGTCCAGCAGGG
>DATKYV010000185.1:0-21994 GCA_035528275.1 Terriglobia bacterium | reverse complement strand
CAGGCCGTCCACGGCGTGGCAGCCGGCGGTCAACAGGCTGCTGCCCCCGATGGATTTCTTGATGTTCCACTCGTATTGGCCGTACCAGGGTCCGATGCCGTGGAAGTAGTCGACTTCGCCATAAAACAGCTTGCCGACGACGCCGTCGGCGAGCAGCGCGCGGATGGTCTCGAACAACGGGTTCCAGCGGAGCACGAAGCTCACGATGGTTCGCACGCCCGCGTCCCGTACTGCTTTCTGAAGCTCCCGCATCCCCGCGAGGTCCAGCGCCACGGGCTTTTCGATGACGATGTGTTTGCCCGCCTTCGCCGCCGCGATGCCCTGGGGTACGTGGAGGTGATGAGGAGTGCAAATCACCACGATGTGGATCTTCGGGTCTTCCAGCATGTCTTCCAGGCGGTCATGACATCGGCAATCAGCGACGCCGTATTCGGCTGCCTTGGCCCGCGCCCGCGCCTTGTCGCGGCTGACGATGGCCCGCACCTGGGTGTGCGGGTTCGAGCCGAATGCGCGGATGTATTCGCCGGAAACCCAGCCCGTCCCGATAATTCCCACACCGAAATTCTCCATTGATGTTCTCCTCTGCTCGGCGAACGGCGCCTGACAATTTTCAGATCCGTGCGGGTCCTTATTTGAGCGGCCTCAAGCGCACCCACGGACGCCGGCGTTTTTGTTCGAGAGCACTCCGACGGGAATCATACCTTGCTCGCGCCTGGGGGGCCAGCCCCCGGACTGCCGAAATCCTAAGAACGCACGAAGGGACACAAGAGGAGAATCAGCTTCGGACCCCACGTGCGCTATGCTCTTTTTGCTTCCAGCAGAGAGTAGAGCACGGGCATCACCAGCAGAGTAATAAAAGTTGAAATCGAAAGGCCGCCGATGACCGCCAGTGCGAGGGGCTTCTGCAATTCGGCGCCGGATCCCAGGCCCAGGGCGAGCGGCAGCAATCCGAACAACGTGCAAAGCGTCGTCATGAGAATCGGGCGCACGCGGATTTTGCCCGCGGCCACCAGGGCTCCACTCAGAGGCATGCCTTGTTCTTCCCAGAGCTTGTGGACGTACTCGAACAGGATGATGCCGTTTTTCACCACCAGGCCCACCATGAGAATAATCCCCATGAAGGAGGAGACGTTGAGGGCTGTGCCGGTCAGCCAGAGCATCGTGAAGACCCCCAGCAGCGAGAGGGGAGCGGCCGACATGATGATCAGCGAGGGGGCGAAAGCACGGAACTGCACGACGAGGACAATGAAGACCGCTGCCAGAGCCAGTCCGAGGACGGCCAGCAGCTCGCGAAAAGAGCTTTGCTGGCTTTCGTAGAGGCCCCCGATCTCGTAGCTCGTTCCCACCGGGAATTGGACGGTGTCGAGCACCTTGCTGACGTCGCGGATGGCCCCGCCCAGCCCGCGGTTTTCCAAACGGGCTGTGAGGTCCACCATCAGCCTCTGGTTCTCACGCAACAACTGGTTTTGGCCCTGCACCTGATCAATCCTGGCGAGGGCGGAGAGGGGGACCACCAGCTTTCCCGGGGTGACGATGGGGAACTGACGGATGTTGGCGTAGTCGTAGCGAAAGGCGTCCGGGAAACGCACGCGAATGCCGACGGTGCGGTCGGTCTCGCGCAATTCGGTTTGCGTCGACCCCAGCAAGCCCGCGCTGACCTCTTGCGAGACCTGATCGACGGTCATCCCCAGTCGCCCCGCCTGGACAGGGTCAACGTGCACGACGATTTCCGGATTACCCTTCTGAGGTCCGGCGAAATCCACGATGCCGGGGATCTCGCGGATCTTCGGCCCGATCTCTGCGGCGAGTTTTTCGAGCGTCGGCATGTCGCTGCCGAATAGTTTCACTTCTACCGGGCTGGGATTGCCTTCCATATCGCCGATCATGTCCTGCAGGACCTGGATGAATTCCACTCGGGCCTCGGGGACATTCTTGGAAATCCTCTCGCGCAGGTCCTCCATCGTTGCATAGATGTTTCGCCGGCGCTGCGACCGCGGTTTGAGTTTGGCGACGATCTCACCGGTGTTTTGCTCGGTGGCAAAAGGGCCCATCTCCGCGCCGGTGCGCCGCAGGAAGGAGGCGATTTCCGGCGTCTGGCGGACTTCCTCTTCGATCAAATGATCCACGCGATTGGTTTCCTCGAGCGAAGTACCCGGCGGCGTCCAAGTGTCGAGCACGAAACCGCCCTCGTCCATTTCGGGGAGGAAGCCGGTTTCGATCCGTGCATAAAAGAGGAAGGCGGCGAGGGCGACCGAAAGGACGGCGGCGCCTGCCACAGTCCATCGCCAGCGCAGCGACCAGCGGACCATCCGCTCGTAGCCTCGGTACACGGGCTCGATGAAGCGCGAGGAGGAGGCCCGATGGTATCTCGCAGTAAGGAACCGCTCCGAAAGGAGGGGGATCAGCGTGACGGCGAAGACCAGCGAAAGCAGGACGGCGACCACGAGGGTCAGGCAAAGCGCTCGAAAGAATTCGCCCACCACGCCCTGCAGCAGGCTGAGCGGGGAAAAAACCACCACCGTGGTGGCTGTCGAGCCCACCACCGGCCCAAGCAGTTCCCGGGTGGCCTTCTCAGCCGCTTCCGCCGCCGATTCGCCAAGTCCCAGGTGGCGATAGATGTTCTCAATGATGACTACGGCGTCGTCGATGACCAGGCCGATGGCGATCGCCAGCCCGCCCAGGGACATCAGATTGAGCGTGCCCCCGAAAATGCTCAGGAAGAAAAACGTGCTGATGACCGTGACGGGGAGGGTGATCGCCGCAATCAAGGTGGTGCGGCCCTCGCGGAGAAAAACGAAAAGAATGAGGACGGCGAGCAAGCCGCCGATCAGGACCGCGTCGAGGATGCTGGCCACGGCCTCCCGCACGAATTCCGCCAGGTCGTAGACCAGCGTCAGATGCAAGGTCGAGGGGATCGCCGAGCCCAGGTTGTCCGCCAGGCGCTTGACCTGGTCGGCGACTTCCAGGATGTTCCCGCCGATCTGGCGAGAGATGCTGATCAGCGCCCCGGGCTGGCCATTGCCGAAAACCAGGATGCGGGGGTCCTGCGCTCCTTCGCGCACCTCGGCGATATCGCGGAGGCGGATGGGCGATTGATCCTCCAGCGCCACCACCGTGTTGCGGATTTCCTCCAGATTGGTGAACTGGGCGGTGGCCAGAACGAGGAAGCGAGAATTGCCCTTATCCAGCCGCCCGACGGAGGCGACGTCATTGGTGGCGCGCAGACGGTCGGCGATCTCCGGCAACGAGAGCCGGTGAGAGAGCATCTTCTGGGGGTCCACAATAACGGATATCTCGCGGATTTCGCTGCCCTGGACGTCCACCCGCGCCACTCCGGGGGCACGGCTGAAGATGGGGCGAAGATCGTAGTAGGCGTAGTCGCGCAAGTCCGAAGCCGGGACCGCCCCATGCAGGATCATCATGAGGATGGGCCAGGTGCTGGGCGTAATGCGCTCCACGGAGACTTCTGTTTGGGGGGGCAATTGGCCTCGCACCTCACTGATCTGAGCCTGCGCCAATTGCAGCGCGTACTGCATATCCATGTCGGGGTTGAAGAGCACGGAAATTTCGGCGCCGCCGCGGATGGTTTTGGAGCTTACTCGCCGCGCGCCCAGCACCGCTCGCCCCGCTTCCTCCAGGGGACGGGTTACGGTGAGCAGCATGTTTTGCGGCGAGAGATCTCCGGATTGGGCCAGGATGACGATGCGCGGGAAGGTGAGTTCCGGGTAGATGTTGCTGGGCAGGCGAAAGGCTGAGAAAGCGCCCGCCGCCACCAGCAAGGCCGTCAGCAGATAGACGGCGCGACTGTTGCGGCGGCAAAAACGCACCACGTTCATGGCCGGACCTTGACCCGGGCGCCCGATTCCAAACCGTACCCGCCCGAGAGGATCACGGGGTCTCCCTCCTCGACGCCGGAGAGCAGCTCGACACGGTCTTGGGTTTCGATGCCCAGTTTCACCGGGACCGCCTCCGCCGTGTCGCCGCGGACGCGGTAGACGTGCGGCTGCCCTTGGTCATCACGATAGACCGCCTGGCTCGGCACCACCAGGGCGTCCGGGTGGGTCTCCAGTGGCGCTTGCGCGGAAAGAAACATACCCAAGCGGAGGAGTCCCGCTTGATTGGAAATGCGAATCCTGACCAGCCCCACATTGGTCGAAGGGTCCACGGCGGGCGAGATGGCCACCACGCGCCCCATGAACTTCTTGCCGGGCGCAGCATCCGTGGTAATGGGGAATTCCTGTCCCGGTCGCATCTTCTCCAGGTAGATCGCCGGCACGTTGCCGAAGAGCTCGACCTGCGCGGTGTTCGCCACCTCGAAGATGGGCTGCGCGGCCGTGCCGTCCACCTGCTCGCCCACGCTCAGCAAACGTTTCACCACGATCCCGTCGAGCGGGGAGCGCACCTCCGTGCGGGAAAGCTGCAGCCGGGCCAGCGCCAGCGCAGCTTCGGCCTGGCGCAGCATCGCTTCGTTGACGCTCACCTGCGTGCGCGCGTCTTCCAGATCCTTCCCGGCGGCGACGCCGCGCTGGAACAAGGTCTCATTGCGGGTGCGGTTGAGGCGGGCGTTCTCGAGGTTGGCTTTGGCCTGCTCGACGGCGCCCTCGGCCTGATGGATTTGGTCGAGGAAGGGGCGGTCCTCAATCTTGGCCAGCACCTGGCCGGCGCGCACGCGGTCGCCCTCGGCGACCGCCATCTCGGCGACGCGGCCCGGCACGAGCGAACTCACCTTAACGTCGCGGTTCGGCAGCGCGGCAATCGTCCCGGTAACGGCCAGTGTCTGGCTGATCTCGCTGCGAGCCACCCGCAAAACGCTCACCTCCACAACCGGGGCGCCAGTCCCCCCCGACCCTTCGTCGGATTCCGCAGACTGCCGCGAGCAACCCATCAATAGTCCGGTGGAGAGAACCAAAGCTACCCACGTCACGGCGTGTTTTCTTCGCATTGTTTCCGGTCTCATCTAATCCAGGGGCGATCCCACTGTTTCTTCCAGGCCGGCAAAGGCGGTCTGCACGGTAAACAGCGCGTCCAAATAGCCCCGCTCCACTTCCTGGATGTTCCGCTGGGCATCGAGCACGGTCAGGATGCTGGATTTGCCCGCGCGGTAGCTTTCCTCGGCCATCGTCTCCAGGCGCCGTGCCGAGGGTAGCAGAGTCTGCCGATAAATTTCCACTTGTGCAAGCTGCGCGTTCAAAGCAAAGTAAGCGCCTTCAACCCGCCCGGCCACGAGGCGCTGGGTAGCGGCGGATTGCGCCTCTAGCACGCGCTGCATCGCCCACGACTGGGCAATCTCGCCCTGGTTTCTGCTGAACAGAGGCAACTCCACGGAAATCTGGCCTCGTGGCCCGACCCGGAAATCGCCCGGGGCATTGAAGTCCGTTCCCGCTTCCAAGACCAGGTTGGGAATCCTATCCGCCTTGAGCAAAGCTCGCCGGCTCTTCTCAACTTCCTGTTCCTGCTGGAGACGCTGCAGCTCGGCGTTACTTCCGCCGGCGCGCTGAATCAGGTTTGTCAACTCCTCTTGGGGAGGCAACTCGTCGAGCGATTGCGTCAGTTCCCAGGCCGTCCCGGCCGGCTCGTTTAAAAGGGCGTTCAATTGACTCAGCGAGATTTTCTCCTGCTGCTGCGCAACCCGATGGTCCGCTTCGGCGCGTGACACTTCGAGTTCCGCCTGAACCACTTCCAATTGGGCGACCGCGCCCGCGTCGAAGCGCTCCTGGGCGGTCTGCCTGAGGCGTCGGGCAAGTTCGAGAACCCGCCCCCGCCGCTCGGACTCGGCCCGCGCGAATGCCACCGCGTAAAAGGCCTCGCGGACGTTCCGGCGCACCTGGCGGTCCAGCGCGGCGATGTCAACATCCGTGAGTATGCCTTCCTGGCGGGCAACGTCGATTCGTCTCCGGCGCTTGGAGCCCAGCTCGATCGGCTGATCGAAGAACAGGCTTTCGTGTGGCGTGTCGCGCAAGGCCGCGAAGCCCGCGCTGGGGTTGGGGCGCTGCCTGGCGATGCGTTCGCCCGCCAGGGCAACGGCGCGCCGCTGGCGGGCTGCGATCAGGTCGAGATTCTGCTTTTCCGCCAGGTCCAGCGCCGAGTGGAGCGTGAGTCGCGCCGGTTCCTGCACCGGCGCGTTCACCGACCCCAGCACGGGAATGAAAAGCAGCGCGACAAGCGTCTTCGGGGTCATATTTCCCTCACTCGATGTGACAAGTTCCTTCCGGGATTCGCCCACTGTCCCTGGGACGCCCTACAGCATAGCCCAAACATGTCAGGGACGGATGGGAAGAAGACGGGCCATCCATCTGTGATATGTTAGGCGCGCACCGACCATTACGGGAAGAACGTTCTGGCGCTTGCCATGGCGGGCGAGGAGGCTTCCATGAAAATGCGAATCCCGATTTTCATCCTGAGCGCCTCCATCTGCAGTCTTCTCGCCGGCACAGAGGCCGAAAACCCTCCGATATCCCCTGCAGACCTCGATCGCATTGACGCGCACGCTCACTTGTTCAACACTTCGCCGGCGATCTATCGGATGCTCGACCGGCTCAACCTCCGAATCGTCAACATCTGCGTGGTGGACAAGTACGATCCGGGCTTCGAGGAAGCCGAACCGCAACACGAGACGGCGCGCCAGGTCTTCTCCGGCACCAACGGACGCGCGGCGTGGTGCTCGACCTTCGATCCCCAGGATTGGGAAAGCCCGGGCTTTGCGGCGCGTGCCATCGCCTCGCTCGACAAAACTTTTGAAGACGGAGCAATCGCCGTCAAGATTTACAAAAGCATCGGAATGGAGCTGAAATCAAAATCCGGCGAATACCTGATGCGCGACAACGCGGTTTTCGACCCCATCTATGAGGCCCTGATTGCGCGCGACAAGACGCTCTACGCCCACCTCGCCGAGCCTTCCGCGGCGTGGCGACCGCTCGATCCTTCGAGCCCCCATTACAGCTATTACAAGGAGAATCCGGACTGGCACATGTATCTGCATCCCGAACGGCCGGCGAAGGAGGCCATCCTCGCGGCGCGCGACCGGATCCTGGCCCGCCACCCGAAATTGAGGATGGTGGGCTGCCACCTGGGTAGCATGGAAGAGAACGTGGATGATATCGCAGAACGATTTGACCGCTATCCCAACTTCGCCGTGGATACCGCGGCGCGCGTCCCTGACCTGATGCTGCAACCGCGCGAGAAGGTGCGAGCCTTTCTTATCAAGTACCAGGACCGGGTCCTCTACGCGACGGACCTGGTGGCGATGCCCGGCGAAGACGGGGAGAAAGCCGTGAAGAGATGGGAAGATGAGTACGCCCGCGACTGGAAATACTTTGCCACGGACGAGACCGTGGAATACTCCGGCCACAAGATCCGTGGACTGGCCCTGCCCGAGGAGGTCTTGCGCAAGTTCTATCACTCCAACGCTCTCCACTGGGTGCCGGGGATCCTGGGTCCAAAATGATCGGCTCCCGGCCGCGTCCCGGCTGTGCAACATCCCACTTCTCCCTCTGTTCGGGTTGTGATAAGTTGTGCGCGCACACGCAAACTGACGTGCGCGTACCGGGCGGGCAAGCTCGGTGGGTGCATTTCTTATAGGAGCGCGATGATGAAGATTGTGTCCCGGTTTTTTGTGGGTCTGCTCGTCCTGCCTTTCCTGGCTGCGCCGGTTTTCTCCGCAGATCAGTGGGTTCCGCTCTTCAATGGCAAAGACCTCAGCGGCTGGCAGGCTTACGGCAAGGAGAAGTGGGCTGTCGAGGACGGCGCCATCCTCGGCGAGGCCGTCACGGACAAGTACGGGTATCTCGTCACCAAGAAGACGTACGGCGACTTTGCGCTGCGGGTGAAATTCAAGTGCGACGCGAAAGGGAACTACGGCGTGTTCCTGCGTTCCAAAATTACCGGCGAGGGCGACTACGGCCCCGACATCGTGGGTACCCAGGTTGAAGTTGACCCCTCCCGGCACACCGGCGGAATTTACGAAAGCGGGGGCCGCCAGTGGATTGCTCTCCCTAGCGAAGAGGGCGAAGGCGCCATCAAGCCCTTCGAGTGGAACGAGCTGGAAATCGCCGCCGAGGGAAAGCACATCGTCACCCGGCTGAATGGCGTCGAGATCGTCGATTACTACGACCCCGCGCCGACGTTCTTTGACGGCGTCATCGGTCTGCAACTGCACAGTGGGGGCGGGGGAAAGATCCATTGGAAAGACATCGAGATCATGGAACTCGGAAAGTAGCGGCGTCTTTGGCGCCGCCAGTTTTGTGGCGAGGAGTCCTCGCCTTATGAGGAAGGGAGAGGTTGTGATGATAAACGATAAGAAATTCGACCAGAAGATGGGCCGCAGGCAGTTTCTGGGTGCCACGGCGGTCGCAGGCTTGATGATCATCAAGCCCGAACTGGTGCGCGGAACGGCCGCGAATTCCGCGGTGCGACTGGGGGTTCTGGGCTGCGGCGGGCGCGGCACGGAGGTGGCCACGGGATTTGTGAACAACACGAACACCCGCGTCGTGGCGCTCGCCGATCTGTTCGAAGATCAGCTCGCCAAAGGCCGAAAGCACTTCGACGACCATCAGAAAGCCAAGGGTTACGCCGCCATCGACGCCAAGCAGCTGTTCAAGGGGCCCAGGGCCTACCAGCAAATCATCGCCTCCAAGGAAGTGGACTTTATTCTGATCACCACGCCGCCGTACTTCCACCCTCAGCACCTCGAGGCGGTGGTGGACGGCGGCAAGCACGTTTATTGCGAAAAGCCTGTCGCCGTGGACGTCTCCGGCGCGCAGCGCGCCATCAGCATCGGCGAGAAGGCAAAGGGCAAGCTCAGCTTGGCCGTGGGCTTCCAGATCCGCAACGCCACGCCGTTCGTCGAGCTCACCAAACGCATCCACAATGGCGCGCTGGGCAAGATTTCCTGCGCCCAGGTCTACTATTACGCCGGGCACATCGACCGCCCCGACTGGCCCGGTGCTTCGGCTCCCGAGCGGCGGCTCCGCAACTGGGTTTGGGACCGCGTGCTCTCCGGCGACATCATCGTGGAGCAGAATATTCACGTCATCGACGTCACCAACTGGGTGCTTCAGGGCCATCCCCTCAAAGCTTCCGGCGCCGGCGGCCGCAAGGTGCGCACCGACGACGGCGATTGCTTCGATGGTTTCAACGTGACGTTCACCTATCCCGACGACGTCCACGTCACCTTTAGCTCCACACAGTTTAACAAGGGCTGGTGGGACGTCTGCGAGCGTTTCTTCGGAAGTAAAGGCGTTTCGGAAGCCCACTACGAAGCTCCCGTGGCCATCTACGGTGACGAGCCGTGGGACTTCTTCAAAGGTACCGCGGCGAAACCAAGCGGAGAGTTCTCCACCGCCGGGGCCTTTAAGGGCGCGCTGGACGATGCCGACCCTATGAAGCAGAAGGCGTTCATCGAAAGCATCACGAGTGGGAACTACCACAATCAGGCGGCTCTGGGCGCGGAGTCCGCATTGACCGCCATGCTGGGCAGGAAGGCTGCCTACACGGGGAGAGTGGTCACCTGGGACGAATTGCTCAGTTCGAATGAGACCTGGGACGCGCACCTCGACCTCGAGAAAATGGTCTGAGCGCGAGCTTGGATATTTGTCCGCCAAGGCGGAAAAGGAGCATTCTCATGACGAACCATTCATCACGTCGCGAATTCTTGAAAGCCTCTATGGCGGCTGCCGCCGTGGCCGGCTTGCCGAGCGCGGTGCAACCGCTGGGAGCCGTACCCGCCCCTGCCCCGAAAGCACGGATCACCAAGGGTCTGGTCTACGGCATGTTGCCGAAGGAGCTCAGCTACGACGAGCAGTTCAAGATGGCCGCCGACGCGGGCTTCGAGTGCGTGGAGGCTTACACCACGCCGGACGAGGGCAATGCGGAGAAGATTAAGAAGGCAGCGGAGAGCGCCGGGATCAAAATCCACTCGGTGATGAATCAGGCCCACTGGGACTACCCTCTCTCCAGCGACGATCCCGCCGTGGTCGCCAAGAGCATGGAAGGCATGCGCACCTCGCTTCGCAACGCCAAGCTCTGGGGCGCCGACGCCGTGCTTCTGGTTCCGGCCGTCGTGAATCCCAAGACGTCCTATCGCGACGCCTGGACTCGATCGCAAAAACATATCCGCGAGCTGATACCCATGGCAAAGGACCTGGGGGTCATCATCGCCCTCGAGGAGGTGTGGAATAAATTCCTCCTCAGCCCGCTGGAATTCGCCGCCTACGTGGACGAGTTCAAGAGCCCCTGGGTCAAAGCCTATTTCGACGTCGGCAATGTTGTCCTCTACGGCTATCCCCAAGACTGGATTCGCACGCTCGGCAAACGCATCGTCAAGGTCCACCTGAAAGACTTCAAGCTCAAGCGCGACGGCTACGAATGGGTCAACCTGGGCGATGGCGATGTCGACTGGCCGGAGGTCCGCAAAGCCTTCGACGAGGTCGGCTACTCGGGTACCGCATGTGTGGAGATCGAGGGCGGCGACCTGGCGTACCTCAAGGACGTGAGCAAGCGGTTCGACCGGCTGGTGCTCGGTATGTAGCGTGGGTCGATCACAACGCGACGGCTGCTTCGAGGAGATTCTCAGAAGGCACCGGATGGGTGCCCGCCAATCCGGTTGTGCATGATTGCTTGGCGCGTTCAAATAGATTCCTTCAGTCTTTTTGAAGCCACCCTTGTGTTTTCATGAACATAGCGGCTTTGCTTTTCTGATTTCGCGCTTTTGCGCGCTGACTGTTGAGGCTCATCCGCATTCCGGGTAGGGGCGCGATTTTCCCGCCTCTTGCCTCTGGTTTCTTCAATTCACTATTCACAATTCACCATTTGAGACCTCTGGCTTTCTACTCCTGGCACCTGACACCTGTCTCCTGACTCCTGTTTCCTCCCATTTCCACGCTACCACGGCCTATTGAGCCCATGGCGAACAGTGAGAAGAGTGAGACACTTTTTTTGGATGAAATCGGCAGTTCGAGGCGCAGGAAAGACGGGAACGCTTCTCAGACCAAACGTATCACCTCAAGCTTGAATGGGCGCCTTCGTCCGAAGTGCGGAGACAGGCCGTGGAGTTTAGGCTGGTCAGCGCTTTCCGCGCTCGTTTGACGGACGAGAAGATGATCGAGAACTTCCGCGGCTCGAGGATCCTGACGGTCTGGAACTGCTGCTGCCCGAGGAGCGCGAGGGTCTGGAGACGCTGCCGCCCGAGGAGCGCGACGGTGAGCTACTTCGGCCCATTGACCGAGGAGGTGGCGAACTGCTCCTCCCGCCCGTGCGCGACCCATAACTTCCGCCCCCCCCATACTGACGGGACGGCGCGGCGCGTTCGGTTACGATCGGTTTGCGAATCTGGAGTGGAGGCCTTCCCGAACTGCGAGACGGACTCGCGGGGGAAGAAACGGCTCCCCCGCGAGG
Organism: Terriglobia bacterium; assembly: GCA_035528275.1. Lineage (GTDB taxonomy): Bacteria > Acidobacteriota > Terriglobia > UBA7540 > UBA7540 > DATKYV01. The sequence continues at coordinate 10,603 of DATKYV010000185.1, read as the reverse complement.
TGAGGGGGCGGATCGAGACTGGCCTTGGAACCGTCGCCAGGAACCCCCATCATTGCTGCGCGCGGTTGGTGCGGGGCGAGACGAGGCTGGTCGTGAGGGAGCGGCCCCTTGACCGCTCCCTTGGGGCGCCGAGCGGGAGGGCGTAGCAGTTCCTCCTTTCGGCGCGTTGGAGAATTGCTTCCAGTTCGAGCGGCTCGGAGCGGCCCGCGGCACGGCTTGGGACGAGGGTTGTGGAGCCTTGGGCGCTGCTGGCCTGCTCTCCACCTTCCCACCCTGTACGGTGATGCCGGGCCGGCTCCCAGTAGTCGCGCCTGACCTGGGGGCGGGTTGAGCTTGCGAAGGCTGCGCTGATGTTGCTCCTCTTCCAGGCGCGGGGCGCGAGCTTCCGGTTCCAAACCGCTGCCAGTTTGACGGACGCTGGGGCTGCTGTGAAGGCTGGGCTTGGGTTTCCCTCTTCTGTGTCGAGACGGCGGACGACTGTTGTGGAGCCGCCGTTCCCGCGGCCGCTGTTCCTGGAGTGCTGGAACGCGCCGCGGTGTTGGCGCGCGATCCGCCACCGAAGCGCTGCAAGCCCGGACTGTCGGCGGCAGAAGTGGGAGCCGCAACCGGCCGTCCCGGCTGCGCGGTCTCGGGACGTTTCGCTGCAGTCGCCTCCCGTGCTGAATTCGCGGTTCCGGCCTGCTGTGTCACGGTCGCACGCTGGCGATTACTCAGCGCGTTTTCGCCCCCCCTCTGGGTGCTGGTGTTTGCGGGGCCCGTCGCAGGGCTCCGTACCTGTCCCTGCTGGGCCTGGGCTGGGCGGCCCCCAGCCTGGGCACCGGTGCCGGCGGCGGAGTTCTGTGCGGCGTTTGCGCGGGTTCCAGCCGCGCCGCGGTTCGCTGCCGCAAGCGGGTTTTCTTTCTGAACCATCTGCCGGATTTCCGCCTGCCGCTCGGTGAAAGACTGGGGTGCGGCGGGAGGCTGGCGGCGGGTGAAGAAGTTCTCAGCCCGGGCTCCCCCACTGCGTGCTACGGTTGGGTTCACAGCCTTGTCAGTCGGCCGCAGACTCTCGCGCGTGGGAACGGCGGGGAGGGTTCCGCGCACCACCTGCGCCTGGCGCAGAGTCTGCTCGTTCACAGTTTGAGGGTTGCGCGGAACGCGCCCTCTCACAAAGTCCTCGGACGAGACGCTGGTGATGGCCTGGCGCATGCGCGGGTTGCTGAGTGCAGTCTGGACGTTCGAAACGTATGCCCGGTTGCCGCTGTTCCGCACGCGGCCGCGGTTGGTGATGTTGTCGACGTTTCGGATGTTTGTGATGTTCGTGACGTTCACCACGTTGTAGCGGTTGTTACGGCCGTGCCACGGATAGTAGCGGTCATACGGCCCAAGAGGCAGCCAGCCGATCGAGCCGAAGCCGAACCCGAAGCCGAAATTCCAGTTCCGCCCGCCGAATCCGAACCCGATGAAGGATACGTAGGCCGGCGCCCAGGTCGGGTAGTAGCCATAGGAGCGGTATCCCGGCCACCAGTACCAGGAATTGGAGTGGAGGAACCAGCGGCCGTAGTGGTAAGGCGCCCAGCCCCAGGGTTCGTAGGAGACCCAGGTCCATCCCCAATAGGGCTCCCAAACCCAGCGACCGTCGCGGTAGGGCACCCAGCCGTTGTTCACGTAAGGGGTCCAGCACCAGTCGTAGTCGGGGACCTGCACCCAACGGCCGTTCCGGTCGAGATCCTGTGCGCCCGTGTAGTAGTGGTTGGCGTAGCGATAGCTCTGCGCGTCGCCAATGGCACTGTCGCGCTGGCGATTCCAATCGTCCCATTCGTCGCGCTTTGGAGCCTGGGCTATCTGATATTGCGGTTCATCGGTGCCTTGCACGGTGATGAGCTGGTTTTTGCCGAGCTTGGTGCTGCCCTGGGGCGTGGCAATCTCCGCCTCGCCCTCGCGGACGATCACGCGGGTCTCGCCGCTCGGGTCAACCTCGACCCGGTAGCTCCCCTCGCGCAACGGGCGGACGGCGACGTTGAGAGTGTCAATCTCCACGTCGGCCTCGGTACCCTTGAACACCGTGAAGTTCAGGAGCCCCCTCGCAAGCTGCACTTGAATGACGGTGCGCGACAGGTCGGCCACCTTGGCTTCCGTCTGCGGAGCAAGGCGCATGACATTGGCGTAGTCGAGCTGAATCTCGGACTGCGAGCGGTCGGCGGTGGAGACTGTGTCACCGCGGACGACGGGCGCGTTCACCGAGGCTGCCACCCAGTCGCCCGAATCGCCGCGCATCGTGGAGACGTCACCATGAATCAGGCTGACGCGCCCCACGCCCGGCGTCGGCTCCTCGGCCGCCTGCGCGGCCCGCACTCCCACAATTGCCAGAGACAGCAGCGAAAGCATCACGAGGACTGCGATGTAGTATCGGCGTTTCATGGTCCACCTCCCGCTTCCGAGCTTGCGGTGACCCCTGCTCTTCCGACTTTCCTTAGGGCACGTCGGGGGCCAAACTACCCAACTCCCTTGAGCAGTATCTTCAATTGTTTGAGTGGGTTAGGGGTGGCTGATTTCGGCCACCCGGAGGCCGCCCGCCGCCGGTGGCGGATTGCAGCCAAAGCTGGCCGATTTCGGCCAGCGGCATCAGTCGCCGGTGAGGGCGACCAATCGCGCGAGTGCCTCGCAATCCTTGCACCTGTCTTCGCCCTCCGGCGGGCTTTCGAGGTCGAGAATGCTTCTGGCTTTGCGGAGTAATTGGGGAACGAGGTCTGGGAGAATTGAAACGTCGAGGATGTTCACGCCGAATCCCATGAGGAAGCCATCGTCCGTGAGATTCGAATCCGTTCCGATTGAAGCGTCAGTGGTGATCGGCTCTGTGTAAATCAACGCCAACTTGGAAACCGGCTTAAACCCGCACCTTTCGCCGATGTAGGCATAGGCGTTCAACTGGACCTCGTACATCGGAAAAAGCTCGTCCTGCTTCGCGGTGAACTTGGCCGTCTTGTAATCGCCGATTGTGAAGCTGCCATCGTTCATCTCAAAAACCGCGTCTGCAGAACCCCAAAGTACCATTCCGCTGTCAGTGTCTTTTGCAAAAAACTTTGTGTAGTGCGGTGGTTTCCGGGACCGGCGAATTTCACCCAGCGGTCCAAGCCATGCCGGCGGCGCTCCATGACGATCGAACCAGCCGTGGATCAACCTTTTTCCGTATGCGTCAATCGTGTTGAAGATACCGGGAAAGATCTGAAAGGGCGGCTTGCCTTCAAGGTGCATCTGAAGCCAGAAGCAGCGTGGGCAGAAACTGGGAAGCGCTAACGCGCCGAGACTCTTTGCCGAAATGCGAATTTTCGAGGGCAAGGAGAATCCTCCTCATACCGGGGTTGCGTCTATTATTTCACGAATTCGGTTATCCTTGAGTCTGTCGGTCTTCGCGGATGGGAGGTCCCCATGTCGGGTTTCGACCTTCGCAGCTATCTCGAGCGCTTCCCGGAGGTCTGCCGGGGGAAATTCGGGCAGACCTGCAACTTTCGCGCCCTGGAGAAGGACTTTGCCCAGTTGCGGTCCGGGGGGCGCTGGCTGGCGGCGCGCGACGTGATGAAAATCTTCGAGCCTTCGCGCACCCCATTCGCCCGCTACTGGCCGAAGCCGCACGAAAAGGAGTTGAATCGAATCCTCAGCGCGCAGCGGGTGATGCTGGCTCCGGTTCTCTCGGACGGCCGCGCGCTGGTCGAACGCCTGCTCGGAGTGTTCCACAACATCGGGCTCGCCGCCCTGGTCCTGCGTTTCGCCCACCCGGATCGCTTCGGGATCTTCAGTACTCCGATTGTCAGCCTGCTGCAAATTCACCGGCCCGGGACCGTGGAGCTTTATCTGGCCTTCTGCGAGGAGCTGAGGATTTGGCAGGAGCACTTCCGACTTGCCTCCGTGGGGGAGACCGAAACGGCGTTGTGGACCTACCACGAGATCAGCAACCGGTCGGAGGCTTCATCCCAGGCTGAGCAGGCACGCTCCGCCTTCGACGCCGACGTGTGGATTCAACGCCGCCGCATCGCGCACGTGTTACGGCCCTTCCTCGAGAAATACGGGCCGCTGGAGCTGGCGCGCCTGCTGGCCGAAGAGCATCCCAAATTGGCAGGCAAGATCGCCGGCGAAGAGTACGAGCGATTGCTCCGCCTCGCCGCCCGCCGCCACTACCGGGGAATGAGGTTGGGCGTGAAGGGAGCGGTGGAGATCTTGTTTGACAAGCTCGAAGAGGACGGCCTGATCCGCCCCGGAGACCGAACCCTCCTCGACAGGACCTGGAAAACCCGCAACGACGCCGTTCACCCGTTCGACGAGGTCGGCCTCGAGGAAGTCGAAAATATGATTGATACCATCGAGCGCATCTGCCGGCCATGGGACACGCCGGAAGGCTGAACCCTCAGCTCACCAAACCGCGCCTCGCAGATTGAAAAGCGAAATTCGAAAAACGAAACTCGAAAAGCGCTTGGTGCCTTTGTGACTTGGTGGTGGGTATTCAAGGTTTTTCGTCGGGCTCGTCGGACACGCCCATCTTAGACAGCCGGTAACGCAGCGCGTTGCGGGAGATGCCGAGCAGGCGCGCGGCCTGGCTCTTGTTGCCGTTACCACGCCACACGCGGCGAGGATTATGACAGCGATCGAGTGCTCATCAGCACGCTAGATCAATCGCAGGAATTCCTCGTCACTTAAGGAGGCTTGGCGCAGGATTCGCTTGAGCAGTGGAGGTGGGATTTCCTTCGAGTGGATTGGGACTGTGACACGGAGCTCATGGCGTGTGGGGTGAAGCAGCCGGGCGTGGCTGCCAGTCTGATGGTGAATGTAGAATCCGGCTCGAAGCAGGGCTCGCAGGACCTCCCTGGCTTTCAGAACTGGCAGCTTGTCACTCATTCGAGAGAAGGACGTTCAGGGCAGCGTTACGGCAACCTGTTCCAGAGCAGGTTTTACATCCGGCGGGATGGGTTCTCCGGTCTTAACTGCGCTCTCCAGATAGCAGCGAATGGCATCCTCGGCCATGCGCCGAGCCTCGTCAAGGTTTTCACCAAACGTGCAGATTTCAGGGATGGCGGGGACCAAAACGTTGTACCCGCCTTCAGGCATCCGCTGAAAAATGACCGTGTAATTATACTGACTTGGCATTCGGTTTACGTCGGCCACGGCGATTCCTCCTGCCACGCGAGTATAGCATTTCTTCTTTCGGCTACCCATAAGCCGGCGGCCCTAATTCTCCGGCTCGTCGGGCACGCCCATCTTAGACAGCCGGTAACGCAGCGCATTGCGGGAGATGCCGAGCAGGCGGGCTGGCGGGGCTGATTTACAGAAGGCTCAGGAACTCGTCCCCGGTCATGCCGGCGGCGCGGATGAGGGCGCGCAATGTTCCCACGGAAAGTTCTCGATGTTGAGGGATGGAAAGGTTGGTTCGAACGCCGGGCTTTGCCATCACCAAGTAACTTCCGACCTGTCCCAGAGGCTGCCAGCCGGCTTTCTGAAAGGCCTTGGCTGCTTCCCCCCCGGAAATGTTGGCGAGTCTGCCCATCCGGCTACAAAGCCACCACGATTTCTTGTTGTCCGGGCTTCTTGGGGAGTGCGGAGGCGGCCTTCTGATCTTCAGCCCACAACCACGCCTTGATCGCTTCCTTGATGTTCTCCAGGGCCTCCGCCTTGTCCTTGCCTTGTGAGACACATCCCGGCAGAGCGGGGCACTCGGCGACAATCCAGCCGTCCTCCGCCTGCTCCAGCGTCACATGGAAGATCATAAGCTTCCTCTTCCGCTTAATACTGCCCGAGATTCTGCACTTTGGCAAGCCCGCGCGGGTACAGGCAGTGTTCTGTCATGTGGCCCCAGGTGGCGCCCACCAACGACGGGCGCATGCCATGCGCCCCTACGATTCGTTTTCGTCAGGGACACCCATCTTGGACAATCGGTAGCGCAGCGCATTGCGGGAGATGCCGAGCAGGCGCGCGGCCTGGCTCTTGTTGCCGTTGGTGCGGCGTAGGGCCTCCTTGATGATCTCGTCCTCGAACTGCTCGAGCGTCATGCCGTTGGGCGGAAACGGGCTGGCATCTTCCCCGCGTGTTGCTGCCCCCAGGCCGTACGCCGGCTTGGCAGGAGAAAGATCGAGACGAATGTCGTCAACGTCGATCGTCTCGCCGACCGAAAGCGCCACAGCGCGCTCGATAATGTTCTCGAGCTCTCGCACGTTGCCCGGCCAGTGAAAATCCATCAGCTTCTTCTGCGCATCGGGCGTGATGCCCTTGATGGGCTTGGCCGATTCGCTGCCGAACCGGGCGATGAAGTGGTCGACGAGATAAGGGATATCCTCCCGGCGGTCGCGCAGCGGGGGAATATTGATGGGCACGACGTTGAGGCGGTAGTAGAGGTCTTCGCGAAAGGTGCCCTCTTCGAGCGCGGCGCGAAGGTCCTGGTTGGTGGCCGCGACAACGCGCACATCCACCTTGATGGTTTTTGTCCCGCCCAGTCGCTCGAACTCTCGGTCCTGGAGCACACGCAGGAGCTTCACCTGAGTGCTTCCCGGCACGTCGCCGATTTCGTCGAGGAAGATCGTTCCCTTGTCGGCGAGCTCGAATTTCCCCGGCTTGGAGTTGATGGCGCCCGTGAACGCCCCCTTTTCGTAGCCGAAGAGCTCGCTTTCCAGCAGGTTCTCGGGGATGGCGGTGCAGTTGATCTTGATGAATGGTCCCGAGCTGCGCTGCGAATGTTCGTGGATGGCGCGGGCCACCATGTCCTTGCCCACGCCGCTCGCGCCGCCCAGAAGCACCGTGGAGTTCGTTGCCGCCACTCGCTCCACCATGGCCAGTACCTCCTGCATGCCGGCGCTGCGCGCTACGATGTTCCTGAACTCGTAACGGTGGCCCAGCGCTTCGCGCAGCGAGCGGTTCTCCTCCATCAGCCGGCGGACGCCGAGCTCCTTCCCGACGATGAGCTTCATCTCTTCGAGCGAGAACGGCTTCAGGACATAATCACTGGCCCCCGCCTTCATCGCCTCGACCGCGGTCTCGACGGTCCCGTAGGCCGTCATCACGATCACCGGCAGCGTGGAGTTAGTGCTCTTCACCGCCTGAAGGAATTCCAACCCGTCCTTGCCCGGGAGTCTCAGGTCGGTGATGACGAGGTCGACTCGCTCCTTCCGCAGGATCTTCATCCCCGTCTCGGCGTCGGCGGCGGTGTGGACGGTGTGCCCGTCTTCCGACAGATTGAGTTCCAGCAGCCGCCGCATCTTGGCTTCGTCTTCCACAACGAGAATGTTGGCCATTGGTGCCTTCAATCCTTGGAGACTGGAATCGAGAGATGGAAACTTGAAATTAGAAAATGGAAACTGGAAACTCGAAACTGGCAATTGCGTACAGGCCTCAGGTAATTTGCTGTTTCAATGCGAGTGTTGAGCGAAGATAGCCATTTAGCAGCCGCGCCACGGTTTGCGCCAGGGTGTCGAGCCTCTTACCCTCTGCGGCAGCGATGTATCCCTCGTCCACGCAGGCAGTGAGATGATCCCTCAACTCGTACCAGGACCCACGGGCTTGCCGGCACATTTGCGCATTTTCCTGCTACCCGAATCGGCCGAAACCTTCGGCAATATTAGCCGTCACGGATGAGGCGGCGCGCCGTATCTGGTTCCCCAGGCCAAATCTCTCGATTTCCGGCAGACCCTTCGCCAAATTGTACATCTCGTGCCGGAATTCACGAGCTGCTTTCCACACGTCCAAGTCTTTGAAGTCCTTGATTGGGGCAGTCCTCATTGCGATAACCTCAAAACACTCCGCTGACCGATGGCGCATTTCCAGGTTTCCTGTTCCTAGTTTCTGGACGCGCTGTCCTCCTGGCCTGTAGGTTCCCTTGCCAGTTTCCAATTTCTAGTTTCTAATTTCCAGCTCCACCGGCAAGAATACCCGAAAACACGCCCCCTTGCCCGGCCCACTTAGAGCGCGAATCCAGCCACGATGGTCGTCCACAATTTTTGACACAACCGAAAGGCCCAAGCCCACGCCACTTTTCTTGGTCGTGAAGAAGGGATTGAAGATCTGCCCGCGCACTTCCTCCGGGATGCCCGGGCCGCTGTCCTCGAAATCGAGCTGGACGCCGTGCCGGCCGTCGGAATCCGCCGGATAGACCGAGACCACGAGTTTCCCTCCCCCGGGTTCCATCGCCTCGTAGCTGTTGAGAACCAGATTGGTGAAGACCTGCTCGCAGAAGTCAGCGTCGACCGGCACCACGGGAAGGTCCGGCGAGTACTGCCGCTCGACCTCTACGGGAGAATCGGGCCAGCGGTCGCGCACGCTTTTCAGGGCCCGGTCAACCAGCGGCGGAATTTCCTGCGGTTGGCGATTGAGCTCCAGAGGCCGGGCGAAATCCAGAAAGCGGGTGACGAGGACGTTCAGCCGGTTCACCTCGCTGGAAATGTAACCCGCCAGTTCGCTGGTGACCGCGTCGGTCTCCCGAAGTTTCTTGTTGAGCATCTCGGCGGAGCCTTTGATGACTCCCAGGGGATTGCGGATTTCGTGCGCGAGCCCCGCGGAGAGTTGCCCCAGAGCCGCCAGGCGCTCGGAGCGTCGCGCTTCCTCCTGTATCCGCTCGAGCTGCCGGTTGGTCTCGGCGAGGGCTTCGGCCAGCGTTCGGTACCTCTCGGCTTGGCGGCGGTTATCGGTGACGAACCGGTTTACGACGACGGCCGCCAAAAAGAAAAAAAGGTTCCGAATCGCGAGTTCCGTCGCGCCCTCGGGCGTCAACTGATAAACCTGGAGGGCCGGAATCAGGAAAGAACAATAGGCTGCCGAGGAAAGAGCCGTCCAACCCAGCGATCCCCAGGTGCCGAAAAACATCGCGGCGGAGACAACGGGGAGATAGTAGATGAGGTAGTAGCTGCTGGAAATTCCCCCCGTGTGTTCGAGCAGCAGGGAAGCCAGCGAGATCTTGATGAGCACGGTGTAGTAACGCCCGCGCGACCCCACAACCTCCATCAGCGCGTGTTCAAGCAGTTGGTATACGCCGATGGCGAGCAGGGTAAGCTGTTTGTGGATTTCAAAAAGCGGCGGCAAGACGGCTAGGCCGCCGAGGAAGACCACCAGGAGAAAGTCAATCCAGGCCAGTGTGCGGCGTTTCGGCATTGCCATGGTGCAGGGTTTCCGCCCTCAATTTAACATGCTCGTGGAACGGTTGGCGACACTTCGATGAGTGGACGCGGGAGCGAATCTACTTCTCCCAGCGCTCGAGGGCCTCCCGCATCTCGGGTTCGGGGTCGATGCCCAGGCCGTCGGCGACGCGGTTGATGTAATTAAAGTAGGAGATGACTTCGACCGCGTCCAGAATGTCGCGGTCGCTCAGCCCGTGCTTGCGCAACGTGTCGAGGTCCTGGGGCCGGACGGCGGACGGCGTGCGCGTCAACAGCTCGGCGAATTTGCAGAGCGCCTTCTGCCGCGGCGGGAGCCCCGCTCGCCGGTAGTTGTGCTTGATGTGTTCGGCCAGCTTGGCATCGCCGGATTCAGCACGGAGATCCTCCCCGTGGGCTTCGATTCAATAAAAACAGTGATTGGCCCAGGAGACTACAGTGCCGAGCATTTCGCGCTCCGCCCGAGTGAGGCCCGAGGGGCCGTACATTGTGGCGAGATAAAGTTGAATCGAGGCGTTCAGAGTCTTGGGGTTCAGGCTCTGCACCTTGAGGATGTTGAACACCTTCCCGGCGCGACGCACGGCCTTATCGTATTCGAGCTTGAGTTCTCCCGTCGCGTCCGCCGGTTCAATCACTTTGATCCACACCATGGCTTTCCCCTCATTGCCCGGCCCTGCGGGTGTGATCGCGAAGCAGGTCAGAATCTCCGCGAGCACTCCTTGGGCCAGCGTTCGATGACGACTTTCTTTTCTGTGTAGAACTCCACGGCGTCCCGCCCCTGGCCGTGCAGCGCGCCGAAAAAGCTGTCCTTCCAGCCGCTGAAGGGGAAGAAGGCCATTGGCGCCGCCACGCCGACGTTGACCCCGATGTTTCCGGCCGGGGCCTCGTAGCGGAACTTGCGCGCTGCCGCGCCGCTGGTGGTGAAAATCGAAGCCGCGTTGCCGTAGGAGTTTCGAGCCAGCATTTCCACGGCATCTTCAACCGTCGGGGCGTGAACGAGACTCAGGACCGGGCCGAAGATCTCGGTGTTCGAGAGCGCGCTCGCCGCGGGCACATTCTCGAGGATGGTGGGCTTGATGAAATTACCTTTCTCGTAGCTTGGAATCCTGGCACGGCGGCCATCCACCAGAACCGTGGCCCCCTCGCGCCCACCCTGGTCGATCAGCGCTTCCACGCGAGCCTTGCTCTGGCTTGTGATGACCGGCCCCATCTCGACCCCTTCGTCAAGCCCGTACCCGACTTTGATGGACCTGGCGCTGGCTTCAATCCTTTCACGAAACTGCTTGTGTGCTTCGCCCACCGTAACCGCCACGGAAACTGCCAGGCAGCGCTGACCCGCACAGCCGAAGGCACTGTCGGTGATGATCTTTGTTGCCGAGTCGAAATCCGCGTCGGGCAGGACGAGCGCATGGTTCTTGGCCCCTCCCTGGCACTGCACGCGCTTGCCGCGGGCGGCGGCGCGAGCGTAGACCTGGCGGGCGACGGCGCTCGAACCTACG
>DATKYV010000184.1:0-4586 GCA_035528275.1 Terriglobia bacterium | reverse complement strand
CACGGCCTCGTAAGTCAGCGTTCCGCTGCGTGAGACCACACCGATGTGACCGGGCTTGTGAATCGAACCCGGCATAATGCCAACCTTGCATTTTCCGGGTGAGATGATCCCCGGGCAATTCGGGCCGATGAGCCGAGTCTTCTTCCCGGAAAGGAATTGCGCCACGCGGATCATATCGAGCGTGGGAATGCCCTCGGTGATGGCCACCACCAGCGGCATCCCGGCGTCCGCGGCTTCCATGATGGCGTCGGCGGCGAACGCCGGAGGCACGAAGATGACCGAAACGTTGGCGCCGGTCTTGTTCCTCGCGTCGCGAACCGTGTTGAAAACCGGAATGCCGTCGACGCTCGAGCCGCCCTTGCCCGGGGTTACTCCAGCCACCACCTTGGTGCCGTAAGCCACCGCCTGCTGCGTGTGGAACGTTCCCTCACGCCCGGTGATGCCCTGAACGAGGAGGCGAGTGTTTTCGTCAACCAGAATTGCCATAAGATTGATTCATTGAATCATTGGATCATTGATCCATTGAACGAGTCGGCGCTCTCGCCGTGCGCTGGGATGCGGCAAAAATCGCCAGCAGTTCGTTGGCTTCTGCCAGCAAGGCTGCCAACCGTTCTTTGGGAACAACTCCCGTTTCAACCAAAAGCTCAAGCCAGAAGAGAGTTTCATCGGTTTCTTCCACAACGACGCCGATTTTGGCTATAAATTCAGCCTTAGACCGGGACCGACAGACCGCCCGATAGTTGGCCGCGACAGAGGTGCCTGAACGCAACACCTGCTTCCCTAATACCCAAGCCTCTCTGTTGTTTGGCAGGGCCTGGGACATCTTAACGATCCGAATCGCGAATTGCTTCGTACGCCTTTTCAGTTCTTCCGCAGGGTAGGTCGGTTTCATCCCGCAATCCGCTCAATGGATCAATGGAAAAATGAATCAATGATCCAATCCCCTTGCCAATGCGACGACCTTTTCCGCCGCGTCCTTCATGCCGCTAGCGACGGTGAGCTTCAGTCCCGATTCACGCAAAATCTTCTGGCCGAGCTCGACGTTGGTGCCTTCCAGGCGAACCACGACGGGCACCGTCACGCCCAGGCTGCGGGCCGCGGCCACCACGCCGTTGGCGACAATGTCGCAGCGCATGATGCCGCCGAAGATGTTGATGAGCACGGCGCGAACGTTTTTGTCGCTCAGTATGATCTCAAACCCGCGCCGCACCTGCTCTTCATTCGCTCCGCCGCCCACATCGAGAAAGTTGGCAGGGCTTCCCCCGGCGTACTGAATCAGGTCCATGGTCGCCATAGCCAGCCCCGCGCCGTTCACCATGCAGCCGACGTTCCCGTCCAGGCGGATGTAATTCAGGTTGTAATTCGACGCCTTCACTTCCAGCGGGTCTTCCTCGTCGAGGTCGCGCAGCTCGAGAATGTTCTTGTGGCGGGCGAGCGCGTTGTCGTCGAAATTCATCTTGGCGTCGAGCGCCAGCAGTCGTCCCTGGCGGGTGACGATCAGCGGGTTGATTTCGGCGAGCGACGCGTCCGTTTCTTCGAAGGCGCGATAAAGAGCCGCGAAGAATCGCACGGCCTCACTGACCGTGCCCGGCTCGAGGCCCAGCCCGAAGGCCAGATTGCGTGCCTGGAAAGATTGAAAGCCCACCGCGGGGTCGACGTATTCCTTGAGGATCTTTTCGGGGTGCTCGGCGGCGACCACTTCGATTTCCACGCCGCCTTCGGTGGAGGCCATGAAGACAAGCCGCGCGCGGGAGCGATCGATGACCAGCCCCAGGTAGAGTTCGCGCGCGATGTCCAAACCTTCCTCGATGAGGACGCGCCGTACCACGCGGCCCTCCGCGCCGGTCTGCGGCGTCACCAGCTTTTTCCCCAGCATCTCGCGCGCCAGGCTTTCCACTTCATTCGGCCCGTCGGCGAGCTTGACTCCACCCGCCTTGCCACGCCCACCAGCGTGAATCTGCGCCTTTACGACGAGTTTAGCGGCGCCCTTCAGCCGCTCCGCAACAGCGCGCGCTTCCTCCGGGGTGTAGGCCACCTCGCCACGCGGGACAGGGACTCCGAAGCGCGCCAGAATCTGTTTGGCCTGGTATTCGTGGATCTTCATGGGAGAAGCTGTCAGTTGTCAGTGGTCAGTTGTCAGTAGCGATCTGAAATCATGCTGAGTGCTGCGTAACAGGAGCCGCCAGAGACTACGGACAACGGACAACTGACAAAGGACAAAACCTTTGCGATACAATGTATGATTCCGTCGAGCCAAAAACATGGCAGTATAGGGAATCCACTTCGAAAATGCAATGGAGAGGGAAGCCGCCCGATATTCTGTAATGCGCATTCGCGAAGCCATCGAACAACTTGAACGGCGCGAGGATCTGACGCGCGAACAGGCGCGGGCGGTGATGGAGGAATTACTCTCCGGCTCCGTTCCCGATCCGGAGATTATGGCGTTCCTCGTGGCGCTGCGCGACAAGGGCGAAAAGGCCCCTGAGCTCGTGGGCTTTGCGGAAGTGATGCGCGCGCGGGCGGGCGAGGGACTGCGCCAGGCTGGCGTGGATTTGGAGGCCCTGGCGCGCGGCGAGCCGCTGCTTGACACTTGTGGGACGGGTGGCGACGGTCAGGGCACCTTCAACGTTTCGACGGCCGCGGCGCTGGTGGTGGCGGCGGCGGGCGTGCGCGTCGCCAAACACGGCAACCGGTCGATTTCCAGCCGCTGCGGAAGCGCCGACGTACTGGAAGCCCTGGGCGTGGCGCTTGATATTCCCCACGAGCGCATTCCCGAGTGCCTGGAGAAAGTCGGCATCGTATTCCTGTTTGCGCCCAAACTGCACCTGGCCATGAAGCACGTGATGAATGCGCGCCGCGCCTTGAAGACCAAGACAGTCTTCAACCTGCTTGGCCCGCTGACCAATCCCCTGAGGGCTTCCGTGCAGCTGGTAGGCGTTTACGAGCGCGCCCGGACGGAAATGATGGCGCGTGCCCTGGCGGCGGTGGGCACACGCAGAGCGTTTGTGGTGGCCGGGCATGACGGAATCGACGAGATCACCACAACCGGTCCCACGCAGGTTTCGGAAACCAACGGGGAATCGGTCACCACCCATGAGATTACGCCCGAGGATTTTGGATTACCGCGCGCGCCGGCCGAAGCTCTGCGCGGCGGCGATCCGGCCGAAAATGCGCGAGTCCTGCGGCGAATCCTTGAAGGCGAGCCGGGTCCTCTTCGCGATCTCGTGCTCGCCAATGCCTCGGCGGCGCTGGTGGTGGCGGGCCAGGCAACAGATTTCCTTGAGGGGGTCGCCCAGGCCGCCGCTGCCCTGGATTCCGGCGCTGCCCTCGGAAAACTTCAGGCGCTGGCTCGCTACACCCGGGAGTTTTCCTCTTAAGCAAAAAAGACTCGCAAGCCGCCCTCTGCCGTGGTAGTCTCCCGCCTCTTCAATTAGGCGATCGACCTTGATTCGAGATTATCCCGGGCTGGAAAAGTGTGCACCCCGTGGAGGGCGGGACGCCACATGAAGCAGGGAATTGCTGAGCGCCTCAGCGCCGAAAGACGGTCCACCTTCATTTCGCTGGCGGGCATCCTGGTGCTCGCCATTATTTGCCCGGCTGCCGCCATCGCCGCCGACCCTTCGCCGGATGTTTTGCCGATCTGGGATTTTGAGCGGGGCATCGTCAACGTCTGGGGCGGACACTACAACGTCTACGAGCGCGAACCCTCATGGGCGCGGACGTATTTGGAGCCGAAGGCCACGCCTTCGAAGGAAGGATACTCGCTCCGCGTCAACGTGCATCGCGGCGGGGGTGGCTTCTGCGGGGTCTGGATGGACCTTGCGGGTGGGTCGGGGTCGCCGGAGCGTTCTCACGATGCAAGCTCTTACCGCTACCTCAGCTTCTGGATCAAGGGCGAGCGCGGCGGCGAGGACTTCGAATTGAGTCTTGCCGACGCCTCGATGGGCGAGGACGACGAGCCACAGACCGTGCTTCGCGTGACCGCCTATCTTCCCGGGGGCGTCACTACCGGGTGGCAGGAGGTCCTCATTCCGCTTGCTGAATTCCGGGGTGTGGATTTGCGCAAGTTGGCGCGGCTCACCCTTCACTTTACACTACCAGGAAACTATCGGTTTTATCTCGACCGCATCGAGCTCAAGCGCACCAAGACCATCTCCCTGCCTTCTTCCCGACCACCGAAGGATGAGGCCAGCGCTCCTTCCGGCCAGCATCGTGCCATGTGGGTGTGGACAACCCAGCAGCTTTTTGACCCGGAGCGGAAAGACGAGATTGACCGATTCTTTGCGTTCTGTTCGGAGAACTGCGTAAGGGAAGTATACTTGGCGTTGGAATTCAATCAGCAAAAGACAGAGAGCAGCCCGGTTTATGAGCTTCGCTTCCCGGAAGGGTACAAAGCGTTTCTGGAACGCGCCCATGAGCAAGGCTTTACGGTTCAGGGCCTAGCGGGAACACCCGAGTGGGCATTGAAGGAGAACCACGCGGAAGCTCTCGCGGCGGTGGACGCCGTCGCAGCGTTCAACCGCGCTGCCCCTCGGGGCGCCCGCTTCGACGGTGTCCACTTCGATGTCGAACCCTACGCGCTGGTG
>DATKYV010000183.1:0-2892 GCA_035528275.1 Terriglobia bacterium | reverse complement strand
AG
Organism: Terriglobia bacterium; assembly: GCA_035528275.1. GTDB lineage: Bacteria > Acidobacteriota > Terriglobia > UBA7540 > UBA7540 > DATKYV01. The sequence goes on along the minus strand of DATKYV010000183.1, from coordinate 2,890 downwards.
CGGGCTGCGCAGCGCCTGCTCTTCGTCATCCCTCTGACCATCTTGATTGTGTTCGTCATCATCTACCTGAACACGAAATCGCTCATCAAGACCGGAATCGTTTTCCTCGCCGTTCCGTTTTCCCTGGTGGGCGCCGTCTGGTTGATTTATCTCGCGGGCTATGACATGAGCATCGCGGTGTGGGTGGGCATCATCGCTCTCGCCGGCCTGGATGCGGAAACCGGCGTGGTCATGCTGCTCTATCTGGACCAGGCCTACGAGGATTTCGTGAGGCGAGGAATTTTGAAAGATCGCAACGACCTTGCAGACAGCGTTTACGAAGGCGCCGTGAAGCGTGTGCGGCCCAAGGTCATGACCATCAGCGTCATCATCGCGGGATTGCTCCCCATTATGTGGAGCCACGGAACGGGCGCCGACGTGATGAAGCGCATCGCCGCTCCCATGGTGGGCGGCGTGGTCACTTCCGGCATCATGGAGCTGGCCATCTACCCGATTATCTTCTTCCTCTGGCGCGGGCGTCGCCTCCCGAAAGGCGGGCCCTTTGTGGGATTCCATCATTTGAAGGAGGCGCGATGAAGCGCGTTCTATTGCTCCTGGTTCTGCTCATTCCCCAGTCGCTGAGCGGGCAGACGCTTACTGTGACCCTCAAGAAAAAGCTGTGGGCGGATGGGCACGGTATTGTCCAGATTGGGGAGAAGGCGATCACCTACGAAGCGAGCAAGAAGGATGAAAGCCGAACCTGGGAATATCCGGATATCCAGTATTTTGACCGGATCAGCACAAAGGAGTTCGTCATCCTGACCTACGAGGACCGGCGTTTGGCCTTTGGGCAAGACCGGCAATTCCACTTCGTCGTCACCGAGGGCGAACTCGACGACGGATTGTTTCACACCATCACCGCGCGGCTGGGAAAACCGGTCACGGATCGCGTCGTCCCCGCCCAGGTGGCCGCCGAGTATTCGGTGCCGGTGAAGCACCTGCACACCTTCGGAGGGTGCGAGGGAGTCCTCAAATTCGCGGCCGACACGGTCTACTACGTGACCGGCCACCGCCAAGACGCGCGCGAATGGAAGCTGGGACGGGATGTTCAGTCGGTCTGGTCAGCGGATCCCTATCAACTGGAAATCCACGCCTACGACAACAACCGGCGCGAATTCAGCCGCACGCGTGTCTACAACTTTCAGTTGAAAGAAGCGTTGAATCAGGATTTCTATCGCAACTTGAAACTGGAACTGTACAGTCTGGAAGCCAGCGCCCGGGGCGGCAGGTAGTAAGGCAGCCTGAGCACGAAGAGAAAGCGGGGAGCTGTCGCACCGTCAGTGCTGATACGCTGCCGCCAATTCCTGGAATCTCCGTACAATTCCCCCGTGCTCTCGGGCGAATCGGTCGGCGCCTGCCTCGCTTGCGAAGGCATAGATGCTGGGCGAGCAGCGGTCGAAGGCCATTTGGGTCGGCTGCTTATCCCGGTCCGCGAGAGGCTGGTGCTGGATGCAGAGGTTGAGCGTGCTGCCCTCGACGACATAGGCGCCATCGGGCACCAGCGGCCTGTCGGTATCAAAATCGGTCAACTGGATGATCTTCACTTTCTTGCCGGTCTGGTGATGTGCGGTCAGGGCGCACGTAGGGCAGCAGAAAACTTCTTCCTTGCGGTCGCCGATTTCGCCCAGGGTCCGGCTCTGCGCGTGGATTGGCCGATTGCAGACTTCGCAAACCTCGTGGCCGGAGGGAGACCGCATCCTCCATCCCGCGTAGCCCAGCCCGCAGCCGATGGCGACGAGAATGATCAACCCGACCTTGGTCGCCCTCGATGTCATGGAATAGCCCCTCTCCGCGTATTATACACTTTCCCCCGGCTAGGGCCGGCTGACGCTGGTGGGCTGTAATTTCGGGCGGCTGCGCCCGGGCGCGAACCGAAACGTGCGCTGTGGTGGCGAATGGATTCCTAACGGGGGACCGGTTTCTGGGCCGGAGCGGGGAAAAACGACTCGCCGAATTTCTCCGAGTACACCAGCGATTCGAGAGGAAGCTTGGGGGCCGGAAGAGAAGTCGCTCCGCCCTCGCCGATGCCGAGCAGCGCGGCCACCAGATACCGGTCGGGAACGTGGAAATGTGTCTTGATCTTCTGCTCGTCGAACGCGTTCACCCAGTAAGCCGATAAATGGCATTCGGTGGCGGCCTGCACGATCTTGTGCAAGGTGACATACGCGTGGGCGAGCGCCGCGCGTTGCGCCCTTTGCGGGGAGGCGGCGTAGTACTCCCGGATCCTGTGTAATGTATCCCGCAGGGCGTCTTCAGACATCTTCTTCTCCGCCACCAGATCCAGAAGCCGCTGGGGCGCTTTCTTCCAGGCTGCCGTGTCCGCCAGGCAGATCAGCACGACGGGGGCCGTGGCCAGCGCCGTACCCAGAACCGTCGTGGAAGCGATCAGCTTCTTCCCCGCTTCACTCCGCACGACGATCCAGCGCCACGGTTCAAAGTACCATTCGGTGGGAGAGAGCTCCGCCACCTGGAAGAGACGTTCCACCGATGCGTCGGGAACGCCCCTGGTGCTCAGACCGGGGTCAACCTGCGGCGCGGGGGGACGGCTCTCGCGCGATGGCCTTCCTTTCACCCCGTAATCAATGGTGGCGATCTTTGCGGTCGGCTTAGTATCCATAAAGATGAAAACCCAGGATCAACAGCGCACCGAAAGTGAGGGCGTGAGCCAGTTCCGAGAATCCCAGGCGATGAATCCCCAGCGGCGTGGGCTGGCGGAAGAACCAGACGAGCCCGCGGGCGAGCACCGGCCCGAAAGCCCAGGCCGCCGCGCCGGGAAGGCCACCCAGGCGCCACGCCAGGAGAAGAATCAAAACCGTCAGGGCTTCGCCGGCCAGGAATCTGCGTCCCTCGT
>DATKYV010000182.1:0-5600 GCA_035528275.1 Terriglobia bacterium | reverse complement strand
GAGCAGGCGGGCTTTCGGATGAATGTCCAGCACCGAGAGCGTTTGGCTGCCGTCGTGCCCGTCCCAGACCACCACCTCCGTCGCGCCGCCCTCGAAAAGGCCATCGACCGCGGCGTTGACTTCACCGGTCAGGAGCTTGCGCGACTCCTCGAAGCGCGGGCTTTGACCGGGCATGCACTGGAGGTCCGTGTCGAAAATGCCGGAAACGCCTTCCAGGTCGGTGATCATGAAAACCTTTTTGGGGCTCTCCGCTTGGCCACGAGCCAGGACTGCCGAGGTCAACAGGACCGTCAGTGCGAACAGACGGGGCATGATTCTTGAGATCATTCCGTTCATTGGCTCTCCTCCCACTGTAAAAGGCAAATCAAAAAGCAAAGGGCAACAATCCAGTCAGCTCGGGAGATTCTTCTCTGTTTGCCACGTCTGCCATTCTTGCCTTTTGATGTTTGCCTTTTGATTTCCTTTCCAGCTATTCCTTCTGCGCCTGTATTCCCAGCTCCCGGAGTTTTTCCTGAAGACTCTGACGGTGCAAGCCGATCGAAGCCGCCGTGCGCGTGATATTTCCACCGTGCTCGCGAAGCTTGGCTTTGATGAAAGCGATTTCGAACTGTCGCTTGGCATCGCGATAGTCGGACGCCGCAAGGAAATCCGCCGATCCTTGACCACCCGCCCCCCTTCCCGGCGCGGCCAATTGTTCCAGCGAACAATCTTCGGGCTGGAGAATATCATCCTGGCTCATCACCACTGCGCTTTCCAGAACATTCTTCAGCTCGCGGACATTTCCTTTCCAGTCGGCGCCGCACAACAGTTCCATCGTTTCCCGCGGGACAGAGGGAACCTTTCGCCGGTGTTTGGCGGCGAGCATCCGGCAGAACTCCTCAACGAGCAACGGAATGTCCTCTTTGTGCTGCCTGAGCGGAGGAATTTTCAGGAGCACGACGCGCAGGCGAAAGTACAGGTCTTCACGAAAAGCCTGCCTGGAGATTTCCGCCGGCAGATCCTTGTTGGTGGCGCTGAGGATTCGGACGTCGACCTCGATGGAACCGGTCCCGCCGAGACGCTCCACCTTGCGCGTCTCGAGCACCCGCAGGAGCTTGGCCTGGGTGGCCAGCGACATGTCCCCCACTTCGTCGAGGAGGAGCGTGCCGCCGTGCGCCAGCTCGAATTTTCCTCGCTTCAGAGAAGCCGCGCCGGTAAACGCTCCTTTTTCGTAACCAAACAACTCGCTTTCGATGAGGTGTTCGGGCAGCGCCGCGCAATTGAGAGCGACGAAGGGCTTGCTGCCGCGATTACTTCTGCGGTGGATTTCCCGCGCCAGCAACTCCTTTCCCGTCCCGCTCTCGCCTTGAATGAGCACCGTGACATCCGCCGCCGCCACCCGGTCGGCGAGCTCAAAAAGGGCGCGCATCGAATTGCTCGAACCAATCATCGCCCCGAACTGTCCCTCGGACGTGAGCTGGCGTTTCAGCCGGCGGTTTTCCTCCGCCAAATCCAGGTGTTCGAAAGCCTTTTCAACCACCAACCGAAGCTCGTCCACTTCAAAGGGCTTGGGAAGATAATCGTACGCGCCGCTCTTCATGGCCTCCACGGCCACCTTCTCGGAGCCGTACGCCGTAATCATGATGACGGCCGGGGAGCTTTCCTGCGCTTTCAGCTCGCGCAGAAGGTCGAGCCCGCTTTCTCCCGGCATCTCGATGTCGAGCAGCAAGAGCTGGGGACTCCGCGCCGCCAGCAAGCGGCGTGCGGCCGCCGCGCTATCGGCATCAAACACCTCATAAGACTCTTCGAGCGCGCGTCGCATGCCGTAGCGAGCCGTCGCGTCGTCATCCACGATCAGGATGGAGTGCATAGCTCTCCTTGCCGGAATTTTCCGCGGCCGGCCCTGCCGTCCGGAAGCGAACCTTGAAGCGGGAACCCCCGCGCCCATCTTCAGCAGCCGGAGAAACGCATTCCACCGCTCCGCCGATCTCTTCCGAGCGACGCGTAACGATGGCCAGACCCAAGCCCGTCCCGCCGGGACGCGTGGTGAAAAAAGGCTCGAAGATTCTCTCTTTCAACTCTTGGGGAATTCCCGAGCCATTGTCCTCCACCCAAAGTTCAGTCGCCTCGACGTTCTGAATCAGAACCACACGAACCAACCCGCCATTTGGACTCGCTTCGAGGGCGTTTACCAGGAGGTTCGAGACGATGTCGCTAGCAGCCTCTTCCCCTCCCTCGACCGCACAAGGCACACCGGGGGAATTGATCTCCACTGTTACCCCGCGGCGTTCAGCTTCGGCCCGCGACAAACCCACTGCCCGGCTCACCACCACTGCCAGATCCACCGGGCGGTCCTTGTCCCGGGCGGGCTTCGCGTAACGCAATACCTGAGAAATATTGTGGTTCAGCCGGTCGATTTCCTGGGTCACCAGCCTGCAATCCTGGCGCACGCGCTCCGGCAGGCTTGTGTCCTCTTCCAGCAACTGCACCAGCGTCTTCATCGAGCTCAAAGGGTTTTTGACGTTATGGGCGATGCGGGTGGCCATCTCACCGAGAAACGCCATCTTCGCCTTTTCCGCCAGCTGGCGCTCCAGGCGGATCTTGTCGGCGATAAGATGGCACAGCTCCAACGCCGCAGCCAGTTGGTCGGCCAGGAACTCGAGCGCGCCGAACTGATCGCCGGAGAGTTCCGGCGCGAGAGGAGACACCTCAAGACGGCCCAGAACCTCGTCGCCTCGGCGGACCGGGAACCAATGCTCCTTGGGCGGCGGTATGGATGGACTCCCCGTTCCCGCCGGGTCCTCGGCAACCCGGAGGACAACGCGTTTTAAGCCAAGCTCCTGCGGCGCGCGAAGCTCGATGAAGCGTTTCAGGGCCTCCACATCACCGGATTGCTTGGCGTACTCCTGAATCTCCGCCGCGAATCGCTGGATCGGCGCAACCTGGGATAAGAAGGCGGCGTGGAGCAATCGGTTGATCTGCTTCTTCACCGGCTCCAGGAAGATGACCAAAGCAAAGATCATCACCCCTTCCGTCACCGCGGAAGGGAGAATGTTGCGCAGCTCGAGATACCCGCTCACCCGCCGGATGACGTTGACGTAAATCAGCAGCGCGAAGATGGCGACAATTGAATAGACGAGATTGCGCTGCACACGCAATTCGAGGAAGTTGTAGCGGAAAATCGAGTAGCCCATCAACACGCTGGGAAAGATGCCGGCCAGCATCAGGAAGGTTGGAAACCAGCCTCCCAGCCCTTGAAACGGCAGCGGCCGCGCGACGTAGGCCGCCACGAGCCCCGCGACAAGGAATATCTGCAAGCCAACAAGCCAGGAATGAAAGCGGATGAATCGAGGGTCCGCGGTCTGGCGGCGGAAATCCAAATTGAGAGCCGCGCTCGCCAGCAACGCGGCGACTAGCCACACAACCAAAAGGCCGGCAAATTGCCGGATGGAGATCACCGGATCCAATTCCAGGCGGCCCAGCAATCTTCCAAGCATCCACGGCGCACCCAACAGAGGAGCGTAGAACAGTGCGATGAGAGCTCTTCCCGCCGCTGGGGAGTGGTGAAACTGTGTCGCGTATTGGGCGTGAACGTGAACCATGAGGGGAGGGATTAGAATAAGTCCCAGGGCTGGAACCAGGCGCGACAAGGCCGAGAGCACATTGGGACCGACGCCGTAGAAGAGTCCTACGTTGAGCGCCAGCAGGTTCCCGGCGTTCCACATGAACAGCGCCGCCATCAACGCGAAGAGCAGCCATTCCAGACGGTGCAGGCGCCGCTGGCCGAGGATCAACACCATCAGAAACAGGTGCACCAATGAGCCCAAGGAGTAAACAATGAGCTTGCCCGCTACGAGAGGGGTAAGTTCGAAAGCAACGTCCACGGGGCTCCCTCGGGTCCGACCTGACCAAGGCGGCGGTTCAATAGAACAGAGACCGGGCTCTCCTGGCGTGTATTGTATGCGATGAAAACCTGCCTCTCAAGCTGAGAAGAAATCTGAGGATTGGTCAAAGGAAGAAAGAGAGCAGCCTCACCCGGCGTTTTCGCCGAGTCTCTTCAACGCCTGACGCGCCGCTTTGCCCTCGCCCGTATTGGGAATTGCGGCGGCGACCCGCTGATATTTGCGGAGCGCTTCCGCGCGGCGGTTCAATCGCACGCAGATATCCGCCGCGGCCAGCTCCGATCGAAAAATGTAGATGTTGTTGTCGCCGAGCTTTCCCGCCCGCTCGTAGCGGACCAGGGCCTGCTCCGGACTCCCCTGGCTCTCCCAAACCTCGCCCGCCTGGAAAAGGATCTTGGCCAGAGGGACTTCGCCATATCCGGGCGCGCCGCTGTCGTGCTTGGCGACGATGCCGTCATAGACTTTGGCGGCGGCTTTCCAGTTTTCCTGGGATTTGTAAACGCGCGCGATCTCCTGCTGCACGACGTAATTTCGGGGATACGAGTCCGCCAGGTTCCGCAAAACAGTAAGCGCCTCCGCGTAGCGTTTTTCGCGGTAATACAGGATGCCCAGATACGATTTGGCGTCCTCACGAGCCCGGTTGCCTTGCTCGCTTACCCGCTTGACTTCGGCGATCCCGCGCTCCCTATTTCCCGAATACCCTATCAGCGAAGCAACGACCTTCATGTACCACGGCAGGCTTCCCACAATGTAGTCATACATCCCCAGGACAAGATAAGCGTCGATGAAATTTGGATCGATACTCAGAACCTGGGCGTGCAACTTGCGGGCCTTCTTGGCCTCGCCGAGGGCATCCAGGCGGGCCTTGAGCAAAGTCAGATTGATCAGGGCACGCGTGACATGGCTCACGCCGGCCCAGTACAACGCTTCCACCTCGCGGGGGTCCTTGTTCAGCCGTTCATCGGCGAGCCGCTCGGCTTCCTCGAGAACCCCAAAAAACTCCTGCCGCAGCTCGGGCGACAAGGCTTGCTTCTCGCCTTCGTAAGCCTCGCCACCTTTTCCGTAGACCTGCGCCTCCAGGAGCTCGCGGCGCAACAATTCGCGCTGCAGGATGGTGGCCGCAAGGTAGTTCAGGGCCCGCAGGTCGCCTGGATGTTGCTTGAGCCACTCGGTGAATTCTTTGTCGGCGGAATCGTACTCAAGGTTGTAGAAGTGGTCGAGCGCCACGCGGAGCGGGTCCGGGGTGGAGGCAGACCCCATCGGAGCTTCCGCTCTCGCGCGCGCGCCCGTCAAAAAAACGAGTAGCACGAGTACCGCAACCAGCTTTGCAGCGTCCCCCCGCGAAGACCGCATAATCATCATGATGCTTGGTGGTACTTGGTCGGATGCGACTTTTCTCTCAAGGGTTACATTGACTTTTGCCACAAACCTTCGCAAACTGTGACGAGATTCTCGCACTCCATAGTAGATTGACCGCGCCGGGAGCCAGTGGCAATCAGGGTTCCAACCCAGACCATATCAGCGCTGAACAACAGACCAAGGGTTAACGGTGAAGGATAATAGTCTGGGATTCCTTCAGGCCGCAACTCCCGCGCTTGGATTGGCTGTTATCCCGGACTTCGGCTCGGACATTCTCCCTCTCAGTTCCACCCTTGTCGTTAGCACATGAAGATGTCCGGTTTTTATAGCACATGATCTGTCCGGTTTTGCTTTTTGTTT
>DATKYV010000181.1:0-2953 GCA_035528275.1 Terriglobia bacterium | reverse complement strand
GATTGCAGCACGAGGGCGGATGGCGCGTGTTCTACCTGCCCGCTCTGAAACAATGACTCGGGATAAGTGAGGGTAATTTTGAGCTTGTCCCGCAGGAAACCTGTAACATCCTCCTTGAAGAAGTCTACCTCCACAGCATCTATGTAACGGAGCAGCAGACTTTGAATCTGCAATCTCCCTGGATGCGACTCAAAGAGTCTTTCCAACGCCCAATGAGCCCTTTTCTCGAAATCTGGCCAATCGTAAGAATCCGTGTCATTCAACGTCAGCATTCCGGGGCCGATCTGTATCAACGGCCAGCCGTTCTCTTTCAGCCTAAACCGATACTGAGCGACGTATGCTGCCATCACATCGGGAATAGTCGCGGCTGGCAGAGCTTCATAGGCCGGATACTCATTCTTGACGCGATCGTAAAACCTTCCAAAGAAGAGTCGATAGTTGGGGTCTACGGGAGCACCACCGGATTCCGTGGCCAACTGCCACTTCACCTCCAAGATGGCCTCTACGAGTGGCTTATTCTTCAAATTCCTTGGTCGCATATCACAATCTACTGATCGAGCGCTAGAACTGTTCATCTTCCCGCCGCCTAGATACTAGCAGACTTTCAGGCTAAATGGGCGGGTGGGGGAACATTGTTGCGTCAGGTCGGCCAGCTTGCGCGGCCCCCTCTCGACGATTTCCCTGTAAATCGCCTCGGGCACATATTCGCGGAGAATTTTCAGGTTGTCGCCGAAGTAGAGCTTGTTTTTGGCGTCCATATTGGGGAGAGCATAACACATCCGCACGGCTGTAGCGCCGGTGTCCTCACCGGCGACGCCACGTCATTCGTAAATCGCAACGGCGATGGGGACATCGCCGCTACAGTCCGCCAGGTTCATCTGGCGACTCAATTAACCAGTCCTCAACAACGAAAAAGCCCGCTCGGTGTCGTTTCAGGGTTTACACCTCAGGTCTCAAGGTAGACAATAAAGGGTAGAGATGCCGATTTCTCACAGGGACCTGCGCGCCTCGCCGAAAGCGGCGAAGGCGCTCGCGCTGGCGGCAGCTTTTCTGCTGCTGGCCATTCTGGGAGGCGTGGGCGCCATTCGCGCTCTGGCCCAAGTCCCCGATTCCAAACCAGCGGGCTATGTCAGCGATTTCGCGGGCGTGCTCAGCCCTCCGGCAAAGCAGAAGATCGAGGCGCTGGCCACCGAACTCGACCGCAAGACGGGCTCGCAGTTGGCCATCGTAACTGTCAATTCCCTCGGGGGCGAGCCCCTCGAGGATTTTTCCGTTGACCTCGCCACTCGCTGGGGCATCGGGCGCAAAGACAAGGGCGACACGGGAGTTTTGCTGCTCCTCGCCATCCAGGACCGGCAGAACCGGATGGAAGTCGGCTACGGCATTGAGCCGATCATTCCCGACGGCCGGGCGGGGACCATCTTGCGCGACATGCGCCCGCTGCTGCGTGCCGGGGATTACGACGCCGCGCTGATGCAGGCCGCGGGGCAGATCGCCGCGCTCATCGCCCAGGCGAACAATGTCACACTCAGCGTCCCTGTTCCGCAGCCGGGCACAAGGCAACCGCCCGAACGCCGCGGCTCGCCGCTGGGCGGGTTGATTGGGTTGTTGATCCTTCTCGGCCTCCCATTCCTGATGATTCCGCGTCGCCGGCGCCGCGGAGGCTGGTACGGCGGCGGGACGACGACCGGCCTCATCCTCGGCGGCATTTTGGGCAGCATACTGGGGGGAGGAGGCCGCGGCGGCGGCTCCAGCAGCGGCGGCTTTGGCGGATTCGGAGGCGGCGGGTTTGGAGGCGGCGGCGCTTCGAGCTCCTGGTAGCCTGCGGGATTTCCGATCGAGGAAGGCGAGATGGAAAAAATTCTGAACGAGTTGGTCAGCCGGCTGAAAGGCGCTTACGGCGAGAACCTCGTGAGCGTAGTCCTTTACGGTTCGGCGGCAACGGGTGAATTTCACGAAAAGTATTCAGACCTGAACGTCCTCTGTGTTCTGAAGTCCATCGGCGTGCGAGAGCTGGAAAAAGGCGAGGAGGCCGTCGCCTGGTGGCTGAAGCAGAAGCAGCCGCTTCCCCTGTTCCTCTCGCGCGAGGAAGTGGAGAACTCGCACGACGCCTTCCCCATCGAGTTCCTGGACATTCAGCAGAATCACCGCGTGCTTCATGGCGAAAACGTCGTGGCAAATATCGAGGTGAAGACCCACCAGCACCGCCGCCAGGTGGAACACGAGATGCGCTCCGGGCTGCTTCGGCTGCGCGAGCGCTACCTGGGCTTGCAGCGGGACAATAAGGAAGTCGCGCGCCTGATGCTTGACTCGTTGCCCACGTTTTCCACCCTCTTCAGGCATGCTCTGATCCTGGGCGGCGTTGCGGCGCCTTCGAAAAAGCGGGAGATCTTCCAGGCGGCTGCCGAGCGCTTTGCGATCTCCGCCCAGCCGTTCATGACGCTGCTGGAAACGCGGGAAGGAAAGCGCAAGCCGGGGGACGAAGAAATCAAGCCTCTCTTCAAGGCTTACCTGACCGAAATTACCCGCATGACCGAAGCGGTTGATAAACTATAAGACTCACTCGCCGCCCGGCCGCAAATGCTGGTGCCGTTCCAACTATTTCGGCCTAATTCGGTGAAATGCGACTTGGATGATTTTGCCCCGGCCCGTTCCCAAATCCGTCAGCTGACGGACAGAGCGGGAGGATTAAGTTGGAACGGCACTGGACAGCGGCGGGTCCGAGGACGAGAATAGCAAAAGGAGTGCGAAGCCCATGAAAGCTCTCAAAATCCTGGGAATCATCGTTGGCGTTCTGATCATCTTCGCGGTGATTTTGGCGTCGATGTACATCAACCGGCGCAACATGATGGTCGCGTTGCGGGAGGCCGTTGAGCAGGCCTGGTCGCAGGTGGACGTGGTCATCCAGCGGCGCGCCGACCTGGTGCCAAACCTGGTGGAGACGGTAAAAGGC
>DATKYV010000180.1:0-2613 GCA_035528275.1 Terriglobia bacterium | reverse complement strand
AGCATCGCCCTCGTCAAGCACCTCCGTGACAGGCATCCCCGCAAGCGTCCCGCGGTCCGGCGGCTGGCCGCCGGAATCCGGATAGAAAGCGGTGCGGTCGAGGACGACGCGGAATCCCTGCCCCACCGGCTCGACCTCGAGGACGCCGGCCTCGAATTCCTTCATGTAGCAATCGGTGTAATAGAGGCGCTCGGTTTTCAACATGGCAGTTCATTCAGTCCGGTTCGAAACCAGACTCTCCATGACCTCCAGATACTTGTAGCCGCTGGCCGTGAGAAAGAGCACAACCGTCTCGAGCCCAGAGAGGAAGCCGTCGTTGAGCAAGCGTCGCAGGGCTGCCAAAGTCGCCCCGCCTTCCGGCGACGTCACCAGTCCTTCGTATACGGAAAGATCTCGAACCGCATCGAGCATGGCCGCATCCTCGACGGCCAAGGCGCCTCCGCGGCTCTGGCGTATGACGCGCAAAATCAAGAAGTCGCCGATCGCGGAGGGAACGCGCAAGCCGGAGGCAACGGTCTTGGGATCCGCCCATTCTTCGGCCCGGTCGGCGTCTTCTCCGAAGGCACGAACAATGGGGGCGCATCCGGCGGCTTGCACGGCGAACATTTTCGGGCACCGCCCGGTGATCCAGCCCAGCTCCTCCATCTCCTCAAACGCCTTCCACATACCGATAATCCCCGTGCCGCCTCCCGTAGGGTAAATCATGACATCGGGAACGCGCCACCCGAGCTGCTCCACCACTTCGAAGGCCATCGTCTTTTTGCCTTCCAATCGGTAGGGCTCGCGCAACGTGGAGCAGTCAAACCAGTCTTCCGATTTCTGACGCTCGCGCAAAGCGCGCGCGCAGTCCTTGATGCTCCCCGGCACGATGACAACTTCCGCGCCCAGCAGCGCGCATTCCAGCCGGTTGGCGAGGGGCGTGCCTTCGGGCATGAAGACCAGGGCCTGCATGCCGGCCCGTGCGGCATACGCCGCCAGCGCTCCGCCGGCATTCCCGGCGGAAGGGATGGCAAGTCTGGTGATTCCCAACTCCCGCGCCATGCTGACCGCCACAGCAAGCCCCCGCGCTTTGAACGAGCCGGTAGGATTGGCAGATTCGTCTTTCAAGTAAAGGTTGCGAAGGCCAATCTTCTCTCCCAGGCGCCGGGCATGAAGAAGCGGCGTGAAGCCTTCCCCCAGGGAAACCACCGACGACTCCTTCGCCACGGGAAGCAGTTCACGGTACCGCCAAAGTGTGGGAGGCCGCGCCGGCAAACTTTCCCGCAAGCATTGCCCCGAGATTCGGTTCAGGTGATATCGAACCCAAAGCGGAGCGCCGCACGGGCAAAGGTTGTAGGCCTTTCCGGCTTCGAAGCGGTTCTCGCAACGCGAGCACTCAAGGTGAGCAAGCAGCGACATGCCGAGGTCAGTCTACTCGACTCTGGAATTGAGGGTCAACGCAGCCGCGGACCCGACCTGCGATGAAGCCTCTATGCTAAAATCGTCCGTCCATGCCTATACGACTCGTGGGGATTGACCTCGACGGAACACTCCTCAACAGCCGGTCAGAAATCTCCCCCGCCAACCGCCAGGCGCTCGCCGAGGCGACGGCCTGCGGCGTCCAAGTGGTGGTGGTCACCGGGCGGAGGTCGCATTCGGCGCGCAAGTTTGTTGAGGCGATTCCCTGCCCGATTACGCTGATCTCCTCCAACGGCGCGCTGGCAACTTCACCGTCAGGCGAGGTGCTTCACAGGAATTTCCTCCCCCGCGCAACTGCCCGTCGCGTCCTGGAAATCAGCCGCGAGTTCCGTCCTTACACCGCGGCCATTTATCACGAACCCGGCCGGGGGCAGGTCCTTCTGGAGCAGAGCGCCGTTCCCGCCGGCCCCTTGGGCTGGTACTTGACCAATAGCCCTGACTGCTTTCAGCAAGTGAACGATTTGGAGAGCGCATTGACCGCCGACCCCATCCAGATCCTCTTCGGCGGGCCGCCCGCCACCATCGAACCGGCTGAGCCGCTGTTGCGCTCCTCTCCGATCGGCGCCGACATTCATCTGACGTGGACCAAGTATCTGTTGCGAGACATCTCGCTACTCGACGTCATGAATGCCGGCTGTACTAAGGGAGCGGCCCTGGCACTCTGGGCGGAGCAGTGCGGAATTGCAGCGGGCGAGGTGATGGCCATCGGCGACAATTTCAATGACCTCGAAATGCTCCAGTTTGCCGGCCTCCCGGTGGTGATGGGCAATCACAGCCCGGGCTTTGGCGAGGCTCACTGGACCCTCACCCTCAGCAACGATCAGGACGGCGTCGCCGCCGCCATTCGGACGCACGTGCTGCAATAAATGATTTCGCGAGAAGTCTGCCCACCGCGCGCCTCAATGCTGGTCGATCACTTCCGCGCCGGGTGGGGGGGTAAAACGAAAAAGCGAGGGCTGGAGCGCCACATTCTTTTCAATCTGGCTGAAGACAAATTCCATCGAGCTCCGATCGGGGTAGAACACCACCAGGCGATGAATGTCCGCAGAGGGTGTGACCTCGAACAGGACCTGATCGTAGGCCTCCTCCAGCCGCCGCTTGGGAATGCCGCGCAGGACGCGGTTGCCGGGAGATGCGTCCAGCGCCTGGTCAGCG
>DATKYV010000179.1:0-6615 GCA_035528275.1 Terriglobia bacterium | reverse complement strand
ACCGACCAATCCTTCTACGAGCGGGGCGACAAAGTTCAGGTGAGCTTCAAGACCCAATCGGACCACCCGAGTGGTTTCGTCGCCGAATTGCTCGATCATCGCGGGCGGTTGATCGGGCGCGAAATTCGCCCCGACGGACTGAAGGAAGGTCGCGAGGCGCGCGCCGCCGTCGAGGTGGGGAATTACACCACCAACATCGGCTGGGTGCGCGTCAGCCTGATGGAAGAGGTGAACGGCCGGCCGCGAAAGATCGACCAGAAACAGGTCCGCGTGAATTTCGCCGGCCTCGATCGCGTGTTCGGCGCCTACGAGCTGATCATGCCCTGGTACGGGCCTCCCAGCTTCCAGCCCTGGACGCCGACCCTCGACGCGCAGTTCCGGGCCATCGGCGTTTCCGTCGTCGAGGATCCCGAGCGCAACTTCAAGCTCATCTCCCAGGTGCACGCAGCGGGGTTCGGCGTTTACTGGCACTACCGGCAGAAATATCTGGAACAGAAGGACAAGTTTCTGGAAACCGGGGACAAGCGATACCTGATCCGCGACCCCGACCTCGCGGACGACGCGTGGCTCGAGACGCTGCGCACGGAAGTGCGTCGCAGCATGGAAAAATTCAAACCGTTCCGGCCGCTGGCTTATTACCTGGCGGACGAATCTTCGCTGACGGCCTACGGCGATCCCTTTGACCTTTCCTGGTCGCCGGCGACGCTCGCCAAATTCCGCGCCTGGCTCAAAACGCAGTACTCCGATTTGGCGGCGCTCAACGCGGAATGGGAATCGCAATTCCCGAATTGGGACGCAGTAGTGCCGCTCACCACGGCCGAAGCTCAGGCCAAGGGAAATTACGCGGGCTGGATGGACCATCGGACGTTCATGGAAGAGGTCTTCGCCCACGCCCTCGACGTGGCCGCGAAGACGGTGAGGCAGGAAGACCCCGGCGGGCTCGCCAGCATCTCCGGGACTCAGGTGCCGGGCCCATCGAACGCCGTCAATTGGTACCGGCTGGACCGGATCGTCGATTACCTTCAGCCTTATTCCAACGGCGACCAGGACGACCTGCACCGCAGCATCAGGCCGGACCTGATTCTCACCGGCTTCACCGGCTACGAGCGCCACGGAAAAGCGCTGCGGCACGAGCTGTGGCACCGGCTGTTTCACGGTCACATCGGCGCGTCGCTTTTCTGGCACTACACGGCTCTGAACCCCGACCTGACTCTGACCGAGCAGGGGCGCGACTTGGCGGAAACCATCGGCGAATTCCGCAACGAGGGGCTGGCGCTGCTGCTTCGCGGCGCGGAGCGAGAGAATTGCGGTATCGCCGTTCACTATTCGCTGCTGAGTGTCCGCAGCCAATGGATCACCGACGGACACATTCAACCCCACGAACTTTCCAACGGCAACGCGACCTCGGCGCACCTGAAGCGATTTCATTCCAATCGCCACGCCTGGCTGCAGGCGCTCCAGGACCTGGGTTACCAGTTTGACTTTGTCACCACGGAACAGATTGAGGGCGGGAAACTGAAGGGCTATCGGGTTCTGGTCCTGCCGGACTCCATCGCGCTTTCGGACGGCGAAACGGAGGCAATTCGCAACTTTGTCACAAGAGGTGGTCTGCTCTTTTCGGATGTGGAGACCGGGCTGATGGACGGTCACGCCCGATGGCAGGCGGCGGGCCGGTTGGACGACGTGCTGGGCGTGCAGCGGTTGCAGGTGAAGTCGGCGGCTAGCGACTTGCCATCGGTGAAATTCCCCCTCGCCACAAGAACCGGGACAATCGAGCTTGAGGTCTCGCTGGGGAATCCCGCATTGCGCACCACCACCGGCCGTCCCGCGGCGGCCGCCGGGGAGGCCTTGTTTCTCATCGACCACAGCTACGCCGCCGGGCGATCCGTCAACCTGAACTTCTGGATGAGCGATTACCTGCGTCTGCGCAAATCCGGCGCCCAGGATTCGCGCCTCGCGATGCTCGGCGACTACCTGGCAACTGCCGGAGTGAAACCTGTCGCAGATGTTCGAAGGCCTAATGGCGGGCCCTTGAAATGCTCGGAGGTCACAGGTTTTCGAAAAGGCTCAGTGAAATTCATCGCCATCCTTCCGGGACCCGACTGCGCGGACGCGGGCAGAGTCACACTCAACTTACCTGCGCCGCAGCACGTTTACGATTTGCGCGCGCACCGCGCGCTGGGGCGCGTGGCGCGAGTGCAGGGAACGCTGGCGGCCGGAGAACCGCTCCTTTATGGCATCCTGCCCGCGCCCATCGGCCGGCTGAGCGTTGAGCCCGCGCAGCCCTCCGCAGCCCCGCTTCAAGCGAAGGCCGGAGAAACCGTCAAGTTCACCGTGCGTCTCGCGGGCCATGGAGGCGGCGAAATGCCGGTGAGCGCGGCCCACCTCGAAGTCCGGGGTCCGAAAGGCAAAGTGGTGGACTACTACGGCGGCAATCTCTTGCTGACGGGCGGGGCAGCGGAATTCGCCGTGCCTTTGGCCCTCGATGATCCTCCGGGAGTCTGGCGGGTCACGGCGCGCGAGCTCTTCGCTCACCAAACTGCGAAGGCGACGTTCGTCGTTGCGCAATAGGCGGCTGAAGTTTAGGGTTGGTTCCTGAAGAGTTGCGGTTGGAATCCCGGCTCGATGGGTGAAACGCTTGGAACCCGAGAGAGAGACTCGAGAGATAGACCCGCTCATTCTGCTGACCGGCGCCACGGGCTACGTCGGGGGACGGCTGTTGAAGACCCTGGAGGCCCGGGGATATCGCATCCGCTGCCTGGCGCGTCGTCCTGAATTCCTGCTGCCGCGCCTGGGACAACGGACCGATGTCGTCGCCGGAGATTGCCTGGATAAGGCGTCACTTCCTCCCGCCATGGCCGGCGTGCACGCGGCCTACTATTTCGTTCACTCGATGGGTTCCGGGGGAAAGTTTGAGGAAGAAGACCGGCAGGCCGCCTTGAACTTCGGCAGCGCGGCGCGCGAAGCCGGCATTTCCCGGATCATCTACCTCGGCGGATTGGGCGAACCCGGCGAAGAGCTCTCGCTGCACCTTAGGAGCCGACGAGAGGTGGGGGAGGTTCTCAGGAACTGCGGCGTTTCCGTTTTGGAACTGCGCGCCTCAATCGTGCTGGGATCGGGGAGTCTTTCCTTCGAGCTGGTGCGCGCCCTGGTGGAGCGCTTGCCGGTGATGATCACGCCGCGCTGGGTTGAGACACTGGCACAACCCATTGCCATCGAAGACCTCATCGCTTATCTCGTTCAGGCACTCGACGTGCCACTGGAAGAAAGTCGAGCCTTCGAAATCGGCGGCCGAGACCAGGTCTCTTACGGCGGCATCATGCGCGAGTATGCACGACAGAGAGGCCTGCGGCGCCTGATGATCCCCGTGCCGGTCCTGACCCCGCACCTTTCGAGTTTGTGGCTTGGACTGGTGACTCCCGTTTACGCCCGCATCGGACGAAAGCTGATCAGCGGACTGCGCTATCCCACCGTGGTCCGTGACCCATCGACGCTGGACGCCTTCACGGTGCGGCCCCTGGGTCTGCAAGAAGCCATCGAGCGGGCGCTGCACAGCGAAGATCGTGAATTCGCGGCAACGCGCTGGTCAGACGCCATCTCCTCCGGAAGCCGCCCTCGTGACTGGGGAGGCGTGCGCTTCGGGACGAGACTGATCGACTCGCGGCTCGAATACGTGGACCGGCCGCCCGCCGACGCCTATCGTCCCATCCGCCGCATTGGCGGCAAAACCGGATGGTACTTCGCGAACTTCCTGTGGCGGCTGAGAGGCTTCCTGGACCTGCTGGTGGGCGGCGTGGGCCTGCGGCGCGGGCGGCGCGATCCTGAGCATCTTCACGTAGGGGACACGGTTGATTTTTGGCGAGTCGAGGAGATCGAGCCCGACCGACGCCTGCAGCTTGCGGCGGAGATGAAACTCCCCGGGCGCGCCTGGCTGGTGTTCGAAGTGGAGGGGGATTCCTCAAAGTCGAGTATCCGGCAAACCGCCATCTTCGACCCGGTGGGCTTGCTGGGGCAGCTCTACTGGTACGCTCTCTACCCCGTGCACCAATGGGTGTTTGCCGGCATGCTGCGAGGGATTGTCGCCGCGTCCGGAACCAAGGGCGAGAAGAACTAGTTGGGCTCGCGAACCGAGCGCCTTCCGCCGCAGCACTCGGGGCATCTGCGTGGATCAACTTGAGAAGCTTGTGCGCGACCCGCGTGTGACCGTAACGCGCAAGAGCCCACCCGACCCTGAGGGATTGGATCCTTCGTCCCCGTCAGCCGACAGGCTGACGGACTCAGGATGACATGCGCCTACGCCCTTTTCGGTGCATCGCTAAACCTTGGAATGGCTGACGCGGACGGAGGGGAGGCCGTCGGCCTCTTCGACGATTTCGATGTCGCGGAAGATGTTGGGGCTTTCGTTCTTCAGCACGCGGCAAACTTCGACGGCCAGAATACGGATTTCCGTGTCGGCGTGCGGGCTGCCGCGCAATTCCAGAAAATGCCGCCAGGCTCGGCTGTTTCCGGTGATGAAGATTTTGGTTTCGCAGGCATTGGGGAGGATGGAGCGGGCCGCCTGGCGCGCCCACTTGCGCCGGTCGCGCGGCGTCATTTCCGGATGCTTCTGCTGGACGTACTGGCTGGTGGCTTCGGCCAGCTCGACGTAGGCCTTGCGAATGCAATCGATGGTCTGCTGCCATTGCTGGCGGAGCGTGTCGTTTTCCTGAAAGAGCGGCGGCACCACGTAGCGCGCTTCGCTCTCGTCCACGTAACGCTGCGAGAGCTGGGAATACCCGAATCCCGCGCGGTGCCGGACCAGCTCGTGGGTGAGGGCGCGGCTGACCCCGGTGATCAACAGGCACCACACGGCGTGTTCGAGGACGCTGCCGTGCTTGGAAGTCAGGATGTTGTCCAGATACTCCTGGTTCAATTTCCGCCCCTTGCCGAAGGACATGTAGCAGGTGCGGCCGGCGATTTCGCTCAGCATCTCGGCGGCGACTTTTGTGTCCGTCGTAAACACCATGCCTTCGTCGTCGAGAAAGCGCCCCAACTCCTCTTCGACGATGGCCTGGCGGCCGAGGAGGTAAACTTGCGGTTTCGTGATGTAGGGGTCAACGGGTGGGGTGGTTGCCAACGCCCTTCGTCCACCGCGGCGGCCCATCGATGAGCCCGCCGCGCCCTGAGTTCAGCGAGTGTCTTCGGTCATCCGTCCTGCGTTACGGCAGGGCGGAGCAGATCTAGTGCCGTTCCAACTTAATGTGTCCGTCAGCTGACGGACATCGCAAGGTCTCGGTCCGCCAGTTGGCGGATTGTGGTTACTCCTCACCGCATTAGGCCGAAAAAGTTGGACCGGCACTAGGTTCCCGAAGAGGAGGCTTTGGGCTGCGAAGCAGCTTCCTCCCGGGACTTGCGGAAACCGGCGTATTTCTTCTGGAACCGTTCCACGCGACCCGCGCTGTCGATCAGCCTCTGCTTGCCGGTGAAAAACGGGTGGCAATTGGAGCAGATTTCCAGGTGCAGAACATCGCTCTTGTAGGTGGAGCGCGACTTGAATGTATTCCCGCACGCGCAGACCACCGTCACGTCGTGATACTGGGGATGAATGCCCTTCTTCATGGATCTCCTTCTGGGTGTGCGAACGAACAACCATTCTATCCGCCCCGGCCGAAACTTTCAATTGGAAATTCCCAGGCTCGTAGGTCAGCTTGCCTGTCGTTACGGCGAGTTCATCTCGTCCGTCAACTGACGGACTGCATAAACGCCTCCAGTTCCTCCTTGAATGCGGGAGGGCCATGAAGGCCCTCCCCTGCCACGGGAAAAACCGCACGGCTAAACGAAGAGCCTTGCGCTAGATCAAGCCTGAGGGTCCTAGCCGAGGACCGGCACGGCCACCGAGCGGACGGCGCGGGCGTCATCGCTGAGCAGAAAGTGGATCACCTTCGCCACGTCTTCAGTCTTGACCCACTTGGTGAAATCCGCTTTGGGCATGGCGCGGCGGTTGGCATCGGTATCCATGGTCCCCGGCATCACGCAGTGGACGCGGATATCGTGGCTCTGGGCCTCGTCGGCCAGAATCTCACTCAACTGGCGGACGGCGCCTTTGCTGACGGCGTAGGCGGCGATTCCGGCTCCGCCGCCGCGCAGGATGGCGCCGCTCGATACCGTGACAATCCGGCCGAAGTTCTGTTCGATCATCTGCGGCACTATGGCGCGGAGGCAGAGGACGAGAGTTCGCAGGTTCAGATTGAGCATCTGGTCCCAGGTGCGCTCCTCGGTTTCGAAGCTTTTTCCGCCGGCAAAACCCCCCGCCACGGCTACCAGGAAGTCGATGCGCTGCGCGCGCTCTGCGACCTGTGCCACGCATCGTTCGACCTCGTTGGCCCTGGTCAGGTCCGTCCTTATGCCTTGCAGGCGTTCCGCTGAAGCCCCGGCGCGGAGACTGAGGGTTTCCCATTCTTTTTCACTTCGGTAAGGCACCGCGACTTGGGCTCCGGCGGCGAGCAGGTCGAGTGTAACAGAACTGCCCAGCGCTCCCGTTCCGCCCGTGACCAGGGCCGTACGATTCTTGAATTCCATGCGTTCACTCCGTGATAAGGTTACAAGGTAAGATCGAAATCATAGCAGATGCACGGC
>DATKYV010000178.1:0-8085 GCA_035528275.1 Terriglobia bacterium | reverse complement strand
TTGTTCTTGCAAAGCCAACCCTAACGCACAAGGGGCGCCCTTTCATAATGCGTTAAAATGCAAAAACGAAGCCACCAAGTTGTTGAACATAAAGGGTAGAGCTTGGGTTCGTTCTTCAATACAAACCGCAAACGAAGCCATTTTTCGGGCGAACGAAGCCAACTTCAGGGGCAAGCGACAGGCTCAAGGTGATAGGTTACAGGGAACAGGGCCGGTTGGAATTGCCGGTTGCCCGTCCCGTGAGGGATTGCCCCCTGAGAGCTCTCGTTCTCCGAATCTCGGTTTTCGAGTTTCCAGTTTCGATTTTCCAGTTTCGAACCTCGAAAATCGCGGTGGCATCGATTCCCCCTTCGGGCTAGAATCCAGCCTTTCGCAGTCGAACAGACTACGTTCTCACCGGAAGTCGTCGCATGAAGAAGTCACTGGTCATCGGGCTGGATCTGGGCGGGACTAAAATCGCCGCCGGGGTCGTGGCATCCACTGGCAAGCTGCTGTCGTCTATTCGGCTTCCGACTCCGGCCTCGGGCGTGAAGCGCGATCTTGGAGCTCTCTACGACGCGGCCCGAGCGGCTGTTGTGGCGGCGCAGGTCTCCTGGCGGGCGATTCGAGCTATTGGCGTCGGCGTCCCCGGAGCGTTCGACCCTGAAGCAGAAACCGTGTGGGCGCCGAACTTGCCGGGCTGGAAGAAAGTTCCCCTCGGGCGGAAACTGGGTCGCGCGCTCGGCCGCCCGGTGTTCGTCGAGGGCGACCGGAACGTGCAGGCGTTGGCGGAAGCATGGCTGGGCGCCGGGCGAGGCCGGGTGCGAAACATGGTTTTCCTCACCGTGGGGACGGGGATCGGCGCGGGGTTGATACTCGACGGCCGCCTCGTTCCCGGGAGGCGCGGTGTGGCGGGCGCCGCCGGCTGGATGGCGATCGAAGGAGGCTGGCGCCCCGAATACGGGCGCATCGGTTGCCTGGAGGCGCTGGGCGCCGGACCGGCGGTGGCTCGCATCGCCCAGATGAAGTTGCGTTCAAACCCCAGCAGCTTGATTCGAAGTCTGGCGGGAAAGCGCGCGATCACGGCCGAGGTGGTGGCGGAGGCCGCGCGTCGCGGTGATCGAACGGCGCGTCGTGTGCTTGAAGACGTTGGTTCGAATCTCGGGCGCGGCGTGGCGAGCATCATCAGCCTGCTGAATCCCGAGCTGGTGGTGATGGGCGGAGGATTGGCAGGCGCGGGCGAACTGATCCTCGCTCCACTTCGTCGTGCGGCACGCCAATGGGGCCAGCCGCTCTCGAGCCGGCAAGTCCGCATTGTGCGCTCCCGGCTCGGAGATGATGCCGGCGTTCTGGGCGCGGCCCGATACGCATTCATTCGACTGGAGGAGAAGAACTGATGTCAGCCGCAAAATACTTCGAGCTTGCTCAAAAGGTGTACGACAAGATCCGAGACACGCAACTCGCCAACATCGAGAAGGCCGCGGAGTTTGCCGCGGACTCAATTGCCCGTGGCGGCCTGGTGCATCTGTTCGGCAGCGGGCACTCGGTGATCCCGGTTCTCGACGTCTTCCCGCGCTACGGGAGTTTCGCGGGATTCCATCCCCTGATGGATTCGCGCCTGATGTGGACGCAGGTGCTGGGTTCGGGAGGGGTGCGCGAGCTCTTGAAACTCGAGCGGACGGAAGGTTACATCTCCGAGTTCCTTTCGAATTTCAAGTTTGAACCGGTCGATACGATGGTGGTCTACTCGCACGGCGGGCTGAACGCCGCGCCCATCGAAGTGGCGCTGCACGCCAAAGCGCTGGGGCTGAAAGTGGTCACCGTCACCTCGCTCGAGAACGCCCGCGCCGCGCGCGGCACGCATTCGAGCGGCAAGAAACTCGCCGAGCTCGGCGACGTGACCATCGACAATTGCTGTCCGCCCGAAGATGCCCTAGTGAACGTGGCGGGCGTGCCCGTCGCCGCCAGCTCCACGTTCGCGGTTATTGCCATTTCCATGGCGCTGGTAGCGGAAACAGCGGCGCGGTTGGAGCAGCGCGGCGTGAAGTTCCGCGCCTTCGTCTCACCCAACGTCGCGAACGTTCCCGCGGAGAACAATCGCCACGTTTTCGACGAGTATACGCAGAAACTCGCCCCAAGATTGAGGTAGAGGAACGGTTGCAGCTTAAAGCGTCTGGAGGCGTGTCAGAATTCCATCCTGACTCCCAAAACGCGGAAGTCAGCGAGGGATTCCTTGACGACGTAGAGGATCTCGTTATTGCTCAGAGGGTCAGGTGGCTTGAGATAGAATCCCGGCTCGATCAGGAAATCAATGGAGTTCCTGACCACACCCTCCAGGTGCTCGTCATCATAGAAGCGAATTCGGACCCACAGACCTTTGATGGGGGGATTCTTTTCGAAGAACTTCACTTCACTATAATCCTTGCGTCCTTCGAAGCTCTTCACGAAGAAGAGTGCCTTGAGCGAATCGAGAGGCACCGCGACCTTCTCGTCAGAATCGGCTCTTCGCAAGCCGAACTCCTTGGGCAAGGCGGAATGGGCGTCGGCAAAGAGGGCGTCGAAATCCAGTTCCAGGGGCTCTTCAAGATAACCCTTCAGCATGCTTCCATCCCGGAGACGAGCTACGACCTTCGAGCCGCCTTTGTCATCGTCCGCCATGAGGCGAGATTCTAACTCTTAGGTGGGGTTAGAGCAATGGCCGATTGAATCTGAGGGCGTAGAGATTATACGCATCCTTGTTGGTGGTCCGGACGATTTTGGCCCTTAGGGAATTGACGGCGTTGGGGGATGCGGATAATCGGGGGAGGGGGGAGGATGGAATCTCAAGCGACAGCCGCGTGGAAGGTCGGAGCGGCCGCCGGGCGGCGATGAGCGCTCCTCCTGCGCTGACGTTGAGGGCTGTCGTGAAGTCGAGAAACTCCTTGCCGTTCCGGTCGCAACCGCGAAGAAAAAACGGGATGGCAAGCGGCAGCCTCTGCCACTGGCGGCGATCCAAGGCGATGTGACACCCCCTGCTCTTCCATCCGCTACCATGCACACCAGGGGCCAAAGCTGAGGCCTTCATCGCGAGAGAGATTCTGACCGTTATCTAACAGAAAAGTAAAGGCTTAGTTGAAATGTGAGGTCGGAGGATTTGAGGCCAGAATCAACTCCAAGTCGCAGATAGATGCAACAACTTCCCCAAGAGTTACAACTTGTTTGCTCTTCGAGGGGCCCGACCCGCTCACCAGTCGGATTTCGCGGCATCCCTATACCACTTGACAACGTTTGCATAAACTCTCTAGAATCTTCTTGGGTGCTTCATCTCCCTTAGTATCCTGCTCGGTCAGTCCTGGGTCACGAGGCGCTTGGGGGCGGCTCAAGTTCAGCCAGCGGGAGGACTGGGTTCCCCATGCCTGAGGGTCGTCCAAACAATTCAGCCGAGGAGGTCGGGAGCCTCGTTCCCCCACAGCGGCAGCAAGAGCCGGTTTCTCCCCCCGGGACCGCATCCGAAACGGCCCCCTCCCCTTCCGTCCGACCCATTCCGGTGGCGGCGGAACTCCAGAGCGCAGACGAAATGGAAACTCGCCAACAGACCCTGGCCCTGGCGAGGGTTGCGCACGAGCTGAAAACGCCACTGGCGATCATCATCGGATACATTGACTTGTTGCTGAGCGGGAAAGTTGGGCCTCTGAACCCTCGCCAACGGCAGATCCTTCTCGACACTCAACCGAATTGCGCACGCCTCGAAAAATTTATCAAGGATTTTCTTGCCTACGGAACGCTCGATGCCAGCAGGGCTTCCATGCAGTTCGAGCGCGGAGATCTGAATGCCTGCCTGTCCGAAGCCTGTGGATACTGGCTGGATCGTTATTGTGCCAAGGGAGTGGCATTATACTTCCCTATGAATCCCAAATTGGAACCATTCGTTTTCGATTATCACAAGATTCAGCAAGTGGTATCGAACCTTCTGGAGAATTCACTGAAATTCACTCCCCAGGGAGGAACCGTCTGGCTCACGGCCGAGCCCCACACTTGGGAAAGCCGCGCCTATGAGCAGCCGGGAGACGCTTCGAGCGTCAACTCCGCGCGCGTCACCGTCGCCGACACGGGGCCGGGCATCGTGCCGGAGTTTCATCAGGAGATTTTCGACCACTTTTTCAGGGTTCCCTATGAGAACCACCCGGGGGGAACGGGGTTGGGTTTGGCCATTGCCCGGCGGATCGTCCAAGCGCACGGCGGCAAGATCTGGGTGGAAAGCGAGCCGGGAGCAGGCTGCAAATTCACATTCCTGCTTCCCCTGGTTCCCAGGGAAGAAGATGCTTCCCAATGGAGCACGCGATGAAGGGTGATCGAGGACGAATACTCGTCGTCGATGACGAACTCCACATGCTCCGCTATCTGCGGACGCTTCTGGAAGTGGACTCCCACCAAGTGGAAACCGCGGCCAGCGGCGCCGAACTCCTGGAACGCGTCCAGAAGGAACCGCTTCCCGACCTGGTGCTATTGGACGTCGTGATGCCGGAGATGGACGGCTTGAAAGCTCTGGAGCGGTTGCACGAAATCCGCCCCGGAATGAAAGTGATCATGCTCTCCTGCGTGAGTGATCCGCGGACCGTGGTGCAGGCCATTCATCTGGGCGCGCAGGATTATCTTCCCAAGCCCTTTCAAAAAGCGGAACTGGACGCGGTGATCCGGCGGAGCCTGGCCGGCCAGCCGCAGATGGAAGGGCCGGTGGCGCCGGTGGTGGAGGCGGAAGAGGTCGATGAGGACGTCTTTTTTGTGGCGGCCAACGAGTCGATGCACAAGATCCGCAGCCAAGCCGGCATGGTGGCCCGCGTCAATGTCCCGGTGTTGTTGCTGGGAGAGAGCGGAACGGGCAAGGAGGTCATCGCACGCCTGATTCACAAACTCTCGCCGCGCGCCGATCGTACTTTCCTCAAGGTCAACTGCGCGGCGCTGCCCAGCGAGCTTCTGGAGAGCGAGTTGTTCGGGTACGAGGCCGGCGCCTTTACCGGAGCAACGCGGCCCAAACCGGGTAAATTCGAATTGTGTAACAGGGGGACGATCCTGCTCGACGAGATCGGCGAGATGTCGCCGGCCCTCCAGGCCAAGCTCCTCCACGTCCTCCAGGATCAGAAGTTCTCCCGCCTGGGGAGCCGTTCCATAGTCAAGGTAGACGTGCGGATTATTGCCGCCACCAACGTAGATATCCCTCAGGCCCTGGCCACCAAGAAGCTCCGCGACGATCTTTATTATCGCCTCAATGTCTTCACGCTCCACTTGCCTCCGCTGCGCGAGCGGCGGGAAGAAATCCTGTTGCTGTTGCGGCATTTCATGTCCCGCTTCGCCTCGCGCTACGCGCGCGAACCCCTGCCGCTCTCCACGCACCTGATCGAAGCGGCCATGAAGTACTCCTGGCCCGGAAACTTGCGGGAGCTCGAGAATTTCGTCAAGCGATACCTGATTCTTGGTGACGAAGCCCAGATCCTCAAGGAACTGGAGGGGACAGGAACGCCCGCCGCCCGCCGGTTGGAAGCACCTCCCTCGACGGCGAAGAGCGGCACCGGTGATCTGAAGTCGATGGTGCGAAATCTCAAGGATGAAGCCGAAATGGAGGCCATCGGCAAGGCGCTGGAACAGACCAAATGGAATCGCAAGGAAGCAGCACGGGCCTTGAACATCAGTTACAAGGCATTGCTCTACAAAATCCGCCAGTACGGACTCGAGCGAGCCGACACGTTCGTCATCGCTTCCCTTCTGTCTTTGTGGGCGACGCGGCTTTAGTCATCAGCCGTCGAGAATAGGAAATCCTCTTCCTCAATGTGAAAGTGTTTTCCTCCCGCATATCCCCTTCCGGCAAATCGCAAAATGTTCGCAGCGACTCCAAAAAGTTCCGGAACTGATTGAAACTTAAGGTGGATAGCAAAAGGGTCCGAAGTCCAGGAATCTCACATCCCACGCCTGGAAAGACCTCGCCCTTTGGCCGGTGACGTGCTCCCGTCATAACTGCTGCAGCCGCTTTGTCCATTGTTCAGATGAGGAGCCAGTCGATGCCGAACGCCGCTGAGATCGATTCAACCCTGGCCGTACCCGTGGGGAACCTTCCCCCCGAGTCCGTCATCTTCGGCAGGTCACAGTCGATGAAGGCGGCGCGCGAAAAAGTGGACAAAGTAGCCGGAACCAACATCCCCGTTCTGATCCAGGGTGAGAGTGGGACCGGGAAGGAAATCATTGCACAGATCCTGCACGTGCAGGCGCCGTGGCTCGACGGGCCGTTCGTCAAAGTCAATTGCCCGGCCATCCCCAGCACTTTGCTGGAAAGCGAACTTTTCGGGTACGAGAAGGGCGCCTTCACTGGCGCCTATGGCACCAAGCCCGGCCGCGTGGAGATGGCCCATCGCGGAACGCTCTTCCTTGACGAAATCGGTGAACTCGATTTGGGGCTTCAAGCGAAGCTCCTGCAACTCCTGCAGGACGGGCAGTTCTGCCGCATCGGGGCACAAGAGGACAAGCGCGTCGAGGCCCGCGTGGTGTGTGCCACCAACCGGCCGTTGGAAAGGGAGATCGAGGCCGGAAGGTTCAGGCAGGACCTCTTCTACCGCATCAACGTGGTCAACCTGCAGTTGCCGCCCCTGCGAGAACGCCGTGAGGATATTCCAATTTTAGTCGAGCACTTCCTGGGCGTATACAGCGAAGCGTTCAAGATGCCGGCCCGGCCTCTCTCCTCTCATTTGATGGAGCTCCTGGAGAAGTACCACTGGCCGGGGAATATCCGCCAGCTCGAGAATCTCGTCAAGCGCTACGTCATTCTGGGTTCGGAAGAGGCCATCAGCAGTGACCTTACAGAACAGACTCACTCCTACTTTGATCCGGATATTCCGCTGGATGGATCAATATCGCTGAAGGAAATTACCCGGGATGCGGTTCAGGAACTGGAGCGAAGGATCATCCTGAAGGCTCTGCAGGCTCACCACTGGAACCGCAAGCGCACGGCGCGAACCCTGAGAATCAGCTACCGTGCACTGCTTTACAAAATCCGCCAGGCCGGTCTGCCCTCGAGAAAAGCCTTGGCAGGAGCAGAGGTCGAGGCGGCATCCAGCGCCCGCGCCAGCTAACCCTCCGCTCTCTTCCCAATCCAAGTCTGACCCAACGGCCCTAGCTCTTGGCGAGCTCCGCCAGCGCGTTGCGGACTTCCTGCACCCGGGCGTAGTTGGGACTCAGTTTGAGTACCCGTTCCAAATGCTCCTTGGCGCGGGCGCGGTCATTGGCCTTCTGGTAGGCCAGCCCGATGTGATAGTGGTAGGTGGGATTATTGGGTTGTTTGTCGAGGGCCTCTTTGAGCAGGTCGATGGCGCTCGCGTACACACCCTTGTGGTAGAAGGCCCAGGCGAGGGTGTCCGCCACGCTGGCCGATTCGGGCATCCCTCGCCTCGCCACCTGGGCCAGGGAAAGCGCCACGTCGGCGTTGCCGCCGTGCTCGAGCGTTGAGTAAGCCAGATTGTTCGCCGCCAGCGGGTAATCAGGGTCTACCTGGAGGGCTTTTTGATAAATCTCCTGCGCCTTCTGCCAGTTCCCCCGCCTTTCCTCCAGAGACCCGAGGATGACGTAGCTCTGAACGTGCCGCGGGTTGTCCTGAATCGCTTGTTGATAGACAGCTATGGCCTGGTCTCGCGAGCCGCGCGCAACCTGAATCTGTCCGAGCAGGAAAAACGCGTCCACGTTGTTCTTGTCCAGTTCCACGGCCTTTCGAAATGCCGCTTCAGCCTTGTCGAGGACTTTCTGGTTTACCAGCAGTTGACCCAGAAGAAGGTAATTCGCGCTGCTGTTGGGGGTCTTGGAAATCTGTTCATTCACCCGGGTCACAGCTTTGCCCAGGGCTTTCTGCTCTGTATAGACGCCCGCCAACCCCCGCAGAGCACTGGCGGAATTCGGGTCCTTCTTCAGAGCTTCCTCGAAGTACGTCTCCGCCTGCTTATACTGCTTATTCGCGAGTCTCAACTCTCCAAGGCGAACCGAAGGGAGGGGGTCCTGAGGTGCAATCTCGGCAGCCTTTTTCAAATCCGCCTCGGCGCCCGCCATGTCCTTGCGACCGGCCTTCGCCGCGGCGCGATAGACATAGCCCAA
>DATKYV010000177.1:0-7159 GCA_035528275.1 Terriglobia bacterium | reverse complement strand
GGTGGCTCTGACCAGCAGAAGCGTCATGTCATCTTCGAGTTCTTGACCCGCCCAGGCGTGCACGGCCGTCACCACCCGCCGCTGGAGTTCTGTCAGCGGGCGTTCGCGGTTTGCTGTGAGCACCGCCTCGAGCCGCGCTTCCCCGAAATCGTCTCCGCGGTTGATTCCCGCCTCCGTCACGCCGTCGGAGTAAAGGGCGATCAGGTCTCCCGGCTGGAGAGCCACCTCGGCCAGGGAATACTCCATGTCGTAGAATATTCCGAGCGGCGGAACCGACGCTACGAGCCTCTGTCCGCCGCGCGCGTCCAGGAGGAAGGGGGCGTTGTGCCCGACGTTGATGTAGCGCAGGCGGCGCTCCGCGAGATTCCACTCCGCGTAGAACATGGTCGCGAAGCGGGTGCCGTCCGCGACGTCGAAGAGGTGGCGGTTGAGTTGAGAGCACACTTCGACTGGCGAGCGGCCGGCGCGGGCCAGGGTTCGCAGCACGGCATGAAGATTCGACATCAGGATGGCCGCTGAGATTCCCTTGCCGCTGATGTCGGCGATGGCGAAGACCAGCCGGCCGTCGCCCAGCTTCAGGACGTCGTAGTAGTCGCCGCCGATTCCGCTGGCCGGGACGCAGACCCCCGAGAATTCCAGGCCGCCGTCCGTGGGGAACTGGCGCGGGAAGAGTGCCTGCTGAACTTCGAGGGCAAAGTTCAGCTCCGCTTGCTTGCGCGCCAGCTCGTGGCGGCTGACGCGCAGCTCTTGCTGCACGCGGTACAGAGCCATTCCCATCACCCCCGCCGCCGTGGTGCCCGCGAAGGGCAGGCCCCAGGTCACCACGGTCGATTCCAGGATCATCCCCCGGCCGACATACAGCAGCAGTCCGGCCCCCAGCAGAACGGCGATGAGGTAGGTTTTATCGCGCATGCCTGCGCCCAGTTTGTACGAGAAACGGCTCCCCTGGCAAGCCCCCCCTGTCGGACGCGGCGCAGATCGCCTCAGCCGGGGAGGGATACGGAGCGGGGAGCGGATTTCCGTCCTCCTTGAATTCGCGGCCAGAACAGGCAAGAATGGTATGGGGTCAGGGCACGGATTTCCGATTCTGGTCAGGCAAGGGAGAAAAAGATATGGAGAAGGCTACCTTCGGTGCGGGTTGTTTCTGGGGAGTGGAAGCGACCTTCCGGCAAATCGCCGGCGTGGTCTCAACCACCGTCGGCTACATGGGTGGCACCCTCGCGAATCCCACTTACAAGGACGTCTGCACGGACCGGACAGGGCACGCGGAAGTGGTGGAAGTGGCTTACGACCCCGCGAAGGTTGATTACGATGTTCTCCTCAAAGTCTTCTGGGAAAATCATGACCCCACAACGCTCAACCGCCAGGGGCCGGACGTCGGCACGCAGTACCGCTCGGTGATCTTCTTTCACAGCCCCGAACAGGAAGTTGCGGCCCGGGCTTCCAAAGAGAGACTGGAGAGCTCGGGCGTATACAAGCGGCCGGTTGTTACGGAAATTACGCCCGCCACGGAATTCTGGCGCGCCGAGGAATACCACCAACAGTACCTCGAGAAGCGCGGCCTGGCACAGTGCCACATCAGATAAATGCTCGACCTTGCCATAGGGCGGGGCTTTTCTCAGGGGGGGAACCCCCGGGGCAGCTCCGGTCGCGCAGCCGAAGCCGGATTTTTTGTCTGCTTTCCCGTGTCAAACCTCCTTTCCCCGGACAACGTCTAACAAACAGTGGACTTCACCGACGGCGCGACAACCTCATCGTACGGGTGTGACTTTCGGAGACAAGATTGAGCGTTGGGGGCCGTGAAATCCGCTCCCGGAAACGGAAGGTGACATGGACAACGGAATGAGCGGCAGAGTGTGGGCGCGGAGACTGCGTGGCGCGTTCTTCCGCTACCATCGCCGGCCGATAATCATCGGTATTCTCATTTCAGGACCGCTCTTCTGGGGGCCGGGTTTGGGGCGAACCGCGCCGGTGGAGGTCCCCTCAGTCGACGCCGACCTCGGACCCTGTACGGCGGATTTTGCGGTCACCGACGGCGCGGGCAAGCCGCTCTACAACGCCAAGGTCAGCGTGACCGTTCATTACGGTTTTCTCGGCTTGAGAAAGATGGACCTGGAAGTGGGGACCAACAGCGACGGCAAGGCGCGCGTCGCGGGGCTTCCCAGCAAGGTGAGAAAGCATCCCCTGGGATTCGTCATCAGCTACGGGGATCGAGTGAAGAGCATCGAGCACTATCCCGCCGTAAACTGCAACGCCCGCTACGAAGTGGTTCTGGAAACTCGCTAACACCTGGATGCATTACTTCCTGTGGTAAGGGAAGAGCGATGAGCGGGGGTCCGACCCTGCACCACAAGGCGCTCACCTCCGCACCCCCACCCTCTCCCCTTGTCAGGGGGAGAGGGTGCCCGCCAGTTGGCGGGCGGGTGAGGGGGAAACGCAGGTGTGTTGGTCACAGGGTGCGCGCGGGAACTAGGCGGCGGGCGCGGAAGCATATTGCCCGTACTCGCGCACGGCCTCGTAGAGCGCCAGCAGGTTTTCCTTGGGTATGCGCGCCTGCACATTGTGGGTGGTGTTGAAGACGAAGCCGCCACCCGCGCCGAAGGTTCGAATCCGCTCCCTGACTTCCGCCCGAACCTCCTCAGGAGTCCCGAAGGGCAGCGTGCGCTGCGTATCCACGCCACCGCCCCAGAAAGTGAGGCGGTCGCCGAAGCGCTCTTTCAGCCGCGCCGGTTCCATATCCGCCGCCGAGCACTGCACGGGATTGAGGATGTCGAACCCGGCGTCCACGAAATCCGGAAGCAGGGCCCAAACCGATCCGCAGGAGTGAATGAACGATTTCCACTTGGTGTTCCGGTGGATCCAGTTGTTGACCTCCAGGTGGAAGGGCTTGAAGAGTTTCCGGTAAGTGTGAGGCGAGATGAACGGCCCTTTTTGCGTTCCGAAGTCGGTGCCGGTGACGAAGACCGCGGTGACGCGGTCGCCCACCACGCCGTAGATCTTCTCCAGGTTGCCCAGAGAGATCTCGCACTGCCGCTCGAAAACTTTGTAGACGTAATCCGGCCGCGAGACGGTGCTGACGTACCATTCCTCGACGTCGCGAATACCCTTGGGATGCTTCAGCCAGGGCGCCGGCACCAGCGCGATGTCGCCGAAAGCCGTACCGCCGAAGTTGGCGAGAATCGCCTTATCGGTTTCCGTGTGGAGCCGCGCCGCTTCGGATTTGAAGTAAGCCAAGTCCTCATCGGAGACGGGTGCGAATTCCTCCAGGTTATCCTCGGGATCGAGTTTCGATTCGTCAATCGGCGGCTGGCGGGTGATGGAATCGAAATAGAAGCCGTCCTTGGGCATGCGAGCGCTGGGCGGGACGGAGCGGTCGCCCTCCGGGTACATCAGGATCGAGCCGTCGGGCTCGGGATCGGTGTTGAACGCCTCAGGCACCAAGACCGGCGTGCCGTCAGCGAGCGACCACGGCTTCCAGCCTTCATTCGGGAAGCCGAACATCGTCCGCGCCTTGCCCAGCGGCACCACGTCCACTCCCAAGGCTTCCATGAGGTCCGGCTTGATTTCCCCCAGCATCTGGTAGGGCTCGGTCACCTTGACCGGCGTTCCGGGCGGGTCGAGGCCCAGCGCCTGGCGCAGCAAGTAGACCGAGCTGACTTGCATGCCGGTTGTGGCGCAGCCGCCCAGGTCGAGCGGCAGGCGGTCCGGCTGCTGGTGATTGAGGGCGCGAGCGACGCGCTCGCGTGAAGTGGTCATGGCGCTCCTCCTGCGAGGGGGAGGACCTGCGGGTCCGAGGCTTGGATTCTACCAGCACACCGAATGCCCTTCAACGCATTCGGGTGACGGTCATGAGCGAACCGACACCAAAAACACGGTCAGCAAGCGCAAAAACCCGCAGGCGCCGCCGGGGGCATGGGTGCGCCGTCCACCAGAGGGGGGCAATCCATTTTGTATCAACGGGTTACGGAAGGAATCCGACCTTGCCTGCTGGCCCGTCTGTTGCAGCGAAGATGTCAGGTTGTCTCCCATGGCCAGACGGCTCTGTTCGGGTAACCGGATGGTGGCGGAGGGTGCGTTGGCGGCCGGTTGCCGATTCTTCGCCGGCTACCCCATCACGCCTGCCTCGGAAATCTACGAAGTGATGATGCGCGAGCTGCCGGGGCGCGGCGGCCTGGCGCTTTCGGCTCCGGACGAAATCTCCTCGCTCTGTTACTGCGTGGGCGCCAGCCTGCGCGGTCTCAAGGCCATGACCGCGACCTCCGGTCCGGGCTGGGCGTTGATGATCGAGACTCTCCAGTACGCGCTGATGACGGAGACGCCCGTGGTGATTGCGCTCGTCCAGCGCTTGGGTCCCAGCACCGGCGGCGCGACACAGGGCGCGCAAGGCGACGTGTGGCTCGCAGAGTTTGCCACCTCGGGCGGCTACACCATTCCGGTTTTCTCTCCCAGTACCGCCGCCGAATGTTATGACTTGACCGTGCATGCCTTCAACTGGGCGGAGCGATTGCGCACGCCGGTGGTGCTGCTTTCCGACAAAGAGGTTGGAATGACCACGGAAGTTGTGGACGACGACAGACTGGTCACGCCGGCCGTCGTCGAGCGGCAGACTTTTGAAGGCAACGGACCCTTCGCGGCGTACGGGTTCACGGAGCCGGAGCAAGTGCCGGTGTTTGCCGCCGTGGGTGAGGAAACCAAAGTCACCGTCACCGGTTCCGCGCACGACCAGCAAGGCCGGCTGCGCAAGAACGCTCCCGAAGTGCTCGACGTGCTGCGGCATCTGGAGCAGAAAATCCAGGCGCACGCCGAAGAGATGGCGCTGGCGCGCGCCGATCTCGACCCGGGCGCTCGCAGTCTTGTGATCAGCTACGGCATCACATCGCGTGCCGCGCGACAGGCGGTGGCGGCGCTGCGGCGCGAAGGGACTCGTGTTTCGTTCTTGCAGTTGCAGACCTTGTTCCCCGTGCCGCGCCGTGCCCTGGCTGAATCGCTCGATGGAGTGCCGACGGTGTTTGTCGCGGAAGAAAACTTGAACGGTCAGTACCGCGCCGTGCTGGCGCCTCACCTCGCAGGCCGGGGGGTCGTAGGCATCAACAAGATCGGCAGTCTGATTACGCCCGGCGAAATTGCCGGCGCCGTGCGCGCGGCGGAGGCGTGATGGCGGAGAACGTGTACCTGTCTCCGGAAGCGAAGCTGCCTTACTGTCGCGGGTGTGGTCACGCCTCGGTGGTGCGGCAGCTTAGCCGGGCGCTCGAACGGCTGAAACTGCAACCGCGTTCCGTGGCGCTCACCACCGACATCGGTTGCGTGGGACTGGCCGATTCACTCTTCCCCTATTTGCACACGGTCCACACCACGCACGGTCGCTCGACGGCGTTTGCCACTGGTATGGCGCTGGCGGAGCTGGTCCTCGAGCCGCGGGGTCTGAAGCCCGTGGTCATGATCGGTGATGGCGGGGCGATGATCGGCCTGCTACACCTGGTGCACGCCGCGCAGTTGAATGTGGATATCACTGTCCTCCTCCACAACAATTTCCTGTTCGGCATGACGGGCGGCCAGCACTCGGCGCTGACGCCTCTCGAATTCGTGACCGCCACGACGCGTGAGGGCAACTGGACGCCACCCCTCGACCTCCCCGCCCTGTTGCGCGCCGCGCACGCCGGCTTCCTCGCCCGGCAATTCGCCACTGACTCATCGCTCGACGCGGTGGTTGCCGACGCCATCGCCCATCCCGGCTTCGCGCTCGTCGAAATCCTGGAGCTCTGCACCGCCTACGGCACGCGCTGGAATCAGCTTACGGGAAGTACGCTGCGAGAAATTGCGGCGAGCCAGGGCTACCAGATGGGACGTCTGGAAGCAGAAGCTGGACGGCCGTCGCTTCGGGAACTCTACCGGAGCAAACCGCAAAAGCCTTCCGCGAAGCTCCAGCCGCGCCCCGCGGAAAATTTCGTCCCCGGTGCGACGCTCACTCAGGAATTACGCCTGGTGGTGGCAGGCAGCGCGGGAGAGCGAGTGCAGTCCGCCGCAGCGCTTTTCTGCCGGGCGGCGCTGGCCGCGGGACTCTTCACGACGCAGAAGAACGACAATCCCGTGACCCAAGGCACGGGGTTCTCCCTGGCGGAGATCTGCCTGAGTCCCCAGGCGATCGAATACACGGGCATGGAGAATCCCGACGTGGTGATCATCGTCAGTGCCGACGGCCTGAAGGAACTTCGCGCCAACGGAATGCTGGACCGCTGCCGTCCGCAGACGTTGCTCATTGTGGATGCGGAACCCGAGATGCCGCCCACCCCGGGTCGCCTGCTTCGGCTCGCCTTGCGAAAGGCCGCTTCGCCGCAGCGTGCCGCTCTCGCCGGTCTTTCCGCGTGGCTCGCGAAGTCGCCGGTCTTGCCGGCCGCCGCGTGGGAGGCGGCGCTGGCTTCGCAGCCGGGTGAGCGCCGCAAGGATCTTGAGGAAGCGGTTCGAATCGGCCAACAGCTTGCGCAAGGCTTGGACGGGTAGGGCCCTGTGACAGGTCCTGAGCGCCCAGCCTTGGGCTGGCGTCGTCTCCCTTGACTCTATCGCTTGTCGGAGGTTGCCATGGAAAGAAAACCAGCAGGCAGTTCGAGTCACCCTTGCTGCGGTTCCTCGCGGTTTTGCAGCCGCCAGGGCGGGATGACGCGGCGTGAGTTTCTCGCCGACGTGGGCGCCGTCAGCGCGACCGGCCTGGCGTTGCCGGCGCGGCCAATGACCGGCGCTCCCCGGGGCCGGGGAGCGGGACGACCCCGACCCGCGAGTCTCCCGCTGAAAGTGCAGCCGGTCCTTGTGTACGAAATCCATGAGAGGAAGCAGGCCACGAGCTGGCGTCCCTGGGGAGGGCTGCTTACCGAAGACGACGCGGAACAAGAGAAGAGGAGGATCGGCCGCGAACTCGAAGAGGTGAAGTCCACGGCTGATTTCCCGCTTGAGATTCTGCCTCTCGTGACCACCAAAACGCCGGAACAGGCGGCCGCGGCAAGCCAGGGAGACCACGATGTCCTGGTCATCTATGCGGCGAGTGGTGATCTCGCCACGCTCGAAGCACTCACCGCCCCGGAAAAATGGAATCTGATGTTCCTGAGGCACAGGTCGGGTCCTGTTTACCTGTGGTACGAGATTGCGCATCCCACCTATCTCCGCCGGA